>DATAET010000047.1:0-33021 GCA_036257855.1 Gaiellaceae bacterium | reverse complement strand
CACGGTCAGTCGGAGGTTCGTCCTGCGGCGGATCTCGGGCCAGGCTCGAAGCAGCACGTGCAGCCCCTTGCGCGGCTCGTGGCGCCCGGCGAAGACCACCCTGTGCTCGCGACCACCGGGCTCCGCGGTCGGCGGCACGAGCACGCCGTTGGGGACGACCTCGTACGTGCCCGGGAGCCATCGCTCCTGCGACGCCTTTGCGCGCTCGGAGACGGCGATGCGGTGGTCGATCCGATCGATGAGGAAGCCCCAGAGCGGGCCGCCGTACCGCATCCAGCCGAGGTCGCCGGACGCGTGGAACGTCGCCACCAGGGGGCACCGCGCGCGGATGAGGGCGGTCAGGCAGATCGTCGGTGTCATCGGCTCGTGGAGGTGGAGCACGTCGAAGCACTCACGCTCGAGCGCTCTCACCGTCCGGGAGTAGGAGCGCGGCGAAAGGACGATGTTCGGCAGCGACCCGTTCGCGGGGACGATCACGGAGCGTCCGACGGGGACGACGTTCGCTGGCGGATGGCCGTGCCGACCGACCCGAGGGTGAAGGACGCGCGTGAACTGGCCGGGCGGATCGTTCCCCATGACGAGGCGGACGTCGTGGCCCAGGTCCTCGAGTGCGGCGGCTTGCAGCTCCGCATGCTCCACCACGGCACCCCAGAACGACCACGAGAACGGGACGACGATCCCGATCTTCACCCGCGGGAGACTAACGATGGTGTCCCCAGCTAGGGTGGATGCGATGACGCTCGACGGCATCCACCACGTGACCTGCATCACGGGCGACGCCCCGCGCAACGTGGACTTCTACACGCGTGTCCTCGGACTGCGCCTCGTCAAGAAGACCGTCAATCAGGACGATCCGACGGTCTACCACCTGTTCTACGCCGACGAGGCGGGCACGCCGGGGAGTGACATCACGTTCTTCGAGTACCCGGGCGTCCGCCGCGGCCGTGCTGGCGCGGGCATGGTGCACACGGTCGAGTGGCGCGTCGCATCGGACGCGGCGCTCGACTTCTGGGAGGAGCGCCTCGCGGGCGAGGCGGACGTGATCGCGCGCGCCGAGGACGGCCTCGCCTTCGAGGACCCCGAGGGCTTGCGGCACCGCTTCGTCGTCTCCACCGTCGACGACGCACCCCTCGTCGCGGAGTATCCGGACGTGCCCGCCGAGCTCGCGCTGCAGGGGTTCGACGCGGTCCGCGCCTTCGCGGCCGCGCCGGGCGCGAGCCGGGAAGTCCTCGAAGAGACGCTGGGCTTCACACCCGTGGGCGACGAGACGTGGGAGGCACGTGGCCCCACCCGCGGCGGCCGCTACGCGTACGACGATCCCCCTGCCGAGCGCGGCATCGGTGGCGCGGGGACGGTGCACCACGTCGCGTGGGCCTCGTCGATCGAGGATCACGAGAACTGGCACGCGCGCGTCACCTCGGCGGGCATGCACCCGTCGCCGATCATCGACCGCTTCTGGTTCCGCTCGATCTACTTCCGGGAGCCGAACGGGATCCTCTTCGAGATCGCGACGCTCGGGCCGGGCTTCTCGCTGGACGAGAATCCGGAGCACCTGGGCGAGGAGCTCATCCTGCCGCCCGCTTTCGAGCACCTGCGCGCCCAGGTCGAGCCGATCCTCACGCCGCTCCCGAACCCGCGGCCCTGGGTCAAGACGGCCTGAGGGGCACGTTCATCTCGTATCGGTGAAGAGCGACGCCCATTCGTGGGCGTCGAGATCGCGCGCAATCCGACCTCGCGCGGGGCGGCAGCCGCGAGCGCCTGCGACGTGGCCGAGACCCTTGCGGAAGCCGGCGGCGACAAAACGTCGGTAGGCAGCCACCGCGCCCGGCTCGACGAGCGGGGAGGCCCGCCGGCGGAGGACGAGCACGCCGGCATCGACCGCCGGTCTGGGCGTGAAGGCGCTACGCGGTAGCCGGCGCGCAAGGCTCGTCTCCCAGAACGCGCTCCAGACGACGCCGTTGACCGAGCTCGGCCACGGCACCGCGCGCTTGACGGCTACGTCCCACTGCACGATGAGATCCGCCCGCACGAGCCCTCCTCGAGGGTCGTCGAGCAGGAGGTGCATGAGGTCGGTCGTTCGGTGGAACGGCACGTTGGAGACGACGCGAAACGGGTCGACCGGGAGCTCGACCGTCGTTGCGTCGCCCACGACGACGTCGACGTTCTCCCAGCGCCCGTGCAGAGCCCGCCCGAGTGCCCCGTCGACCTCGATGGCAATGACTCGGTTCGCGACCCGCGCGAGCGCCTCGGTGAGGCGCCCCTGTCCTGCACCGATCTCGAGCACGAGGTCGGTCGCCCTGATCTGGGCGTCGCGGACGAGCTCGGTCGCGAGCTCCGCTGTGCGAAGGAAGTGCTGGCTACGAAGCGGCGTCGGCCGCGCGCTGCGAGCGCGTCGGCCGGCCACGGAAGCGGCTCGTGATGATCGCGGTCACGTTGCGGAGTCTAGGCGAGTCGCCGACGGCTCGCCCTAGTGGGCGTGGCCGTGCGCCGCATGCGCGCGCGCGTGCCCTTTCCCGCGCCTGATGAGCGCGCGGTTCACGAGGAACGTCGGTCCCCAGGCGACCGCGAGCGAGATCGCGAGCGAGATCCAGAAGAGTGCGTCGGCGAGGCCGGCGTCGAGTGCGCCGGGCCACACGAGCAACACCGCGTTGTCGACGGCCTCCATGGTCAGGATCGAGAACGTGTCGGCGACGAGCGCGACCCCGATCGCGGTGCCGAGAGCCGTCCCTGCACGCAGGAGGGGGACCAGCGTCAGCGAGTACCCGAAGAGGAACGCGAGTGCGATGGCGAGCGCGATCGACGCCGTGTTGCCCCATCCCCACCACGTTGCGAGGACCATGCCCAGGACCTCGCCGATGCCACAACCCGTGAGGCAGTGGTTCGTCGCGCTGACCGCGAGTCGGTTGGGGCTCATGCGAATCGAGACTAACTAGACTCGCCGCATGATCCTCGAGGGCGAAGGCCTCGCCGAGCTGCACACCCATCTCGGCGGCTCGGTCGCCTCGGACATCCTCTGGAGCATCGCGCACGAGCAGGGAATCGCCCTTCCGGTGAAGGACTACTGGGAGTTCGACGCGCTCGTCACGGTGTCCGATCCGCGCGGAGTGCAGGGGCTCGACGCGCTCGACGGCATCTACCACTGGACGGAGCTGATCCAGTCGTCGCCGATCGCGGTCGAGCGCTCGGTACACGGAGCGATCGGCGGCGCCTACCGCTCGCAGGGGATCACGACGCTCGAGCTCCGTTTCAACCCGATGAAGCGCAACCGAGGAGGCGAGCGCGATCTCGACCACATCATCCTGGCCGCGATCCGGGGGGTCGATCGCGCGAGCATCGAGTACCCGCAGGTCCGAGCCGGGCTCATCCTCATGATGGATCGCACATTCGACGTCCGGCTCAACGAGATCATCGTCGAGAAGGCGATGCGCTGGGCGAGCCGCGGGATCGTGGGCGTCGACATCGCCGGCCCGCGCCCGGGAGGCGAGCGCTACGACTACACGCAGCTCGAGTCGCTGGTGGAGACGGCGCGCGAGGCCGGGCTCGGCGTGACCATCCACGTCGGTGAAGAGGGTGGCGACATGGGGCGCGAGGAGATCGGCGAGGTCGTCGAGAGGCTGCGCCCGGATCGGATCGGCCACGGGATCCTCGCCGCCGCGGATTCGGAGCTCATGGCCGCGATCCGCGACATCGGGATCGTCCTCGAGATCTGCCCCACGTCGAACCTCCTCACGAAGGCGCTCGCCGACGAAGAGGCGCTACGTGAGACGGTTCGCGCGTTCGTACGGCACGACGTTCCCTTCACCGTCGCGACGGACGGCCCGGAGATGATGCGGACGCACCTGCGGGACGAGCTCGCGCTGCTCGAGCGGATCGGCGCGCTCGACGAGGCGGAGCTACGCGAGGCCAACGCCCGCGGGCACGCCGCCGCCTTTCGGCGGCCGGTCGGTCTCTTCGCGTGAGCCTGGTCGACCCGGACCTCGAGCGCCCGGAGAGCGTCGAGGAGCACAAGCGGCGGCTCGAGCGCGAGCTCGGCGAGCTGCTCCAGGAGCTGCGGGCGCTCATCCCGGGCTCCACCGTCCTCCTCGGCTTCCTCCTCGCCGTCACCTTCACCGCCGAGTTCCGACGACTGCACGATTTCGAGCGCTACGTCTACTACGCGACCCTTCTGAGCACTGCGGCGGCCCTCGTCCTCTTCCTCGCCCCCGCCGCGCACCACCGGTTGCGCTTCCGCGAGGGGGACAAGGACCACATCCTGCGGAAAGGGAACCGCGAGGCGATCGCCGGGACGGTAGCGGCCGCGCTGTCCCTCACGGGCGTCCTCTACCTCGTGACGGAGCGCATCTTCGGGACGTGGACGGCGGTCGCCACGGCGGTCGCGTTCTTCGCCTTCGCGGCGTGGCGCTGGTGGAGCTTCGCGATCTACCGCGAGGTCCGCCACCGGCCCACCGATCACTAGCCTGGAGGGGTCCCGCTCGCCGCGAGGAAGCGGAGGAACGCGCGGACCTCGCCCGGGCCGACCAGGTGGATGTCATCGCGCCGACCGTCGCTGCGCGTGCTCGGAAGCAAACCCCCGACGTGGCCCGCCACCGACCCTGTGGGCAACGCGTCCAGAAGGTCGTGGTCGGTGCGGTCGTCGCCGAGGCCGAGGACGAAGTGGGTCGACTCCTTGCTGCCGTCGGGAAAGATGCGGCGGACGTAGACGCCCTTGTCCACCCCGAGCGCGCGAATCTCGACGACCTGGTGCCCCGCGAGAATCTCCGCGGGCGCGCCCGCGAGATGCTGGTGGAGGTCGTTCAGGAGCTCGCGCGCGCGCCAAGAGCCGTACTCCGGCTCCGCCTGGCGGTAGTGGAACGCGACGCTGCACGACTTGCGCTCGACGTGCGCACCCGGAACGTCCGCGGCGACGCGCCGCAGGAGCCGCTCGATCGGGCGCAGCCAGGAGAGGTCGAGCTCGAGAAGCGTCTCCCACTCGCCCCCCGGGGCCCGGGCGAGGTACCCGTGCTCCGCCGAGAGGAAGACCGGCAGCCGACCGAACCATTGCTCCAGATTCCGTCGCCGACGGCCGCTCACGATGTGGACGTCCGTATCCGGGAGGCCTGCGAGCGAACGGAGGAGCGCCCGGATCTCGGGGGTCGGCTGGGCGAGGTCCGGGTGGAGCTCGAGCTCCCTGAGCGTCCCGTCGTAGTCGAGCATGATCGTGCGCCTTCGGGCGCGCGCGAACCGACGGCCGAGCCGCTCCTCGATCGCGACGTCGACCGTCGGCGGCCGGCGGACGCGGCGCTCGCGCTGCGAGTAGCGTCCGAGCCTCGTCAGGAAGCCTTCGGCCCAGCGGCGGCTCTCGAGAGCCTCGACGCGCTTCGCCATCGTCTCGAGGCGCCGCTGGCGCTCCCGCGCGGGCAGCTCGAGCGCACCCGCGAGGTGCTCGACGACGCCGTCGACGTTCCACGGGTTCACGAGGAGCGCCCCCGGAAGCACCTGGGCCGATCCCGCAAGCTCGGAGAGGAGCAGCGCGCCCCGCCACCGGCTCGGCAGCCCCGGCTCCGACTGACAGAGGACAAACTCCTGGGAGACGAGGTTCATGCCGTCGCGCAACGCCGTCACCATCATCACGTCCGCGCGGCGGTAGAGCGCGACGAGCGCAGGCTTCGAGATGTCGCGGTGGATGTACTCGACGGGCGTGACGCCGGGCCGCGCGAACCGTCCGTTGATGCGCGCGATGAGGAGCTCGATCTCGTCGCGCTGTGCCCGGTACTCGGGGCTCTCGAGCCGCGACGGCACCACGACCTGGATCATCGTCGTCGTGCGCGCACGCTCGCGATCCTGCTCGAGAAAGCGCTCGAACGCGTGCAGCTTCTGAGGGATGCCCTTCGTGTAGTCGAGCCGCTCGACTCCGAGGATGAGCCGGCGGCCCTCGTACTGCCGTTCGAGATCGGCGAGGAGCCGTTCCGTCTCCGGGTCGGCGATCACCTCGCGGAAGCCGTCGACGTCGATGCCGATCGGGTCCACTCCGATGCCGACGCGACGGTCGTCGAGCTCGAGCCAGTCCGGCTCGGAGTCGATGCCGAGGATCCGCAGGCACGACGAGCGAAAGTGCCGCGCATAGTCGCCCACCTGGAAGCTGACGTAGTCGGCTCCGAGAACGCCGCGGAGCAGCTGGTCGCGCGCGGGCAGGAGGCGGTACACCTCGGAGGACGGGAACGGGATGTGGAGGAAGAACCCGATCGAGAGCCTCGGAGCTCGAGCACGCAGCAGCGCCGGCACGAGCATGAGGTGGAAGTCGTGCACCCAGACGCGGGAGTCCGGCTCGCAGTGTGCGAGGATCGTCTCGGCGAAGCGCTCGTTGACCTCCACGTACCGCGCCCACGCCTCGGGCGTGATCCGAAGCCGCTCCGCGAAGTAGTGGAAGAGCGGCCAGAGCGTGTCGTTGCAGACCCTGTTGTAGAAGTCCTCCTCGTCCTCGGCCGAGAGGAAGACCGGGTACAGGTTGTCCTTCGCGAGCCGCGCGCGGACCCGCTTCTGCCGGCCCTGTGGGATCACCGCTCCGGGCCAGCCGACCCAGGTGGCGTCGCCCCGGAACGCCGACAGCGCGGCCGAGAGCCCTCCGGGGCTCGGCAACACCTGCACCGTTCCGCCCTCGGTCGTCAGCCTCACGGGCAAGCGGTTGCTCGCGATGACGAGTCCGTGATGTCCCGCGTGGCGCGCCACTTGTCCTCCTTCGAACCGCGTCTGAGTAGGTACAAGCTACGGCTTCGCGAATAGCTTCATGCATGACCAACGGCCTCGCCATCATCGGGAACTGCTCGTACAGCGCCCTCCTCAAGGAAGGATCGGTGGAGTGGCTGTGCTGGCCGCGCCCCGACTCGAGCTTCGTCTTCGGGCCGATTCTCGACCGGGAGAAGGGTGGCGCGTTCGCCATCGAAGGCGTCGACGCGACGGAAGTCGAGCAGGAATACATCGAGAACACGAACGTCCTGCGCACCGTGTGGAGCGGCGAGGACGGCGTGTTCGAGCTCATCGACTTCGCGCCGCGCTTCCAGCTCTACGACCGCTTCTTCAAGCCGTCGATGCTCGTCCGGATCCTGCGGCCGATCTCGGGAGAGCCCCGGGCCTGCGTGAGCTGCCGTCCCACGTACGAGTACGGCCTCCAGGAGATCGGGCGCTGGCGCGCGTCCAACCACATCGAGTTCACGGGCTTCCCGACGCCGGTCCGGCTGACGACGAACGTTCCGCTCACGTACGTCGAGGACGAGCGTCCTTTCCTGCTCGAGCGCGAGCGCCACATCGTGCTCACCTGGGGAGAGCCGCTCGAGGCCGGGCTCGAGGAAACGGCAGAGCGCTTCCTCGAGCGCACCCTCGACTACTGGCGACGCTGGGTGAAGGGCACGCGCGTGCCGCGCGACTACCAGCAGGAGGTCGTCCGCTCGGCACTCGCGCTCAAGCTCCACCAGTACGAGGACACGGGCGCGCTGCTCGCGGCGACGACCACGAGCCTGCCCGAGTACCCCGGATCGGGAAGGAACTGGGACTACCGCTTCTGCTGGCTGCGTGACGCGTACTTCACGCTGAACGCGCTGGAGCGGCTCGGGCACTCCGAGGAGATGGAGCACTTCCTCGAGTACCTTCGCAACCTCGGCGAGGAGCGCGACGGGGTGCTCCAGCCCGCGTACCGGATCAACGGGGACTCGGTCGCCGACGAGCGTGAGCTGACCCACCTCGCGGGGTTCAACGGCGACGGGCCCGTGCGGATCGGCAACCAGGCGTTCGAGCACGTCCAGAACGACGTCTACGGAGAGATGGTGCTGGGTGTGAGCCGCCTGTTCCTCGACGCGCGCTTCGTCGGGGAGGTTCCGCGCCACACGGCGGTCGAGATGATCGAGCGCCTGGTCGGCCAGATGGACGCCCGCCTCGAGGAGCCGGACGCGGGCCTCTGGGAGTTCCGCGGCAAGACCCGACTGCACAGCTTCTCCGTGCTCATGCACTGGGCGGGATCGCGGCGCGCCGCCGAGGTCGCGGACGCACTCGATGCACCCGAGCTCGCCGGGCACGCCCGCGACGTCGAGGCGCGTGCAGCCGAGCTGCTCGAGACGCGCTGCTGGAACGAGGAGATCGGCGCGATCACCCAGGTCGCCGGTGAGCCGCAGCTCGATGCCGCGCTGCTCCTCGCCGTCCACCTCGGCTACTTCGGGGAGGACGATCCGCGCGCGTCACGTCACGTCGACGCGACCCGCGCGGCGCTGTCGGTCGACGGTGGCCTCCTCCGCCGCTACTCCGTCCAGGACGACTTCGGCCACATGGAGGCGGCGTTCACCGTGTGCACGTTCTGGCTCGTCGAGGCGCTCGCCCTCATCGGCCGCACCGAAGAGGCCCGCGAGCTCTTCGACCGTCTCCTCACCCTCGACAACGGCCTCGGCCTCTACTCCGAGGACATCCTCCCGGAGACGCTGGAGCAGAGCGGGAACTTCCCGCAGACGTACAGTCACGTCGGGCTGATCAACGCCGCCTTCCGCCTGTCGCGGCGCTGGGATTAGCACCAGCGGTCGATCCGAGCAGCAGCTCGAATCGTCAGCGCGGAGTGTGCGGGCGACGCTGTGCGTTCTCACGTCCATGGCCTCCGCCACGTTTCTGCTGTCGTGACCGCGCCCGTCAAGCACGTCTGGATCGCCCTCGTCGTCGTCTACCTCGTCTGGGGCTCGACGTACTTCGGGATCAAGATCGCGGTCGATACGATGCCGCCGCTCCTCGCCGCGGGCTCGCGGTTCCTGACGGCTGCGCTCCTCCTCGCCGCGATCCTCGCCTGGCGCGGTACCTCGCTCCGCGTCTCGCGCCGCGAGCTCGGTGCCAGTGCGATCGCCGGGGGATTCCTGCTCGCGCTCGGCGTGGGCCTCGTCCACGTGGCCGAGACGCGCATCGACTCGAGCGTCGCGGCGATGATCGCGGGCACGGTTCCGCTGCAGATCATCGGCTTCCGCCTCCTCGCCGGCGAGAACCCCGCTCGCGCGACGCGCCTCAGCACGCTCGGTGGCCTCGTCGGCCTTGTCCTCGTCGTCGCACCGGGCCTCGGAGCGGGCTCGACCGCGCTCGGCCTGGCGGTGATGATCAGCGCCTCGTTCTCGTGGACGACCGGCTCGTTCCTCTCGAAGCGCATTCCACTCCCGCGGAACCCGTTCGTCGCGACGGCCTGGGAGATGGCACTGGGCGGCGCGTTCCTCCTCGTCGGCGCGCTCGCGTTCGGGGAGTACGGACAGCTGGGCTCGGACACGTTCGCGCTCGACTCGATCCTCGCGTGGGCGTACCTCGTCGTGATGGGCTCGCTCGTGGGGTTCTCGGCCTACGCGTGGCTTCTGCGGGTCGCTCCCATCTCGCTCGTCGTCACACACCAGTACGTGAACCCGCTCGTCGCAATCGCGCTCGGGATGGCCTTCCTCGGCGAGCGCCCGAGCCCGTGGACGCTCGCGGGCGCGGCGCTCGTGATCGCCGCCGTCTACGTCGCGATCCGCGCGGAGTTCCCTAGGGCGAGCGCTCGACCTGCCCGCGTCGCGCAGCGAGGAACTCCAGCAGATCAGAGCGCGTGAGGATCCCGGCCGGCCGGCCGGCGCTGACGACGACGACCGCCCCACTCCCGCCCGATAGCCCCTCGTAGACCTGGTCGACGGACGCGTCGGCATCGACTGCGGGCAGCGGCGGCTGCATCGCGACCGCGACGTCCTCGTTGAGCGCGTCCGCGTTCCTGAACACGCGGTCGAGGAGCTCGCGCTCCTGCAGCGACCCCACGACGTCGGCCAGGGAGTCGACGGGCTCGGCCCGCACCACCGGGAGCTGCGAGATGGCGTACCGCTGCATCGCGTCGATCGCCGCGCCGACCTTCTCGTGCGAGCCGATGGTGACGAGGTCCGGAACCTCGTGTCCCGCGCGGCGGAAGCGGAGAACCTCCTCGACGACGGGCTGGGGGGTCGTCCGCTCGAGGAAGCCGTACTGAATCATCCAGTTGTCGTCGTAGAACTTCGAGAGATACGAGCGGCCGGAGTCCGGGAACAGCATGAGGACACGCGCTTCGGGACCGAGCCTTCGCGCCACCTGTATGCCCGCCCACGCGGTCGATCCCGTCGAGCCTCCCACGAGGAGGCCTTCCTCGCGAGCGAGCCGCCGCGCCGTGAGGAACGAGTCGCGGTCGGAGACGCGCACCCACTCGTCGACGACCGACGCGTCGAGCGTGTCCGGCCAGCACTCCTTGCCGATTCCCTCGACGAGGTACGGGCCCTCCGGATGCTCGGCGTCCGCAGTGAAGATCGAGCCCTCGGGGTCGACGGCGACGATCCGCGCCCTCGAGCCGTGCTCCTTGAAGTAGCGGCCGACGCCGGTGATCGTGCCGCCCGTCCCGACCGAGATGACAACCGCGTCGATGTCACCGTTGTCGGTCTGCCCCCACAGCTCGGGCCCCGTCGTCTCGTAGTGTGCCTCGGGGTTCGCCGGGTTCGAGTACTGGTCCGGCTTGAAGCCGCCCGGGATCTCCTCGGCGAGGCGGTCCGAGACCGCGTAGTAGCTCTCCGGCGAGTGCGGGTGGACGGCCGTCGGCGTGATGACGACCTCGGCACCGTACGCGCGGAGCATCGAGATCTTCTCCTGACTCATCTTGTCCGGCATGACGAAGATGCAGCGGTAGCCGCGCAGCGCCGCCGCCATCGCGAGCCCCGCGCCCGTGTTCCCCGACGTCGGCTCGACGATCGTCCCGCCTGGCCGCAGGCGCCCGTCACGCTCCGCCGCCTCGACCATCGCCAGCCCGATGCGGTCCTTCACCGAGCCGCCGGGGTTCAGGTACTCGAGCTTCGCGAGAAGCTCGCCGGGCACGTCACGGCTCAGTCGCGCGAGGCGGACGATCGGCGTGTGCCCCACGAGCTCGAGCACGGTGGGGAAGTCGCGGCGCGCCATCGGCCGGGAAGCCTACTCGGCACCGTTCCGACCTCGGATCCGACCCCGCTAGGGTTCGCGACTGTGACCGACGAGGCGCGCCTCGAGGACTACGGGTCGGGGTTGGCACCCGCGACCGGCGGTTGGTTCGTCGTGAACGTTCGCGATGCCGCCTGGCTGATCCACGACGTCTTCGGAGCGGACTGCGTGTTCGAGTCGCCCGACGCGGAGTTCGCCGAGCTCGGGTTCAGGCTCGCCGTCCTCGAGCCCGGGCAGCCGAACGGGCTGTACCACGGTGAGGACACGCAGGAGGACTTCCTCGTGCTCCACGGGGAGTGCCTCCTCCTCGTCGAAGGCGAGGAACGACGGCTGCGCGCCTGGGACTTCTTCCACTGCCCGCCGGACACGGAGCACATCCTCGTGGGGGCCGGAGAGGGCCCGTGCGTCGTCCTCATGACCGGCACGCGACGGCCCGGACGGCCCATCCGCTACCCCGTCTCCGAGCTCGCGCGGCGCCACCAGGCCGGCGTCGAGGTCGCCACGACGTCCCCGCGCGAAGCGTACGCCGGCTACCCGGACGAGCGTATCGAGCGTCCGCCGTACTGGGACTCGCTGCCCTGGGCCTAGCCGTCGGCTAGTGCCGGAACTGCCGGCGATGGGTGAAGACCATCGCCGCTCCGGCGCCGGCCACCGCTTCGGTGACCTCGTCGTCGCGCTTGGAGCCGCCGGGCTGGATGAACGCGATGACGCCGGCGTCGAGGGCGAGCTGCGGGCCGTCGGCGAAGGGGAAGAACGCGTCCGAGGCGAGGACCGCACCTTCGAGCACATGGCCGAGCGCGCGCGCCTTCTCGATCGCGAGCCGCACGGCATCCACCCGGCTCATCTGACCCGCGCCGATTCCGAGCGTCTGGCCGCCTCGCGCGATCACGATCGCGTTCGAGGCGACGTGCCTCACGATGCGCCAGGCGAACAGGAGGTCGTCCCACCGGTCGGCGGTCACCTCGCCGCAAATCACATCCGCGCTCCGTCCGTCGAGCTGCTCGCGGTTCCGCGTCTGGACGAGCAGACCGCCGAGGACCCGCCGGTAGTCGCGCTCGTCCTCGTCGCGCGCCCGCTGCTCGCGGTGCTCGAGCACGCGCAGCGCGGTCTTCCGTGCGAGGACGTCCAGCGCTCGCGGGTCGTAGGCGGGGGCGAACAGCACCTCGACGAACTGCGCCGCGAGCTGCTCGGCGAGCGCTTCGGACACCGCGCCGTTCAGGACGACGACCCCTCCGTACGCGGAGACGGGATCGGCGGCGAGCGCCTTCGCGTACGCCTCCTCGACGGTCGCGGCGATCCCGACGCCGCAGGGGTTCGCGTGCTTCACGATCACGGCGGCTGGTCTGTCGAGCTCGTTGACGAGCAGCCTGGCAGCGGAGAGGTCGTTCAGGTTGTTGAAGGACAGCGCCTTGCCCTGGAGCTGCTCGACGAAGGAGAGGAGGTGCGTCCTCGTGCCTCGCTCCGCGTAGTACGCAGCCCGCTGGTGCGGGTTCTCGCCGTACTCGAGCTCGAGCGTCCGGTCGAACGACGGGACGAACGTCTCGGGAAGGTCGTCGCCGCGCTGGAACCAGCGCGCGATAGCGGACTCGTAGGCGGCGGTCCTCGTGAAGGCGGTCGCGGCGAGCCGGCGGCGGAGCTCCGGGCTGGTCGTGCGTCCGCCCGCGCGCAGCTCTGCGAGCACGACGTCGTAGTCCTGCGGTCGGCACACGACGACGACCGAGGAGAAGTTCTTCGCCGCCGCGCGCAGGAGCGAGGGCCCGCCCACGTCGATCAGCTCGAGGAGCCCCTTCTCGTCGAGCTCGGGCCGATCGACGGCGAGCTCGAAGGGGTAGAGGCTCACACACACGAGGTCGAAGGGCTCGATCCCGTGCTCCGCGAGCGCAGCGCGATCCTCGTCGAGCTCACTCCTCGCCAGGATCCCCGCGTGGATGTGGGGGTGCAGAGTCTTGACCCGCCCGTCGAGCAGCTCCGGGAAGCCGGTCACGTCCTCCACGCGGGTCACGCGCAGGCCCGCTTCCTCGAGCTCGGCCGCCGTGCCACCGCTCGCGACGAGCTCGAAGCCGAGGTCCGCGAGGCCCCTTGCGAACGACGCGAGGCCCTTCTTGTCGTAGGCAGAGATCAGAGCGCGCACAGCTCTCGCACCACCATCGGGAGAAGCGCATGCTCGGTCTCGTGCACGCGCGCACGGAGCGTGTCGACCGTGTCCCCGGCGACGACCGGCACGGGCTCGCTCGCGATCACCTCGCCCGTGTCGACGCCATCGTCCACGAAGTGGATCGTCGCCGCGGCAGCGGGAGCGCCCGCCGCGAGCACGTCCTCGAGCGGATGCGGGCCGGGGAATTCGGGGAGGGGCGCGGGATGCACGTTGACGACGCGGTGCGGGAAGCGCGCCAGGAACGACGGCCGGAGGAGCTGCATGTAGCCGGCGCACACGACGAGCTCGACGCCGCTCCGCTCGAGCCAGTCCGCCATCGCGGTGTCGCGCGCGTCGCGGTCGGGGAAGTCGGAGACGAGGAAGGCGGCGGTCGCGATCCCGGCGGCCTCGGCGCGTGCGAGCGCCCGCGCACCCTCCACGTTCGACGCAACGGCGACCACTGGAAGCTCGGCATCGAGCAGCGCCTGCAGATTCGTGCCCTCGCCCGACACGAGAACGCCGATCACGCCGCGACGATCCTCCCGATCACGAGTTCGTCCCCCGGCTCGCTCACCACGGCGAGGTACCCGATTCCGAGATTGAAGACACGCCGAAGCTCGTCCTCGACGACGTGCCGCGCGAGCCAGGCATAGACCGGCGGACGCTCCCACGCCTGCCAGTCGATCTCCCCGCGTAGCCCCAGCGGCACGATCCGCGCGAGGTTCCCGAGGATGCCGCCACCAGTCACGTGCGCGAGGCCGCGAACGTCGTGCCCCTCGCGAAGCCGGCGCACGTCGGAGAGGTAGAGGCGCGTCGGCGCGAGGAGGTCGTCCCCCGCGTAGTCCTCGGTCTCGAGCACCCGGCGGACGAGCGTGAAGCCGTTGGCGTGCACGCCGGCCGACGGAAGCCCCACGATCGCATCGCCTGCCTCGATCCGCGATCCGTCGACGAGACGCTCTCGCTCGACCAGTCCGACGCAGGTCCCCGCGAAGTCGAGCTCCTCCTCACGATAGATGCCGGGCAACTCCGCCGTCTCCCCGCCGACGAGCGTGCAGCCCGCCTCGCGACAGATGCCCGCGGCGCCTTCGACGAGCTCCGCGACGCTCTCGAGATCGATCCGGTTCGCCGCGATGTAGTCGAGGAGGAAGAGCGGATCGGCGCCGGTCGTGGCGACGTCGTTGATGCAGTGCGCAGCGAGGTCGGCTCCGCAGGCGCGAAGCGCCCCCCGCTGCCGGGCGAGGACGAGCTTCGTCCCGACCGAGTCGGTCGAGGCCGCGAGGAGTCGCCGGTCGTCGAGCGGGTACAGACCGGCGAACGCGCCGAAGCCGGAGGCGCCCGTCGACTCGACCGCGGCACGGAGTCGCTCGACGACGGCATCGGCCGTCGAAATCGAGACGCCGGCAGCCTCGTACGTCTGCTCGCCGCCCACGGGTCCGAGCGTACAGTCCGTGAACGTGGAGCAGCCGTCCGTGCTGACGAGCTGGACAGTCGATCCGCTGCAGCTCGCGCCGATCGTCCTCATCGCCGGCGCCTACGCTGTCCGCGCCCGCACGCTCGCCCGCCGCGGGCAACCCGTGCCTGGCTGGCGCATCGCGCTCTACGCGCTCGGTATCGCGCTTCTCGTCCTGGCCGTCTGCTCGCCGATCGCGGAGATCGGCGAGTCGGAGCTCTTCTCCGTCCACATGGCACAGCACCTCCTGCTCGGCGACCTCGCGCCGCTCTGCCTCCTCGCCGGCCTGACGGGCCCGCTGCTCCGGCCGGTCCTCTCGCTGCCCGGGGTCATGCGATTGCGTGTCCTCTCGAACCCACTCGTCGCCTTCCCGATCTGGGCGACGAACCTCGTGCTCTGGCACCTCCCGGGGATGTACGAGGCCGCGCTCAGCTCGAGCCTCGTGCACGCACTCGAACACGTCGCGTTCTTCGGGGCCGGGATCGTGCTCTGGCTCCCGGTCCTCGAGACCCTCCCCGCGCCCGAGTGGTTCGGCACCGGCGCTAAGCTCGCCTACATCGTCGGCGTTCGTCTCGTCGCGACGGTCATCGGCAACGTCTTCATCTGGGGCGGCTCGGCGTTCTACGACTCCTACCGCACCGGGGACGACTACCTCGGGCTCTCACCGAGCGCAGACCAGAGCCTCGCGGGCTCGCTCATGATGCTCGAGGGCTCGATCGTGACCATCGTCGCGATCGCGTGGCTCTTCCTGCGCATGGCACAGGAGGGCGAGGTGCGGCAGGAGCTGATCGAGCAGGGCCACGACCCTCGCGCCGTGCGCCGCGCGGTGCGCTATCGCCGCTGGCACGAGCTCCAGCGGACGTGAGCTAGGCCGGCGCCGGTTCGAAGCGGAGCTTCTCGGTCTTCGGCGGCACGCGCGTCGGGTAGTCGCGCGTGAAGCAGGCGCGGCAGGTCGAGCCCTCCGGGAGCGTCGTCGCCTCCTGCATGCCCTCGACCGAGAGGTAGTGGAGCGACGTCGCGCCGATGTGCACACGCATCTCCTCGACGGAGCGGTGCGCAGCCGCGAGCTCGTCCTCGTCGGCCATGTCGATGCCGTAGAAGCAGGGGGAGACGACGGGCGGTGACGAGATGCGCACGTGCACCTCGGCCGCCCCGGCGTCGGCGAGCATGGCGACGAGCTGCCGCATCGTGTTCCCCCGGACGATCGAATCGTCGACCGCGACGATGCGCTTGCCCGCCACCTCGTCGAGCGGGTTGAACTTCATCCGAATTCCCTGCTCGCGCATGCCCTGCTCGGGCTGGATGAACGTGCGCGCGACGTAGCGGTTCTTGATGAGTGCCTCGTTGAAGGGGATGCCCGACGCTTTCGAGAAGCCGATCGCGGCAGGTGTCCCCGAGTCGGGGATGCCGATGACGAGGTCGGCCTCGACGGGGGCCTCCCGCGCGAGGCGCTCCCCCATCCGCACGCGGGCACCGTGGACCTCGACGCCTCCGACGCGCGAGTCGGGCCGTGCGAAATAGACGTGCTCGAAGATGCACAGCGCGTTTCGGCCGGCGGGGACCGCCTGCGCCGCGTGCAGCCCCTCGTCGTCCACCCACACGACCTCGCCGGGACGGACGTCGCGCACGACGTCGGCTCCGATGAGGTCGAGAGCGCACGTCTCGGACGCGACCACCCAGTCGTCCCCGAGGCGGCCGAGAGCGAGTGGCCGGAACCCGCGCGGGTCCCGAAACGCGATGAGCGTCCCGCCTACGAGCGCCGTCACCGAGAACGCGCCCTCAAGTCGCTCCATCGTCCCCGCGACGGCGTCGGGAAGCTGCGCCGGGTCACGCGCGAGAAGGGCTGCGATGAGCTCCGAGTCGAGCCCGGACTCGAGGCGCACCCCGTCGCCGATCAGCTCGTCGCGCAGCGCCTCGACGTTCACCAGGTTGCCGTTGTGGCCGAGGGCGACGGTACGGGCGCGCCCGCGATGGATGAGGGGCTGCGCGTTCGCCCACTTGTTCGCGCCCGTCGTCGAGTAGCGCGTGTGCCCGATCGCCGCCACGCCGGGAAGCGCCTGGAGCTGCTCCTCGTCGAAGACGTGCGCGACGAGGCCCATCTCGCGGAGCACGGTGAGCCGTCGTCCGTCCGAGACCGCGATGCCCGCAGCTTCCTGACCGCGGTGCTGCAACGCGAACAGCCCGAAGTACGCGAGGCGCGACACGTCGCGCTCCTCCGACCGGATCCCGAACACACCACACATGTCAGTCCTCGCTCTCCCACGCGCTACGAAGGCGCTGGAGCTCCACGCCGAGGAGGGTACCCCCGCCGACCTCTCCCACCCGGCTGAGCGGAACGCCCGACGTTTCGGCAATGCGCTCGATTTCGGCGACCTCGGCCGCGGAACACGAGACGACGGCACGACCCCCCACCTCGCCGAAGAGCTCGACCGGCTTCGCCTTTCCGAGATCGACGCGCGCACCCAGCCCCGAGAAGAGAGCGGCCTCCGCGAGGCAGACCGCGACCCCGCCTTCCGCGGTGTCGTGCACGAGCGTCGCCTGCGGAGCGACCTGCCAGAGGAACGAGACGAGCCGCGCCTCGGCCTCGAGATCGAGGTGAAGCGGCGAGCCTCCGACCTCGCCGAAGCAGGCCTGGTACTCCGAGCCTGCCAGGCAGACCTCGGAGGCCGAGGCAACGAAGATCGCATCGCCCTGCCGCCACCCCTTCGGCACCCGTGTCACGTCGCCGAGGAGGCCGACCGCGCCGACCACGGGCGTCGGGTGGATGGCTCTGCCGTTCGTCTCGTTGTAGAGCGAGACGTTGCCGGAGACGACCGGAATGCCGAGCGCCTCGCAGGCCGCGGCGATGCCGTCGATCGCCTGCGCGAGCTCCCAGCCCACCTCGGGCTTCTCGGGGTTGCCGAAGTTCAGGCAGTCCGTGACGCCGAGGGGCTCGGCCCCGACACAGGCGACGTTCCGCGCCGCCTCGAGGACAGCGAGCACGCCGCCGGTGAAGGGATCGAGCCGTGCGATGCGGCCCTGGCCGTCGAGCGACACCGCTAGCCCGCGCAGCGACGGGCGTAGCCGGAGCACTGCCGCGTCGAGGCCGGGCCGCCTCACGGTTCGGGAGCCGACGAGCTGGTCGTAGCGCCGGAAGACGAACTCGCGGCTCGAGAGGGCAGGCGAGCCGATGAGCGCAAGGAGTGCCTCGCCGACGGGCGGCGCCCCGACGATCTCCGGCTCGGGAGACGCAGCGCGCTGCTCCTGCTCGATGTCGTACCGCGGGCACTCGTCCGTGAGATAGCGGGCTGGGATCTCCCCCACGATCGCGTCCTCCCAGAACGCGCGCAGCGCACCGGACGACGTGACCTCCCCGATCGCGGCGTGCTCGAGCTCCCAGCGGTCGAGCACGGTCTCGACGGCTTCGAGCATCTGCGGGCGGACGATCGCGACCATCCGCTCCTGGCTCTCGGAGATCATCACCTCCCACGGCTCCATCCCATCCTCGCGAAGGGGCACGCGGTCGAGGTGCACGTCGATACCGAGGTTCGCGGCCATCTCGGACAGCGACGACGCGATGCCCGCGGCACCGCAGTCCTGGAGCGACTCCACGAGCCCGCCCGAGACGAGCTCCACCGAGGCCTCGATGAGCTTCTTCCCGGTGAACGGGTCGCCGATCTGCACCGAGGGTCGCTTCTCGGCCGAACCGTCGTCGAGCTCCTGGCTCGCAAGCACGGACGCTCCCCCGATCCCGTCCCGGCCCGTCGTCGCCCCGTACAGGAGGACGAGGTGGCCGGGCATGGTGGCCTTCGCGCGCATGAGCCGTTCGACCGGAAGCAGGCCGACGCACATCGCGTTCACGAGGCAGTTGTCGCGGTACGACTCGTCGAAGACCGCCTCGCCGCCGACCGTCGCGACACCGACGCAGTTGCCGTAGTGGCCGATGCCCCCGACCGCCCTCGAGAAGTGCCAGTCGGGCTCGGCGAAGCGCAGGCCGTCGAGGAGCGCGACGGGGCGCGCGCCCATGGCAACGATGTCGCGGAGGATCCCGCCGACGCCGGTCGCGGCGCCCTGGAAGGGCTCGACTGCGGACGGGTGGTTGTGGCTCTCGACCTTGAAGGCCACGGCGAGGCCGTCCCCGAGGTCGAGGACGCCCGCGTTCTCGCCGGGCCCCTGCAGCACGCGCGGCCCGCTCGACGGCAGGCGCTTCAGCAGGAGCGCCGAGTGCTTGTAGCCGCAGTGCTCCGACCAGAGCAGCGAGAAGACGGCGAGCTCGAAGTCGTTCGGGTCGCGCGCGAGAAGCGTACGGATTCGCTCGTACTCCTCGTCCGTGAGGCCGAGTGCGCGATGGAGCGCCTGTTCCGTCACGCTGCTCAGGAGGCCAGCTTATCGGCGCGGCCAGATCGTAGACCGTCTGTAGCCTCCGGCCGTGCGCTCGTACTGGTCGATGATCTTCGTGCTCGCGGCCATCTGGGGAGCGTCGTACCTCTTCATCAAGCTCGCGGTCGAGGACATCCCGCCCGCCGCGATGACCGATCTCCGGCTCGGCATCGCCGCTGTACTGCTGACGGCGTATCTCGCTCAGCGGACCGGGGCCGCGTCCGCGCTCGCAGAGCTCAGGCGCGCGTGGATTCCCTGCCTCGTGCTCGGCATCGTGAACGCGGCGCTCCCGATGACGCTCGTCGCCTGGGGCGAGACGCACATCGACTCGAGCATCGCCGGGATCGCCCAGGCGTCGGTGCCGATCTTCGTGGCCATCCTGGGCCTGCGCTACCTTCGGCACGATCCTCTGCGGACGCCCCAGATCCTCGGCCTGGTGATCGGTCTCAGCGGGGTCGCGCTCATTACCGGCGTCCACACGAGTAGCGGCATCTGGGCAGTCGCCGGCACACTCGCCGTCGTCCTGTCGTCGCTTTCCTACGCCACCGGCGGTATCTACGGTCAGCTCCACGTCCACGGCACGCCCGGCCCCGTGCTCGCCGCTGGCTCCATGATCTTCGGCGCGATTGCGCTCCTGCCGTTCGCGATCGCCGATCCACCGACGCAGGCACCCGGCGCGACGGCAGTCGCAGGTCTGCTGGCGCTCGCGCTAGGCCCGACCTTCCTCGGTCAGCTCCTCCTCTTCCGAATCCTCCGGCTCTTCGGGAGCCGCCGCTTGTCGCTCGTGACGTTCCTGATGCCCGGCTTCGCCGTCGCCTACGGCGCAGTCCTGCTCGACGAGCCGGTCAGCGCAGCCGCGCTGGGTGGGCTAGCTCTCATCCTGCTCGGCGTGCTCCTCGCGTCGGGTCAGCGGCTCTTCGGCGTCAGGGTTCAGGAAGAGCCGGCGTAATGGTCTCGATCCGGCGCGCCAGCGGGGACGACGTCGACTTCCTCGTCGAGCTCGTCACCCACGAAGACGTCGAGCCGTACCTCGCGGCCGTGCGTGCGAAGGAGCACGACGAGCTCCTCGCGGAGATCGCACGCTCCGCCGCCGAGCCGGATGCATTCGGAATCTTCGTCGTCGAGGTCGACGGCGAGCGCGCCGGAACGATGCGCTTCGAGCGGGCGAACAACCGCAGCCGGATCGCGAACCTCGGTGGCCTCGCGGTGCACCCCGACTTCCGGGGAGCGCGTGTCGGAGACGAGGCGGCGCGGCTCTTCCAGCGCTACCTCTTCGACGACCTGGGCTACCACCGCGTCCAGATGGAGATCTACGGCTTCAACGAGCGGGCGATGCGGCACGCCGAGCGCTCCGGGTTCACGCGCGAAGGTGTCCGCCGCAAGGCGTACTGGCGTAACGACGAATGGGTCGACGGCGTGCTCTACGGGCTCCTCGCCGACGAGCTTCAGGACGCGGGACGAACTCGAATCAGTTGACGGTCGTCTGGGCGACGGCGCGGAGGAGCGCCTCGCGGATCCACTCGGCGTCGGGCCAGCCGCACGGCCCGCGGTCGGTGCGGTAGATACGGTCCTGGATGCTGAAGACGGCGTTGACGCTCGGCTGCGGGTCGACGTCGCGACCGTCGACGAGCACGGTCGGCGACCCGAGCGCGCGGTGCGCCTCGGCGTCCTCGTCCGAGGCAACCTCGACGACCTGAATCTCTGCCGGTACGCCCGTCTCGTCGACGACACGCTCGACGACGACGAGGGCCATGCCTCGATTCGGACAGTCCTCGCGCACGAGGACCTCGATCTGCACCGATCGGTCGGATCCAGTTGTCACGTCGGCCCCCCTCCCCAGGTGAGCGTCGGCAGTTCCTTCCCCTCTGCTGACGCTACGGGCGGGTGAGGAGACTGCAATCCCTCGAACGAGGGGTCATCCCCCGAAATAGGCAGACGCCGATGGTTACAGGCCGCGGAGAGCGCGCTCGAGCACCGGGTCGCGACCGGCAAAGTACTCCGTTGACGTCAGCGGTACGGCGAGGTCGGGACCGACCGCGAGTCTACGGTCGTTCGGCCCGCGGGCGCGCGAGTGGTACCTCGCCGCGATGCGGACGTTCCAGCCCGTGGCCGGAAGGAGCACGGACGTCGCGTCGCCGTACGTCTCAACCCCTCCTCCCGTGGGCTCGCCGACGAAGATCGCGCGCGTGTCGCGGTCGAGCTCGGCGGCGAAGTTCGCCGCCGCGGAGAAGGTCGCCCGGCCGATCAGCACGTACAGCCTGCCGCGGCGATCGACCCTCGGCGACCCGAAGAGCGAGGTCAGCGGGCCATACGTCGAGTTGTCCCCGCCGCCGTTCAGTCGGACGTCCACGATCACGCGACGTACGGCCCGACCTGCGACGAGACGCGTCAGCCGCCGAACCATCGCCGGAGTCGGAGGACCGACGGCGTTGTAGCCGACGTAGACCGCACGTCCACCTGCGAGCGTCCTCGCCCACAAGGTCCTGCCGCTCCCCGCGAGATAGAGCGGACGAGCCGCCCGCGGGAGGATCGACGGGTAGTGGCCGTAGAGGGCGTCGTGGAAGGCGGAGCCATACGCGGAGCCGGGCACTGGCGTGAGCGTCCTGGTGACGAGCGTGCCGTCAGGCTGTTCGAAGGTGAACCCGGCAGGGCCCGGTCCGTCCGTGACGCCGAGGCCGTCGAGCACCTCGGCGACGAGGAGATAGTGGGGCGCCAGCCCGCGTAGGTTCGACACGTTGTCGCGCGAGACGAGCGGCTCCACCTGCGCGAGCACGGTCTCCACGGGCACGCCGGCGACCGCCGTCACGCGCGAGCCCCGAACGCCGAGACCTCGCTCCTCGTCGACGACGAAGATCCCGTCCGCGAAGGCGTACAGGCGCAGGGGGTAGAGATGGAGCTCGCGTCGATGCTCCGGATCGAGGGGAAAGAGGCCGGTGTGGCCGTTGCGCGGGCCGAGGAGCGCGATGACGCGGAGCAGCCCGACCAGGAGCTGATCGCGGCTCAGGACGGGCGCCTGCCGCGCGAGCGCGTCCACCGCGGCGGTGAAGCGCGCCTTCGAGACGCTGCGGAACGGCTCGGGGTGGATCGACTCGATGGACGCTGCGAGCTCGCGGACGTCGGCCGCGGCGTCCGCCGGTGCGGACGGCCGAGCCTGCGCCGTCGGGACGACGAGCACCATGGCGACTGGCACGACGAGCAGGCTCGACATCCGCATCGCCTGGGATCATGTCCTTCTACTCTCGACATGTCAAGATTGACATATAGATGAGCCTCCGCTACGCCGTCCTCGGGGCGCTCGCCGACCGGCCTCGGACCGGCTACGCGCTCCTCAAGCACTTCCAGCAGTCGCTCGCCTACGCGTGGCCGGCGAGCCACAGTCAGATCTACCCCGAGCTCGGGCGGCTGCTCGAGGACGGGCTCATCGAACAGACGGACGCGGGCGCCCGGAACTCGAAGACCTACGCCGTGACAGACGCAGGGCTCGCGGAGCTCCGGCACTGGCTTCGCGAAACCGAGCCCGACCGCCGCGTCCGCAGCGACGCCGCGCTGCGCACGTTCTTCCTCTGGCTGCTCGAGGACGACGAGGCGGAGGCCCAGCTCGAGCGGGAGACCGCCTACTGGAGGGGCGTCCTCGACGAGTTCCTCCGCATTCGAAGCGAGCCGACGGGCCACGACCGGAAGTCGCGAACGTTCCGGATCGCGCTCGAGGGAGGCATCCGCACGGTCGAAGCCCGGCTCGAGTGGCTCGAGTGGGCGCTCGCGGAGCTCCGCTCGCCCGCCTCGCGCGACCTCGGCTGAGCTCTCCTCAGACGTCGACGACGCCGAACGTGCCGGCGAGGAGGAACACGTTCAGCGAGATGATCACCGTCGCGACGAGGACGCCGGCCACCGTCGTGGCGCGACGGTTGACGAGCGACCCCATCAGGCTCGCGTTCCGGCAGAAGACGATGAGGGGCACGAGCGCGAACGGGATGCCAAAGGACAGGACGACCTGGCTCAGGACGAGCGCCCGCGAGGGATCCACGCCGACGGCAACGACCACGAGCGCTGGCGTCATCGTGACGATGCGGCGGACGAAAAGCGGGATCTTCCGACCGATGAACCCCTGCATCACCACCTGCCCGGCGAGCGTGCCCACGCTCGACGACGAGAGGCCCGACGCGAGCAGCGCGATCCCGAAGAGCGTGTCGGCGTGCTCGCCGAGGTACGTGCCGAGGGCCTCGTAGACCTGCGTGAGGTCGTCCCCGACGTCGACGAGGCCGCGGCCGTGGAAGGTCGACGCGGCGATGACGAGCATGCACATGTTGACGAGCCCGGCGATGCTCATCGCGATCACGACGTCGACGAGCTCGAAGCGGAAGATGCGCCGCTTCTCCTCCTCCGTCACGCCGACGATGCGGGTCTGCGTCAGCGCCGAGTGGAGGTAGATGACGTGAGGCATGACCGTCGCGCCGATGATCCCCACCGCGAGGAGGACGCTCTCCGTCCCGCTGAACCCGGGAACGAAGCCGTGTGCGATTCCGGACCGTGACGGGCTCGCCATGAAGACCTGGAGCGCGAAGGCGCCGACGATCACGCCGATGAGAGCGGCGATCACCGCCTCGAGGCGGCGGAAGCCGCGCGACTGGAGCGCCAGGATCGCGAACGCGGCGACGCCCGTCAGGAGCGCCGCGGGAAACAGGGCGATGTCGAACAGGAGCTGAAGCCCGATCGCCGCACCGACGAACTCGGCGATGTCCGTCGCCATGGCGACGACCTCCGCCTGGAGCCAGAGGGCGATGTTCGTCCTCCGCGAGAAGCGGTCGCGGCAGACCTCCGGTAGGTTGCGACGCGTGGCGATCCCGAGCTTCGCGCTCATCGACTGCACGAGCATCGCCATGAGGTTCGCGGCAAGGACGACCCACAGCAGCAGGTAGCCGAAGCGTGCGCCCGCGGCCATGTTCGTCGCGAAGTTCCCGGGGTCGACGTAGGCGACGGCCGCGATGAACGCCGGCCCGAGGAACGGCCACAGCCCGCGGACGCCACGTCGCCGCCCCGCGAGCGACTCCTGCGCCGCTTCGAGGACCCGGGCCTCGCCCGGCAGGACGTCGTCGAGTGGATGCCCGGGCGCGGTTCGGTCGTGGCCCTCCGCGCTCAGGCGCGAGCGGGCAGTCGGATCGCGCTGCTCGGTCGACACCCGCGCAACCTAGACGGAGAGGCGCGCGGTAGCGTGGACGCATGGACTACGTCAACCTGGGACGGACCGGACTCCGCGTCTCGCGCGTCTGCCTCGGGATGATGACCTACGGGAAGCACGAGACCCGCGAGTGGGCGCTCGACGAGGGCGCGGCGGAGCCGATCGTGCGCCGTGCCGTGGATGCCGGCGTCACGTTCTTCGACACGGCCGACGTCTACAACGGCGGGCAGAGCGAGGTCGTCACCGGGCGACTCCTGGGAAAGCTCTTCGCCACGCGTGAGGAGTACGTCCTGGCGACCAAGGTATGCATGCAGACGATGCCTGGCGAGAACGGGCGCGGGCTGTCGCGGAAGCACGTGCTCGCGTCGATCGACGCGTCGCTCGCACGCCTGGGGCTCGACTACGTCGATCTCTACCAGATCCACCGCTGGGACCCGCTGACCCCGATCGAGGAGACGATGGAGGCTCTCCACGACGTCGTGAAGTCCGGCAAGGCGCGCTACATCGGGGCGAGCAGCATGTATGCCTGGCAGTTCGCGAAGGCGCAGCGGGTCGCGACGACGCCGTTCGTGTCGATGCAGAACCACTACAACCTCGTCTACCGCGAGGAGGAGCGGGAGATGATCCCGCAGTGCATCGACCAGGGCGTCGCGGTCCTCCCCTGGAGCCCGCTCGCCCGGGGGCTCCTCGCCGGCACGCGAACTCCCGGGGGCGAGCGCCTGACGACCCGCGCCCGGACCGACTCCTTCGGCGACAGCTTGTACGAGCCCGAGCTCGACTTCCCGGTCGTCGAGCGGGCGGCCGACGTGGCCGCCGCGCGAGGCGTCTCGTCAGCGCAGATCGCGCTCTCCTGGCTCCTGCACAAGCCCGGCGTCACGGCGCCGATCGTCGGCGCCACGAAGATCGAGCACCTCGAGGAAGCGCTCGCGGCGGAGCAGCTCGCGCTCGGCAGCGACGAGATCGCGCAGCTCGAGGAGCCGTACGTGCCGCACGAGATCTCGGGTCACTGACGCTCAGCGAGCGAGCAGCTCTTCGAGGATCTCGTCGTGACGGCGGTACGCCTCGAGATGGCCCGCGTCGGTCCAGACGCGAAGATCGACGTTGCTCAGCTCGGCGAGCAGGCGCCGGACTGCCGCGATCGGAGCGTTGGCGTCGTGCTCTCCGTGCCACCAGGTGACGCTGCAGCGCACGGTCGCAGGGTCGAAGTCCCACGGCAGGATCAGCGCCATCGCCTCGTCCGCCCAGCCCTCGGCGCCCGGCCTGAATGCCTCTCTGACGTCCTCCATCAGCACGCGCTGCCAGTCAGGATCCTCCATTACGGCCTTGTCGCTGGCCGGCGCAGCGTCCATCACGGCCCGGAACCCCGCGAGCGGGTCGGCGAGCATCTCGCTCCGTTTCGGCGCGAGCAGTGCATACATCGCGTCCCATCCCTCGTGGGCCGCGTACCAGCCGTCGCGGTTGATCTGGATGAGCCCCTCGAGATCGTCCTCATCGATCCGGGCCATGCCGACGACTACCGTCGCCGCTCGTACGCGCTCCGGATGACGTGCTGCAAGAGCGAGCACATGAGGTCCTCCGCCACTTCCGCCGCTCGCGTGGACGGTCTCGAGCCCCAAGTGGTCAAGGAGCTCTGCTGCGTCGTCGGCCACGACAGCGACACCACGACCCGGCAGTCGACTCGACGCGCCGTAGCCCGGCCGGTCGAACACGATCACCCGGACGCCGAGGCGGTCGTACGCCTCCTCGTGCGGATGCCGCGAATTCCGCGAGCCGGGCGTCCCCTGGAACCGGAGGAGCGGCCGGCCGCCGGGAGGGCCGTACTCGCGCCACGCCAGCGTGCGGTCATCCCGTAGCGTGAGACGTCCGTCGCTCACGCGTGGAGTATCGCCGTTCGCCTCTAGCAGGTCCCCCACACGCAGCCGGGCCTGTCAGGCGGGACGACGAGCGAGAACGGGAGCGCGGCGTCGCTCCCATCGGCGATGCTGGCGCCGACGAAACCCCTGGTCGCCGTGCTTCGGAACCGCCCTGAGAAGATCCCGTAGCGGTTCGCACGGACCCTCGCCACGACACGTCGCTTGCCGTCGACCTGGAGGTCGACTCGCACCGCAGCATGGCCCTGCGGAGACCTACCCCAGAACACGACGGACATCGACTTGGCCTCGCGAAAGGCGACGAACGGAAAGCGGAACGCGGTCAGCGCTGGCTTCGGCGTGTCGGATGCAACACCCTGCGAGCCGCGGAAGTAGAGCCCCGACTGGTAGGGGCCAGTTGCCCGGTCACGGAGCAGGAACCAGGTCACGAGGCTGACACCCTGATCCCACATCCGGTACATCGCTTCGGCCACCCAGCGCGCATGGAGCTTCTCGGGGACACCCTCGGGATCCGGGGGATTCGTATCCCAGGCGAACTCGGTCACCCAGAAGCGAACGCGCCCGCGGCTCTGCAGGCTCCCGAGCTTCTCCGCAGCATCGAGAAGCACGCGCATCTTCCAGAGGTCGGGTACCGAGATGTTGTCCGAGAGACCGGCGTGATGCTGGGGATCACCGCCGGTATACGGGTGGTGCGCCCAGACGTCGAATCGAACGCGATTCGCGCAGATCCGTCGCGGGTGCAGTCCAGCGGACAGGCACAGAAGGTTTCGCATGAACAGGAGCGGCGACACTGCGTTGACCAGCTTGTGGGTCTTGCCGTAGGGCATCGTCCCGCCGGCGATCACCACGTTGTCGGCATGCACGTTGTGTATGGCGAGGTAGGCGGCGTTGACCAGGGCACGATAGATCTCGGGCGAGATCGGCTGCCGAGCTGCGTCCGCCTGCGGCATGAGGAACGCGCTGAAGTTCGGCTCGTTCCAGATCTGCCAGTACCTCACGCGTGGGAGCCCCAGGTACCCACCTCGATATCGCTGTGCCGCGGCGGTTACGAAGTCAGCGAAGTCATTCTGGCTCGGGCGGCAGGGACCGGGTCCATGCGAACAGAGCTGGGCCCACGAAGGCGCGGTCTGCACGTACACGATCGGGATGAACCCCGAGCGGACCGTCATTCGGAGAACCGCGTCGATGCCGGCCCAGTCGTAGCCGGAATCGCCGGGGTCGCGAGGATGGAACGGGTTGGGCTTCTTCCCCTTCGGGGCAACGTCGGCCCAGTTCACCTGGACTCGCAAGAATCGAGCACCGGTGCGGCGAGCATGCTCGTAGGCGATCGCGCTCTCGTCGCCCCCGAACGAGGCGGGATCGAGAATCGCCGTGGAGAGCGGCCGGGACGAGGCGTCGGGTGCGCTCACACGAGCGGCATCTCGCTCCTCGTACGTCCTGGAACCGGCGTCCGCAGCGAAGACCAGGACTGCGAGCGCGATCGCTCCGCACGCGCCGTGTACGAACGAGCTTCCGAATCCACGGCGATGCATACCCACGCTCGCGTATTTCGGCAGAACGGTGTCATTCC
Source organism: Gaiellaceae bacterium (assembly GCA_036257855.1). Classification (GTDB taxonomy): domain Bacteria; phylum Actinomycetota; class Thermoleophilia; order Gaiellales; family Gaiellaceae; genus GMQP-bins7. The sequence continues at coordinate 5,517 of DATAET010000047.1, read as the reverse complement.
TTTCGACCGGCCGGCGAGCCCGCTCCGACGGGACTCGTCTCTAGACTCGCGGGCCAGATGGAGGTTCCGGCGCTAGACGTCGTCATCGTGTCCTTTCGCTCCCGCGACCTCCTGCGAGCGTGCCTGATGTCGATTCGGGCGCACCCCCCCGCTTCCGGTGCTCGTATCTGGATCGTCGACAACGCGTCGCGGGACGGGACTCCCGAGATGGTGAGATCGGAGCTTCCCGACGCGGAGCTCATCGTCTCCGAGACGAATCTCGGCTTCGCGGTTGCGAACAATCTTGCGATTCGGCGAGGTCGCGCACCCTACGTGCTGGCGCTCAATCCCGACACCCGTCTGACGGAGGGAGCGCTCGATCGGCTGATTCGCCTGATGGAGACCAACTCGACCATCGGCATCGCAGGCTGCCGCCTCGAGCTCGAGGACGGTGCGTTCGACCACGCCGCCCGGCGATCCTTCCCCACGCCGATGGGAGCAATGGGGCACTTCACAGGGCTCGGTCGTCGGTCGAACGCACCCCGCTGGTTAGCCCAGTACCGCGCTCCGTCAGTCGCGAGCGGACCGGTCGATGCGGTGAACGGGGCCTTCATGCTCATGCGCCGACGCGCGCTGGACGAGGTCGGGCTCTTTGACGAGGGGTACTGGATGTACATGGAGGATCTCGACCTCTGCTACCGGTTCGCGCAAGCCGGGTGGACGACGTGGTACGAGCCCTCGGTGAGTGTCCTCCACGTGAAGGGCGGCTCCAGTGGACGCTACCGTTCCGCCCGCCTCAACTACGCGTTCCATTACGGGATGTACCGCTTCTACCGTAAGCACTACGCCGCGGAGACCAGTCCCGTCCTGAATCTCGCCGTCTACGCAGCGATCGCCGGGAAGCTCGGTGCATCGATCTTCCGGAGCGCGGTCCTCCGTCGAGTGAGCGCGGCCGAGAGACGAGGAGCTCTCGACACCCGGACGGGAGCGCGGCCGAGCGAAAGCTAGCCCGATGCCCGGGTGCCCGTGAGCGAGCACGGTTCAACGTCATCTGCCGAAGCGATGCGTGCCGTTTCGGCACTCATCGTGACCTGGAACAACTCGGCCACGATCGCCGACTGCATCGCCGCTCTTCGCCACGAGCTTCCGGCGGACAGCGAGATCCTCGCGTTCGACAATCACTCGCTCGACGACTCGGCGCGGATCGCTCGAAACAGCGGGGCATGGGTTCAGAGGCACGACTCGAACATCGGCTTCGCCGCGGGCATGAATCGGCTGGCGACCCGTGCCGATCGAGACGTCCTCCTCCTCGTCAACCCGGACGTCTTCGTGCGCCCGGGCGCGCTCGAGGCGCTCCTCTCGCATCTCCCACGAGGCAGCGACCGGAAGATCGTCGGCGGCCTTCTCTCCCGGACGAGCGGTGAACCCGAGCTCGCGTCTGCGCGACCGTTCCCCTCCGCGTCGAGCCTCACGCGCTGGCTGGCCACCCGTGAGAGCGCGACGTGGCCGATCCCCGCATCGGCTCAGGAGGTTCAGGCGGTCTCCGGCGCGTTCTTCGCGATCACGCGCGAGTTGTGGCGTGAGCTGGGCGGTTTCGACGAGGGCTACCTTCATTCAGGAGAGGATCTCGACCTCTTCTGGCGGGCCGCCGGCAGCGGGGCGACCGTGTGGTTCGAACCAGCTGCGAAGGCGACGCATCTAGGCGGCGCGAGCGTTCACCAGGCTCCGTTGCAGATCGACGCGGTGCGCATGTCGGGTGCGCTTCGGCTGGTACGACGTCGTGAGGGGCCGCTTGCCGCCGCCCTGCTCCGCGCAGTGTTGCTTCTCCGCTCGCTGGTTGCGCTCGTGCTCGACACGGTTCGGGTTCATCCCCTTTCGGCACAGAGGAGGAGAAGGGCGAGAGCGCTTCTGAGCCTTGCCGTTTTCGGAGAGCGAGACCGCCGGCTTCGACTGCCCACCGAGCCGGAACGCCGCCCGTGATGCTACGGGCGCCGTCGATTCTCGTGCTCTCCCATCTCTATCCGAGCACGCGAAGCCCCCATCTCGGACTCTTCGTCGCTCGACAGGTGCAGGCCCTACGGGAGACCCATGACTTCTCCGTGGTCGCACCCACGAGATGGGTTCCACCCCTGACACGCTCGTGGAGAGACGAGCGGAGGCTGCCAAGGAGAGAGGTGGTCGACGGCACGCCCGTGTACCGCCCGAGGGCGCTGCATCTCCCGTTCGGGATGACGACCGCCGAGGCGCTCGCGCTTCCCGTTGCACTGAGAAGTCCGACGCGAGACGTTCGACGCGTGCACGAGATCGATCTCGTGCACGCGCACTTCGGCGTTCCCGACGGGTGGGCAGCCGCACGGCTCGTCGAGAGACTTCGCGTCCCACTGGTAGTCAGCCTTTGGGGAAGTGACGTGCTTGTGCTGGCGGCACGACGGAGTCCTCGACGCCTGCTCGCGCACGCTCTGCGGAGAGCGGACCACGTCATCGCGCCCTCACGTCCGATTCTCGATCGGGCGATCGAGCTCGGCGCCGATCCCGAGCAGAGCTCAGTCCTGATGGGGGGTGTCCCCGACGATTACTCGCGGATGTCGAGAGCGGGCGCACGAGCCGCTCTCGCGCTCTCTCCCACCTGCCGGCTCGTCGTCTGGGTCGGAAATCTCGTTCGGGTCAAGCAGCCGTTGCTCGCCTTGAAGTCGATCTCCCTGGTCGCTGCGCGGAATCACGATGTTCGGCTGGCGCTCGTCGGTGACGGCCCACTCCGGTCGGACGTCCGCACCTGCATTCGCGAGCTCCGCATCGAGCACGTCGTGAACGTCGTCGGGGCACTCGACGCGAGTTCGGTCGCGATCTGGCAGCAAGCTGCCGACGTCGCTCTCAATACGAGTCGGTCAGAGGGACTTCCCTTCGCGCTGTGCGAGGCCCTCGTCTCCGGTACTCGCGTGGCGGCGGTCCCGGTTGGCGGTATCCCGCAGCTTCTGGCCGCGACCTCGGGGGGGACGCTCGCCGAGGACGCGAGCCCCGAGGCAGTCGCCGACGCGATCGCGCACGAGCTCGCGCTGGCGCCGGACCCGGATCTCTCGAGCCGCTCTGCATTCCTCCGGCTGAGTCACGTCGCCCCCCGACTCGCGGCGATCTACGCCAACGCATTGTGATGGCGACGCCAGCCGCATCCCGCCCGCGCCCCGAGACGATCGTCTGTCTGCCGATCAACGAGTGGGCGGGACTGCCGGTGAACTCGCACCACCTGATGCGCGAGGCGGCGAGCCGCGGCTACAGGGTCCTCTACGTCGACCCCATCGGGCTTCGGAGGCCGACGATGTCGCGCAAGGACGTCACGAAGCTCGCCCGGCGGCTCCGCCTCTTGGGGGCGCCTCTGGCCTCGGTCGAGCCCCGGATCTGGCGCCTGGCCCCGGCCGCGGTTCCGCTTCAGGACACGAACCTCGGCATCGCGGTGAACAAGCGACTCCTCGCATTCCAGATTCGTCGCGCGCTCGCGCGGCTGCATGCCGATCGGATTCTGCTGTGGGCGTACCCGCCGCAGCTCGTCGCGCTGCGTTCAGAGATCCCCTGTGAGCTGGCGATCTATCACCGCACCGACGACTACGTGTCGTTACCGGGCATGAACGCCGAGCTCCTGGCGGGATGGGAGATCCAGGCCGTCGAGGACGCGGACCTGTGCATCGCGCCGGCCCGTGCCTACCTGGAAGGGCCGCTCCGCAACGCGCGCAACGCGCTCTGGTTACCCAACGCTGTGGATATCCGCCTGTTCGATCCCTCGCGTATCGGCCCCGATCCCCTGGCGCGGATCGGTCGCCCGCGACTACTCGTGATGGGAACGTTCGACGCATGGATGGATCTCGATCTCTTGCACGACGTGATGTCAGGTCGCCCTTCCTGGACCCTGGTCCTCGCAGGCACGGCCAAGATCTCGCTCGAGCGGCTGCTGGCGCTGGGGAACGTCCACTTCCTCGGTCGCGTCCCCTTCGAGGACCTTCCGACCCTCGTCTCGCACTGCGATGTCGGCCTCGTCCCGTTCCGCGTAGGTCCGGTTGCTGCAGACGCCACTCCGAGCAAGCTCTACCAGTACCTCGCCGGCGGGTTACCGGTTCTCTGCACGCCCTTTCTCGATCCCGAGCTGTTCGACGGGCGTGTCGCGATCGGGCCGGCCGCAGCCGACGAGTTCACCCGGTCGATCGAGAGCCTCCTCAAGACCGACTCGCCGGCGGAGCGACACGACAGGCGGACGTTCGTCCGCAAGCACACATGGGCGGCCAGGTTCGACGCGGTCGAGGACGAGCTCGAGCGGCTGCGCTACGCGGGCTGAGCAACCTCGCGCCGATACACGAAGGCGAGCATTGCCGCCCCGACTCCGGCGACCACGACACACGAGACTGCAAGGGGCGCGTGAAGCGCGACGGCCAGGATCGCGGACCCGAGCATGAGCCCGGCGGACGTCCCGACTGATGCGAAAGCACGAACGATCCCCGCCCGCGAGCTCAGGCGATGGAGATCGAGAGTGACGGCGTACCCGACGCAGATCACTGCTTCGGTCACGACCGTCGCGATAGCGGCCCCCACGCCGTCGAGCGCAGGGATGAGGACGACGTTGAGCGCAACGTTCGAGATCAGTGCGACGACGCCCAGCGTCGCCACTCGTCCCTCTCTCCCCTGCGAGTAGGCGATCCAGACGAGGGCGATGTTCGCGTAGAAGATCGGTACCGACAGCGCGAGGATCGCGAGAACGGGCGCCGCGGAGGCGTACTCGCCTCCGAACAGGAGGTCCACGATGAACCCGCGAGCGAGAACCAGCTCGATGGCTACCAGCACGCCGACACAGACCAGGATCGGCACCACTGGGCTCGCCCCCCGGGTCGCGTCGCGTCTCCGACGTGCCGTCCACGATGGAAGAAAGGCTGCGACGACGGCTGTCGGCACGAGGAAGGTGCCCTCCAGAATGCGGTACGCAGCCGCATACTCGCCGGTTGCAGCGACTCCGGCCAGGGCGCCCAGAAGGAGGACATCGACGCGCTGATACAGGTAGGCGGCAATCGCGGAGCCGAAGAAGGGCGCGCTCCGACGCAGCAGCGGAGCAGCGAGGCGCCGACGCACGGCGATCCCGGGAACCACGGACCGGGTCGAGGCGGCGATGCACGCGAGCTTGACGATGCCACCGACGAGGAACGCCACCGCGACGAGCTCGGGAGCGGGACGAACCGACAGGAGAACGATCGTGAGCCCGAGCACGCAGCTGTTCCCTGCGAGGCGACACGCCGCCACACGAACCGGTCGACCCGTTGCGATCGCCGCGCCCTCGAGCGACGTGGTGACCGTCAGCAGGAGCAACGTCGGGACGTAGATGGCAGCCAGCGACGTCCCCGACGGATGAAGGACCGCGAAGGCGCCGATGAGACAGAGTCCACAGACGAGCGACGCTCCGACGTTGAGAGCGACAGCAGTCCAGAGAGCGGCCTGGTGCATCCGACCGCTTCGTGCTCCTTGTCGGAGCACGACGGTCGTGAGGCCCATATCCGCCATGAGCGC
>DATAET010000046.1:0-1965 GCA_036257855.1 Gaiellaceae bacterium | reverse complement strand
GAGCGCCCGCTGCGGACACCCGCTCACTTCGAGCGGGCGGTCGGACAACGCGTCGCGCTCCGCACGTCGCAGGACATCGACGGACGCAAGCGCTTCAAGGGAGAGCTCGTCGGCACGAGCCCGGTCGGAGTCCGGCTCGAGGCCGAAGGCGACAAGTACGAGATCCCGTACGACGCCATCGTGCGGGGCAATCTGATCGAGGAGAGGGTGTGACATGAGCCGCGAGATCATCGAGGCGGTGCGGGAGCTGGAGCGGGAGCGAGGTCTCGAAAACGGGATCCTCGTCGACGCGCTTCGAGACGGACTGCTCGCCGCCTACAAGAAGACGCCGGGCGCATACCGGCACGCGACAGTGGAGATCGACGAGAACGGTGACTTCCGCGTGTACGCGATTCACATGCCGAAGGAGCTCGAGGAGCGCCTGCTCGACGAGGCCAGAGAGCGCGCCCTCGACGACCTCGAGCGCATCGAGGAGGAGACCGGCGAGAAGCAGCACACTCTGATCACCGACGACGACCTGGAGATCGACTGGTCGCAGGTGCCGGAGGATCAGGTGCGCCGCGAGGACGTCACGCCCGAGAATTTCGGCCGCATCGCCGCGCAGACGGCGAAACAGGTGATCCAGCAGCGGATCCGCGAGGCCGAGCGCCAGATCATGTACGAGGAGTACGTCGACCGGGTCAGCGAGGTCGTAACGGGCATCGTCCAGCAGGCCGGCGACCGCAACAACATCCTCGTGGACCTCGGCAAGGTCGAGGCGCTCCTGCCGCGCTCCGAGCAGGTCGACGGCGAGCGCTACGAGCAGGGCAGCCGGATCAAGGCCGTGATCACGGAGGTCCGCTCGGGGACCAAGGGACCGCAGGTGATCCTCTCCCGCCGCGATCCCGAGCTGATCAAGACGCTGTTCGAGCTCGAGGTCCCGGAGATCGCCGACGGTCTCGTCGAGATTCGCGGTGTCGCGCGGGAGCCGGGCTACCGCTCGAAGATCGCGGTCGTCTCGCACACCCAGGGCGTCGACCCGGTGGGCGCGTGCGTGGGCCCGCGGGGCTCGCGGGTGCGCATGGTCGTCTCGGAGCTCCGTGGCGAGAAGATCGACATCATCCCGTGGAACACGGAGCCCGCGCGCTTCCTTGCGAAGGCGCTGTCGCCGGCGCGGGTCCGCGAGGTCTACATCGACGACGAGACCAAGGAAGCGACAGTCATCGTCCCCGAGGACCAGCTCGCCCTTGCGATCGGCAAGGAAGGCCTGAACGCGCGGCTCGCTGCACGGCTGACCGGGTGGAAGGTCGACATCCAGTCCGAGGCCGAGTTCGCTGCCGCCGAGGCGGAGGCTGCTTTCGCCGGCGGCGAGGCAGGCGAGGACTTCTCGGGCCGCTGCGCGGCGATCCTCTCCAACGGCAAGCGCTGCCCGAACGCGGCGATTCCGGGGACCCGCTTCTGCGGCATCCCGGCGCACGCCGCACTGGCCGAGCGCGAGGCCCGCGGCGAGATGGTCGAGGAGGCCGTCCCGGTTGCCGGCGCCGAGCCCCTGGAGGACGCAGAGCAGGAACAAGACGCACCGGAGCAGGAACAGGTTGTCGCGCGCGCAACCGCAGATGAAGGAGACGACGAGCGCGCTGTCTGAAACCCGAGACGCGATTCGGACCTGCGTTGGGTGCGGTAGAAAGGCGCCGAAAGTCGAGTTCCTCCGCTTCGTTGCGCGGGAGGGTGAATTGGTGCTCGGGGCGACAGATCCGGGTCGCGGCGCCTACACCTGCCGGAGGCTCGCGTGCTTCGAACGGGCACGCGCAAGGAATGCCTTCAACCGCACGCTCAAGCGCACAATCCGAGTCGATGAGAAGCTCCACTCGCTCTACACTTGACCGCTGACCATGGCTGACCAACAGGGAAATCGCCCAAATAGACCCATTCGGCCCCGCCAGGCGCAGGGTGGGCGCCGCAAGCGCCGCGTCGTCATCGACTCGC
>DATAET010000045.1:0-15009 GCA_036257855.1 Gaiellaceae bacterium | reverse complement strand
CGGTGCATGTTGTGGACGCACAGCGTGAGCGTCTCCTCGCGCGCCTCCTCGGGCATGTAGCGCGGATAGAGGTTCTTGTTCCCGTGGCGCCACGTCTGACCTCCGTCGTCCGTGAGCCACACGCCGACTGCCGAGATCGCGAGGGCGACCTTCGACGCGTCTCCCGGCCAGGTGGCGATCGAGTGCATGCACATGCCGCCGGCTCCGGGGCTCCACTCGGGGCGCGTCGGCTGGTCCCAGAACGGCTTGTTCAGCTCCCAGGTGGCGCCGCCATCGTGGCTCTCGAACAGGACACCAGGCGCTCCGCCCGCGTAGAGATGCTTGTCGTCTTCCGCCGGAACCACGGTCCAGAGCCGCTCGAGGGGCTTCTCGGCGTCCTCCGGGAGCTCGAGCCCGGCGGACTGCTCCCACTCGCCCGCGAGGTCGTCGGAGTAGAAGACCTTCGGGCCGTAGAACGCCGAGGTGACGCACGCGAGGGTGCGGCCCGTGCGCGGGTCGCGGGTCGCGAACTCGACCGGCTCACCGGCGAAGTGGCGCGAAGTCACCTCGAACGGCTTCCCTGCCTCGCCCTCGAGCACGAACAGGCCCTTCTTCGTTCCGACCAGAAGCTGCGTCATGGTCCTATCCTCCTGAGATCGCGGGGATGACGTGGAGGCAGTCGGTGGAGGTCACCGACGTGTCCTCCTGTCCGCACACCTTGTTCACGAAGACGTTGACGTGCTCGCGGATCGCGCCGTGCTCGTCGAGGATCCAGCCTCGTGTGTCGGGGTGCTCGCGCTCGAGCGCCCGCAGCACCTCACCGACCGTCGCGCCCTCGAGCTCGAGCACGCGCTTCCCTCCGGCGAGCTCCGAGAGCGGGGCCCTGAGCCTCACGACCGGCATGCGTCGATCCTAGATCGCATCACTCCATAGACGACGAACGGGCGCAGAAGTAATCGACACGACCTTACGGCTAGACCTCGAGCACGCCGTGCGGGGAGCCGTACTCGGCGAGCTTGTCGAGGAACGGCGTCGCCGGAAACGCCTCCGGGCCGAGGACGCCCGTGCCCTCCCAGGCCCCGCTCGCGAGCAGCTCGAGCGCGATCACTGGGTTGATCGCGGTCTGCCAGACGACTGCCTGCGAGCCGTACTCCCGCATCGTCGTCTCGTTGTCCGCGACGTGGTACAGGTAGGTCTTCCGGGGCCGGCCGTCCTTGCCGACGCCGGCGACGAGCGTGCCGGCGCACGTCTTCCCGGTCATCCGCTCCCCGAGGGTCGCCGGGTCGGGGAGAGCGGCGGCGACGACGTCGCGCGGTGCGATCTCCGCGCCGTTCACCCGAATCGGCTGCTTCGACGCGAGCCCGAGCCTGTCGAGCGTCTTTAGGACCTCGATGAACTCGTCGCCGAGTCCGTACTTGAAGGTGACGCGCCCGCAGTCGATCCACCGCGGCACGAGCAGCACTTCCTCGTGCTCGACGTTCACGCACTCGACTGGCCCGATGCCCTCCGGGAACTCGAACACCTCCGGCTCCGAGAACGGCTCGGTCGTGAACCAGCCGCGCTCGCTCTCCCACACGACGGGTGGGTTCAGACACTCCTCGAGGGTCGTCCAGATGGAGAAGGTGGGCGCGAAGTCGTACCCCTCGACCGCGAGGTTGGAACCGTCACGAACGCCGATCTCGTCGATCTCCGCGAAAAGCTCGTCCGCGGCGTGGCGCGCGAAGACGTCTGCGGCCCCCGGCTCGACGCCGATCCCGACGAGCGCGAGGAGCTGTCGCTCCTCCCAGTCCGCGGCACGGTCGAACTGGTAGTCGCCGAGCTTCACTCCGACCTCCGCGTACGGGTTCGTCGGGTGCGGCTCGGAGAGCGTCATCGCCATGTCGAGGTACGTCACACCCGCGTCGAAGCAGGCCTCGAAGACCGGCACGTTGAAGCGCGGATCGACCGCGTTGAGGACCACGTCCGCGAGCGTCTCGCGAATCAAGGCGCCGACCGCTCCCGTGCTCGAGGCGTCGACCGCGTGTGCGCTGAAGCGGCCGTCGTCGAGCCCCGGGAGCACGGCCGCAGGCCGCGACTCGTCGACGTCGGCGAGCGCGCAGTGGTCGAAGAACGAGCGGCGCTGCGCGACCTTCGCGAACGCCGCGCCGACACCTCCCGTTCCGACCACGAGAATCCGCACGGCGCACGGGTTCTACAGGAACTACCTCAGTTGTGACGTCGCCTCCCCCGGCGATACGCTCCGCGCGAGATTCCCGAAGCGGAGGTTCGACGTGAGCGTGGCCGTAACGCAGCAAAAGCAGTTCATCGGGGGCGAGTTCGTGGACTCCTCATCCGGCGAGACGATGGAGGTGCTGAACCCGGCGACGGGCGAGGTGATCGCCGAGGTACCGCGCGGAACGGCGGAGGACGTCGACCGCGCCGTCGAGGCGGCGAAGAAGGCATGGGAGGACTGGCAGGGGAAGACGCCGAAGGCCCGCATGGAGCTCCTGCTGAAGCTCGCCGACGTCATCGACGAGCACGCGGAGGAGCTCGCGCGCCTCGAGTCGGTGAACGTCGGCAAGCCCTGGTGGGTGGCGGTCGACGAGCCGGGAGCGATGTCGGACTGCCTGCGCTTCTTCGCCGGTGCCGCTCGCAGCCTCGAGGGGAAGTCGGCGGCCGAGTACGTCGAGGGCTACACGTCGATGGTCCGGCGCGAGCCGCTCGGCATCGTCGCCGGGATCTGCCCCTGGAACTACCCGCTGTACATGGCGATGTGGAAGATGGGGCCGGCGCTCGCGGCGGGGAACGTCCAGATCGTCAAGCCCGCGGAGCAGACGCCCCTGACGCTCCTCCGGTTCGTGGAGCTGGCGCAAGAGGCGATCCCGCCGGGAGTCCTACAGGTCGTGACGGGCGACGGGATCCCGGTCGGGGACGCGCTCGTGCGACACCCCCACATCCGCCTCGTCTCGCTCACCGGCGACACGGCGACTGGGAAGACGATCGCCAAGAACGCCGCTGACACTGTCAAGCGCCTTCACCTCGAGCTCGGTGGCAAGGCGCCCATGGTCGTCCTCGACGACGCCGATCCGGGGACGGTCGCCGAGGCGATCAAGATCGGCGGCTACTTCAACTCGGGACAGGACTGCACCGCGTCGTCGCGCGTGCTCGTCAGCGAGAAGATCTACGACGACGTTCTCTCGGCCACCGTCCAAGCAGTCGAGTCGTTGACCGTTGGCGACCCCGCGACGGACGACGAGATCGGCATGGGCCCCGTCATCTCCGCGGACCAGCAGGAGCGAGTCCTCGGCTTCCTCGACCGTGCGACGGACGCTAAGGCGACGATCGTCACGGGAGGCGGATCGCTCGGGGACCGTGGCTTCTTCGTGACGCCGACGATCGTCACCGACGTCGAGCAGTCCTCCGAGATCGTCCAGAACGAGGTCTTCGGCCCCGTCGTGACGGTTCAGCCCGCCACGTCCGACGACGCGGCGATCGAGATGGCGAACGATGTCCGGTACGGGCTCGCCGCGTCGGTCTTCTCCGAGAACGTCGGTCGGGCGATGAAGGTCGCTGCCCGTCTCGACTTCGGGACCGTGTGGGTCAACGAGCACCTCTTCCCACTCGCGAACGAGATGCCGCACGGTGGCTTCAAGGAGTCGGGCTACGGCAAGGACATGTCCATCTACTCGATGGAGGAGTACACGCGGATCAAGCACGTGTGCGTGAAGCTCGCCGAATGACGGGCGCCGAGTCGCAGGCGCCCGACGTTCGCCTCGAGGACGTCGTCAAGCGGTTCGACGGCACGGTTGCGGTCGACGGCATATCGGTCGAGATCCCGCGCGGGTCGTTCTTCGCCCTGCTCGGGCCGTCGGGCTGCGGGAAGACGACCACCCTCCGGATGATCGGAGGCTTCGAGGAGCCGACGTCCGGGCGGATCTTCCTCGGGGATCACGACGTTGTCGGCCTGCCGCCGTACAAGCGGGACGTCAACACGGTCTTCCAGAGCTACGCCCTGTTCCCGCACATGACCGTCGAGGGAAACGTCGCCTTCGGGCTCGAGCGGCGCGGCCTCGAGAAGTCCGCGGTCAAGGCCCGCGTGGGCGAGATGCTCGAGCTCGTGGGGCTCTCCGGGTTCGGACCCCGCAAGCCACGGCAGCTCTCGGGCGGCCAGCAGCAGCGCGTCGCCCTCGGCCGGGCGCTCGTGAACCATCCGCGCGTCCTGCTCCTCGACGAGCCCCTCGGGGCTCTCGACCTGAAGCTGCGCAAGCAGATGCAGCTCGAGCTCAAGCGCATCCAGCACGAGATCGGGATCACCTTCGTCCACGTCACGCACGACCAGGAGGAGGCGATGACGATGGCGGACACGATCGCCGTCATGAACAAGGGCCGGATCGAGCAGCTCGGGCGTCCCGAGGAGCTCTACGAGCGGCCGGCGACCGCGTACGTCGCCGGGTTCCTGGGGATCTCGAACCTGCTGCCGGGGACGGTCCAAGGACCCGACGCCATCCGGCTCGAGGACGGGACCGTCGTGCGCGCGAAGGTGAACGGCCAGGCCGGGGCGGTCGCCGCCGGGGTCAGGCCGGAGAAGATCACGATCGGAGCGGGGGGAGGCGCGAACGAGCTCCCTGGCACGATCTCCGAAACCGCCTACATCGGCGTCGCGACGCAGGTGGTCGTCAAGACCGCCGCGGGGACGGTGCACGTGTTCGCGCAGAACATCGACGCAGGGGGCCGGATCCCTGCACCTGGGTCGAACGTCATGCTCAGCTGGAGCCCGGACTCGACGTTCGTCGTCGACCGGGGAGAGGAGGGGACGGAATGACGAACGCGAGGATCACTCGCCCGGAGCTCCTTCGCCGCGGCGTGGCCGGCGCGACGATGCTGTCGCTCCCGGCGCTCCTGGCGGCGTGCGGAGGCGGCGGAGGCGGAGGTGGGAGCGAAGGCGAGCTCAAGGACGTCCTCAACTTCTCGAACTGGGAGCTCTACATCGACACGAAGAAGCCGACGACACTCCAGCAGTTCACGAACAAGACCGGTATCAAGGTGAACTACTTCGAGGACGTCAACTCGAACCCCGAGTACTTCGCGAAGGTGCAAGGTCGGCTGTCGCGCGGCCAGGGTATCGGCCGGGACATCTTCGTCTCGACCGACAACGACCGCCCGGTCGGGGAGTACGTCGACAACGGGTGGGTGCAGAAGCTCGACAAGAGCCTCATCCCGAACTTCTCGAACCTCATCGCGGCGCAGCAGCATCCGCCTTTCGACCCGGACCGCGAGTACTCGCTGCCCTGGCTCTCCGGCATGGACGGCATCGCGTGGAACGAGGACCTCACGGACCCGGTCACCACGGTCGACAAGCTGTTCACCGATCCGAAGCTGAAGGGGAAGGTCACCGTCTGGAACTCGATGGGCGACACGCTCGGCCTCGTCATGCTCCAGAACGGAGACGACCCGGCCAAGGTCACGGACGAGTCGTTCGACCGTGCCATCGAACAGGTCCAGAAGGCGGTCGACGCCGGGCAGATCCGCCGGTTCACCGGAAACGACTACGCGCAGCCGCTCGCGAACGGCGATCTCGCTGCCTGCTTCGCGTGGTCCGGGGACGTCGCCCAGCTCGTCGCCGACAACCCCAAGCTCCACTGGGCCGTTCCGGAGCAGGGCGGGATCATCTGGACCGACAACATGTTCATCCCGCTCGGCGGCAGCGTGCCGACGGCGAGCACGTACATGAACTTCGTGTACGACCCGCAGATCGCGGCGCAGATCGCGGTGGGCACGAGCTACATCTCCTCCGTCGCCGGCGTGAAGCCGTTCGCGGTGAAGCTCGATCCCGCCTCCGCGGACAACCCGCTCATCTTCCCGGACGCGGCCACCTTGTCGCAGCTCCACCAGAACGACCCGACGATGTTCGGCAACGCCGAGTACAACAAGAAATGGTTGGCGGTCCAGGGCCAGTAACCCTCGAGCATGGGAGGTTTCCTCCATCGGCATAGGGGGCTGACGCCCTACCTGCTCCTCGCGCCGGGAGTCCTCTGGCTCGGGATCTTCTTCCTCGTCCCGCTGGGGTTCCTCGGGTACGAGTCCCTCCAGTCCGGGCTGTTCCCGGACTTCCAGTTCACCTGGGAGTTCTCGAACTTCTCGACCGGGATTCGGGACTACCACGAGCAGTTGGTCCGCTCGTTCGTGTACGCCGGCATCGCGACCCTCGCGTGCCTCCTGCTCGCGTACCCCCTCGTCTACTGGATCGCGTTCAGGGCGGGGCCCTGGCGGAACCTGTTCCTGCTCGTCATCGTCGCGCCGTTCTTCGTGACGTACCTCGTGCGGACGCTCGCCTGGCTCAACATCCTGGCCGACGAGGGGCCGGTGGTCGGGCTCCTCCGCGACGTCCACATCCTCGCCCCCGACGGGCGGCTGCTGGCGACGACCTTCGCCGTGGTCTCGGGCATCACCTACAACTTCTTCCCCTTCATGGCGCTGCCGATCTACGTCTCGCTCGAGCAGATGGACCCGCGGCTCCTCGAGGCGGCCAAGGACCTGTACGCCTCGTCGACGCAGGCGTTCCTCCGCGTCACCCTTCCACTCTCGGCACCGGGCATCGTCGCCGGAACCCTGCTCACGTTCATCCCCGCGGCCGGCGACTTCATCAACGCGGCGCTGCTCGGCACGCCGAACCAGCAGATGATCGGCAACGTCATCCAGGCGAAGTTCCTCGAGTCGCTCGACTACCCGGGCGCCGCCTCGCTCTCGTTCATCCTCATGGGGACGATCCTCGTCTTGCTTCTCGTCTACGCGCGCGTCGTCGGGACGGAGAAGCTCACCGGATGACAACTGCCGCCGAGGTACTTGCACCCACACGTCGTCCGGGCGTCGCAGCGCGCGCCTGGAGGTTCGCGAAGCGGCACGCGCTGACCGTGTACGCGCTCCTCGTCGTCGCCTACCTGATGCTGCCGATCGCGGTCGTGATCCTGTTCTCGTTCAACGCTCCGAAAGGCCGCTTCAACTACGTCTGGCAGGGGTTCACCTTCGACAACTGGATCCACTGGGACTCGGTCCTCGGCGTCTCCGGCGCGATCCAGACCTCGCTCGAGGTCGCCGCTCTCGCGACGGTCGTCGCGACCGCGATCGGGACGCTCATGGCCATGGCCATCGTGCGCCACCGGTACGTCGGGCGCGCAGGCACCAACCTCCTCGTCTTCCTGCCGATGTCGACGCCGGAGATCGTCCTCGGTGCGTCGCTCCTCACGCTCTTCCTGAACACCTCGGCCGTCTTCCAGCTCGGGTTCTGGACGATCTTCATCGCCCATGTCATGTTCATCGTCAGCTTCGTCGTCGTCACGGTGAAGGCCCGGCTCATCGGGTTCGACCGGCACCTGGAGGAGGCGGCGATGGACCTCGGGGCGAACGAGCTCACGACGTTCCGCAAGGTGACGCTGCCGCTGATCGCGCCGGCGATGCTCGCCGCGGCGCTCCTCGGATTCGCGCTCTCGATCGACGACTTCGTCATCACGTACCTCAATGCCGGGTCCACGCAGACCTTCCCGATCTTCGTCTGGGGCATCGCGCGCGTCTCGGTACCTCCCCAGGTGAACGTCGTCGCGAGCGCCATCTTCCTCGTGGCCATCGCGCTCGGCCTGGGTAACGTCTGGTGGCAGTACCGAAGCGCACGGAAAGCGCAAGGACAAGGAGCCGCATGACCGTCGGGTCGACCACCGCGCTCGACCTCCAGCAGGCCGCGAGGGAGCACCTGTGGATGCACTTCACCCGCATGGGCGGGTACGAGACGGCCGACGTGCCGATCATCGTGCGCGGCGACGGTTGCTACCTCGAGGACGCGAACGGAAAGCGTTACCTCGACGCCCTCGCCGGACTCTTCTCCGTGAACATCGGCTACGGGTTCGGCGAGGAGATCGGGCAGGCGGCGCTCGAGCAGATGCGGGAGCTGCCCTTCTACACGAACTGGTCGTACGCGCATCCGCGGGCGATCGAGCTCGCCGCCGAGGTCGCGTCCCTCGCACCGGGCGACCTGAACCGCGTTTTCTTCTGCTCGGGAGGCTCGGAAGCCGTCGAGTCGGCGTGGAAGCTCGCACGGCAGTACTACCTCGCGCGCAGGGACAAGGACCTCCGCGGCCTCGTCACGCCTGGCGCGCGCGCGGGTGCCGCCCCCGACCCCGAGACGGAGACGATGCACGACGCCATCGTCGTCGCGGCGACGCAGTCGGCCCCACGGCGCTACAAGGCGATCGCCCGCCACATCGCCTACCACGGCACGACCTTCGGCGCGCTTTCGATCAACGGGATCCCCGCGATCCGCGCGCCGTTCGAGCCGCTCGTTTCCGAGGTGCGCCATGTGTCGAACACGAACCGCTACCACCGTCCGCGCGAGGAGACCGAGGAGCGGTTCACGCAGTTCCTGCTGGCCGAGCTCGAGCAGGCGATCGTCGCGATGGGGCCGGAGACGGTCTGCCTCGTCCACATGGAGCCCGTGCAGAACGCCGGCGG
Source organism: Gaiellaceae bacterium (assembly GCA_036257855.1). Classification (GTDB taxonomy): domain Bacteria; phylum Actinomycetota; class Thermoleophilia; order Gaiellales; family Gaiellaceae; genus GMQP-bins7. Next base: position 6,552 of record DATAET010000045.1, on the reverse strand, counting down.
CTGCTTCACGCCGCCCGAGGGCTACTGGCGCGGCGTGCGCGAGATCTGTGACCGCTACGACATCCTGCTCTCCGCCGACGAGGTGATTACGGCGTTCGGTCGCCTCGGTCACTGGTTCGGCTCAGAGCGCTACGACATCCGCCCCGACATCGTCACGTGTGCGAAGGGGCTCTCGTCCTCATACGCTGCGCTCGGCGCCGTCGTCGCGACGGACCGGGTGATGGAGCCCTTCCTGGGGGCGACCTCGATGTTCTCTCACGGGATCACGTTCGGCGGCCACCCGGTCATGTGCGCGATCGCGCTCAAGAACATCGAGATCATGAAACGCGAGCGGATCCTGGAACACGTCCGTGCGACCGAGGACGCCTTCCGCTCCACGCTCGCACAGCTCCTCGAGCTCCCGATCGTCGGCGACCTGCGAGGAACGGGCTTCTTCTACGCGATCGAGCTCGTGAAGGACAAGGACACGCGCGAGACCTTCTCCGAGGACGAATGCGAGCGGCTGCTGCGCGGCTTCCTCTCGAACGCCCTCTTCGACGCGGGGCTGATCTGTCGCGCCGACGACCGCGGCGACCCCGTGATCCAGATCTCGCCGCCGCTCGTCGCGGGCCAAGCCGAGTTCGACGAGATCACCTCGATCCTCGGGGACATCCTGACCGAGGCGTCTGCGCTCTTGCGCTGACGCGCGAGCGGACTGCTTACGCGTCGCTGGCGCAGCGGAAGCCGGCGAAGAGCTCGCGGCGCCCGGGGCTCTCCCAGCGACGGAAGGACGTCCGCGCGACCAGCGCGGCCGTCGCCCACGAGCCGCCACGGAGGACGCGGACCTCGTCTCCGAAGTTCACCTCCGAGCACTCCAGGGACGGGAACGAGAGGAAGCCGGGGTATGGGTGGAACCCGGACGCCGTCCACTCCCACACGTCGCCGGCCATCTGGACACAGCCGACCGGGCTGACTCCGCCCGCATAGGAACCTGCGGGAGCGGGGGAGTACCGCCGCCGGTCGAGGCTCGCCTCGAACCCCATCCACGCCTGGCCCCACGGGTACCTGAACTTCCCCTCGTGGTCGTGCCAGCTCGCGGCCCGCTCCCACTCGGCTTCCGTCGGCAGTCGCTTGCCCGCCCAGGTTGCGAACGCCTGGGCCTCGTGGAACGAGACGTGCTGCACGGGCTCCCACGGGGTGATCGGCTCCCGTCGGCCGAAGCGGATCCGCTCCCAGCCGTAGGCACCGCGCTCCCAGTACAAGGGCGCCTCCGCCCCCTCGCGCTCCTTCCACTCCCAGCCCGCGTCGCTCCAGCATCTCCGAGAGCGGTATCCGCGGGCGTCGACGAACTCGGCGAACTCGCCGTTCGTGATCGGCGCGCGATCGATCCTGTACGCGGACAGCTCGACGTCGTGCGGCTCGAGCTCGTTGTCGTACGCCCACGGCTCGTACTCCGCACCCATGGTGAACACACCGCCCGGGACGTCGATCTCGACAGGCCCGGCGGGTGCGCGATCCGGCGCCGTGTCGTCCTTGACCGGGTACTCGTGGCGAGTGCGGCGCTGGAGTGCTTCCAGGATCGACTCCTGTGACTGCAGCTCGTTCTGTAGGACGAGCCCGAAGACGAAGCCGCGCCGAACGAGCACGTCCGGCGCTTCGAGGTCGATCCGCTCGAGCAGGTCGAGCGTGCGCTCGCGGACGTCGGTGGCGTAGGCGCGCACGGCATTCGGGCTCAGGGCAGGGAGCTTCGCGCCGTTCGTCCGCTCGTGCCGGAACGCGTCGTATACGTGGTCGTGGACGTCCGGGATCGGGTTCGTTCCTCCGACGTTGCCGAGGATCCACTGCTCCTCGAAGCGCGCGACGTGCGCGTAGCTCCAGACGAGCGGCGGGACGGCGGGGGAGACCGTCGCTACGAGATCCTCGTCGGGGACGGGGTCGAGCAGCGCCGTCGTCGCCTGTCGCCCGTCCTCGAGCGCACGGCGGATCTCGAGGCGCGTGTCCACCCACGCACTGTGGCTGACGTGCAGGACGGCGCAAAGCGCCGAACGGGGGAGTCAGTTTCAGGGATCGTCCACGCGGCTTCTCATGCGCAAGACCCGAAATCCGCTCGCGCGGAGCTTCCCGTCGCGCACAATCCCTGAAGGCGGCTACTTCGTGGCGACGCCGCGTCGATCCACTAGCCTTCGCCCCTCTACTGGGAGAGAGGAGCCGTCAGGAATGAGCCAGATCCAGAACGGGGCAGTCGTCGTCGCGCGCGAGGTCACGCGCCGCTACGGCGAGGGAGACACGGCGGTCGACGCCTTGCGCGGGGTCACGGTCGAGATCGCGCCCGCGAAGGCGACCGCCGTGATGGGGCCGTCGGGCTCGGGCAAGTCGACGCTGATGCACATCCTCGCCGGTCTCGACAAGCCGACGTCGGGGACGGTCGACATCGCCGGAACCGAGATCACGAGGCTCGGCGACAACGACCTCACCAAGCTCCGGCGCGAGCACATCGGCTTCGTCTTCCAGTTCTTCAACCTCCTGCCGATGCTCGACGCGCGCGAGAACATCCTCCTGCCGCTGACGATCGCGGGGGAGAAGCCTGAGGACGGCTGGTTCGACCAGCTCGTGAAGGACGTCGGTCTCCAGGATCGTCTCTCACACCGGCCGGCCGAGCTCTCGGGCGGCCAGCAGCAGCGCGTCGCCATCGCGCGCGCGCTCATCTCCAGGCCGACCGTGCTCTTCGCCGACGAGCCGACCGGCAATCTCGACTCGGCGACGAGCGGGGAGATCCTCGAGCTCCTGCGCCGATCGGTCGACGAGTACGGGCAGACCATCGTCATGGTCACGCACGACGCGCGCGCCGCGGCTGTCGCGCATCGTGTTCTGTTCCTCGACGACGGTGAGATCGTGCGCGAGCTCGGCGAGTGCGACCCGCACACGATCCACAACGTCATGGAAGAGCTCGCCGCGGCGTGACCCGTTTCGCCGTCCGCGGTTTGCTGAGCCGGAAGCTCCGCACCGCCCTGACCGCGATCGCGATCGTCCTCGGCGTCGCGATGATCAGCGGGACGTACGTTCTGACCGACTCCATCGACCAGGCTTTCGGCCGCATCTTCACCGACATCCGGAAGGGCTCGAACGCGGTCATCACCGGGAAGTCCGCGGTCGACTTGAGCAACCAGGAAGGCGTCAGTGCCCCGACACTCGACGAGTCGCTGCTGCCGAAGGTGCGCGCACTGCCAGGGGTCGCGCAGGCTGAGGGCAGCGTCGACTCCGACGCGACGCAGCTGATCGGCGACGACGGCAAGGCGGTCGTGTACGGCGGTGCGCCGAACCTCGGCTTCTCGATCGCGAACGGCGACTCCGTGTTCAACCCGCTGACGCTCGTCGAGGGCCGCTGGCCGAAGAACAACGAGGTCGTCATCGACAAGGAGACGGCGAAGAAAGAGAACTTCGACGTGGGGGAGACCGTCGGCGTGCAGGCTGAGGGGCCGGTCCAGCACCTCCGCGTCTCCGGGATCGTCCAGTTCAGCTCGGGCCTGACGATCGGCGGAGCGACGCTCTCCGGGTTCGACCTCCCGACCGCCCAGCGGCTCTTCAAGAAGCTCGGACAGTTCGACGAGATCGCGGTGGCCGCCAAGCCTGACGTCCCCGACGCGCAACTCGTGAAGGAGATCCAAGGAATCCTGCCTCCGACCGCGCAGGTTCGGACCGGCAGCCAGCAGGCCACGGAGGACGCTGCCGACACGAACGACTTCATCTCCTTCTTGCGCGGCTTCCTGCTCGCCTTCGCCGGCATCGCATTGTTCGTCGGCTCGTTCGTGATCGCCAACTCGCTCTCGATCACGATCGCGCAGCGCACGCGTGAGTTCGCGACGCTGCGGACGATCGGGGCGACGAACCGGCAGGTCCTCGGCTCGGTCATCGTCGAGGCCCTCGTCGTCGGTGTGGTGGCGTCGATCGTGGGCCTCTTCCTCGGCCTCCTGCTTGCGAAGGGGCTGTTCAAGCTGTTCGACGTCGTCGGGTTCACGCTTCCGAACTCGGGCCTCGTGTTCGAGCCCCGCGCCGCCGTCATCGCCCTCGCGGCCGGGATCCTCGTCACGCTCCTCGCGAGCGTCTACCCCGGGCTGCGGGCCACTACGGTGCCGCCGATCGCCGCCGTCCAGGAGGGCGCTCAGCTCCCCGGCGAGCCGCTCGACCGCGTGCGCGGGACGCTGCGCGCGATCGTCGCGACGGCCGTCGGCGTGGCGGTCGCCGTCGTTGCGATCACGACGACGCCCGGGAACGCTCTCGTGAGTTCCTTGCTGGCCGTCCTCGGGTTGATCCTGACGCTCTTCGGCTGCGCGCTCTTCCCGTCGCGGACGATCGGCGCGCTCGTCTCCATGGCGCTCGGCTTCGGCGCGCTGCTGTACGGCCTGTTCGTCCCCGGCCTCGGAACGACGAGCGTGCTGCTGTGGATGGGGGTCGGCGTCCTCCTCGTCTTCTTCGGCGTCGCCCGCGTGTCGACGCGGCTCATCCCGCGCCTCGCCGTCCTCATGTCGCCGATCGCACGTTGGGCAGTGTTCCTGTTCTCCGTCATCGTCTGGCCGTTCTTCACGCTGCCGTACTGGCTCCTCCGCTACGGCGCGTGGGGGCCGGGCCGCGTCGGGCTTCGGGTCCTCGCCTTCCTCGGCGGCGCGCTCCTCAACCCGCTCATCCTCGTGATCGTGCTCTTGATGTGGATCCGCAAGGCGGTCACCAAGTGGGAGCCGGAGTGGCCGATGGAGTTCCCCGGAGTCGTGCCGGAACGGTCGACGTCGAGGGTCGGTGCGGAGAACGCGCGGCGCAACCCGCAGCGAACTGCTTCCACAGCCGCTGCTCTCATGATCGGGCTCGCGCTCGTGACGCTCGTCGCGACGCTGGCGGCCGGGATCATCTCGTCCTTCACGGACGCGGTGAACGACCTCTTCACCGGCGACTACGCGATCACCGCGCAGAACAACTTCTCGCCGATCCCGATCGACGCCGCGGAGGCCGCAGCGAAGGCGCCCGGCGTGATCGCGGTGGGCAACGTGCGGACCGGCGAAGCGCTCGTCTACGGAAGCTCGGAGTTCGTGACAGCCGTCGACCCGGGCATGGCGCAGGTGATCGACATGGACTGGAAGAAGGGCTCGCAGGCCGTGTTCTCGCAGCTCGGCGACAACGGTGTGTTCGTCGACGACTCGTTCGCCGACGACCACGACCTCGAGCTAGGGTCGCCCGTCGAGCTGACGTTCGCGAACGGGCAGACGAAGATGTTCGTCGTCAAGGGGATCTTCAAGCCGCCCACCGGCGGCTCGCCGTTCGGTCCCGTGACGATGTCGGCGGCGGTGTGGGACAGCCAGACGCCGCAGCCGCGCAACCTCTACTCGTTCCTGAAGATGCAGGGAGGAGAGTCGGACGCCAACCAGGCCGCTCTCGACAAGGCGCTCGTGGACTTCCCGAACGCGAAGGCGCAGGACCGGCAGGCGTTCATCGACAACCAGATCTCGGGGCTGAGCTCCGTCCTCAACATCCTCTACGTGCTGCTCGCCCTCTCGGTCATCGTGAGCCTGTTCGGGATCATCAACACACTCGTGCTCACCGTCTTCGAGCGCACACGCGAGATCGGCATGCTGCGCGCCATCGGGATGACGAGGCGGCAGATCCGGAGGATGATCAGGCACGAGAGCGTCATCACCGCGCTCATCGGCGCGGCCCTCGGCATCGCCCTCGGCATCGTGCTCGCGGCCCTCCTCATCGCGAGGGTCGACTTCCTCGTCTTCTCGTTCCCGACGACACAGGTCATCGTGTTCGTGATCGCCGCGATCGTCGTCGGGCTCGTGGCCGCGATCTTTCCTGCGAGGCGCGCGGCCAAGCTAGACCCGCTCGAAGCTATCGCGTACGAATGACGCCGTCGGCGGCGAGCGCGGCGATCTCGGTCTCCGAGTAACCGACCTCGGCGAGGACTTCGGCCGTGTGCTCGCCGACGCGCGGGGGCGGCGTGCGATGCGGTGTCCGCTCCTCGTCGAGCCAGAGCGGGATCACCGGCAGGTGCAGGTCGGGGATCTCCGGGTGCGGCACCGGCTGGAGCATCCCGAGCGCGTGCGTCTGCTCGGCGCCCACGACGTCCGCGACGTCGGCCACGGGCGCCGCGGGGACGCCCGCGGCCGTGAGGCGCGCGTGCCAGTCGGCGGTGTCACCCTCGCGGAGGCGCTCGGACACGAGCGCGGCGAGGGCATCGCGGTGGCGCACGCGGTCTGGATTGGTCCGGAAGCGTTCGTCGTCGACGAGCTCGGGGAGCTCGAGCACGTTGCAGAGAACTGCGAAGAGTCGGTCGTTGCCACCCGCGACCATGAGCTCGCCGTCACGCGTCGGGAACACCTGGTACGGCGCGACCATCGGGAAGTTCGTCCCCTGGCCTCTCGGCACGGTGCCGTCGGCGAGGTAGCCGACGAGGTGGTAGCCGACGTAGGCGAGCGTCGTCTCGTACAGCGACGTGTCGACGATCGCGCCCTCCCCTGTCCGCTCGCGCTCGAGCAGCGCCGCCACGATGCCGAGCGCGGACCACATCCCCGTGCCCATGTCGAC
>DATAET010000044.1:0-4193 GCA_036257855.1 Gaiellaceae bacterium | reverse complement strand
CTGTTCGACGACATCTATCTCGGCCTTCGTGCAGGCGGCGCGGCCAGGAAGCAGCGGCGCGGCGAGCCGCTCTCGGCGGAGGAGAAGGAGGCGATCGGGCGCTGGCAGCGGCTCTCGCTGTGGCGCAGGTTCATCGCCATCGGAGCGTTCGCCCTCGGCACGTTCGGCCTCGGGTTCACCGTCGGCGGCCTGATCTTCGGACGCTGGCGCGCGGCGCGCCGCTGACTCGCCGCTGACTCGCAAACCGGTCTCGCCTCCGGCCCGAAGGACCGGGGTAGAGCGACCGAGGAGGACCGCATGGTGAAGTCACTCGCGGCGGCAGTAGTCGTCGCGCTCGCCGTCGTCGGGCTTGCCACCGCCGCGACTGCGACCGAGACCTACAAGTTCAAGGCGAGCTTGACGGCCGGCGCCGAGGTGCCGAAGCCGAAGGGTGTGCCCGCATCCGCGACGGGGACGTTCACGGCGACGACGGTCGAGCCCAAGACCGGGCTCGTGCGCATGACGTGGAAGCTGACGTTCTCGCACCTGTCGGGCAAGGCAGTGCAAGCGCATATCCACCTGGGCAAGCCCGGCAAGGCCGGAAACGTGCTCGTCGCGCTCTGCGCGCCGTGCAGGAGCGGTCAGACGGGAAAAGCGGCGATCGCGCGCAGCGTCGAAGGCGACCTTGAAAAGGGGGCGACCTACGTCAACGTCCACACGCCGAAGAACCTCGCCGGTGAGATCCGCGGTCAGGTGAAGGAGACCGCGGGCTAGCGCGACTCGGCTGAACCGGGGAAGGGGAGCGGCAGGACGAAGGCGGCGTGCGCGATTTCCGTGCACGCCGCCTTCGTTGCGCACTGTTACGCGAACGCGCCGATCTGCTCGACGTAGAACTCCATCTGTCGCTGGAGCCGCTCGGCCATGTCCGCCCCGACGACTCCGAAGCCGTCCACGATCAGGGTCGCTCGGAGGGAGAACTGCGTGAACTCGTCGCTCACCCGCAGCTCAGCGAGCCTCTCGGCATCGCCACGAACGAGGACGAAGCCGTTGAGATCGCCGCCGTGCGGCTCGAGGAAGACGGGCTCGAAGCTGTCGATCGTCCCCTCTTCTTGGAGCCTCGCGTAGTAGCCGAGCGCCTCGTTGAAGAGCTCGACGGCCTCGCTCTCGCGCCCGCGGACGACCTCGCCCCAGCCGATGAAGAGTCCGGCGTCAGCCATTCCACACCTCCTTCGGAAGCTGACTCCGGGAGCATTCCAAGCCCGGTCGCTCGACGCCATCGAACGTCTGTTCGCCTCGGTACAATGACGCGCCTATGGCTGACGAGCTCGTCGTCCACGGCGCCCGCGAGCACAACCTGAAGAACGTCACGGTCCGCATTCCCCGGACCGCGCTCGTGTGCGTCACCGGGCTCTCGGGCTCGGGGAAGTCCTCGCTCGCGTTCGACACCATCTACGCCGAAGGGCAGCGCCGCTACGTCGAGTCGCTCTCCGCGTACGCGCGGCAGTTTCTGCAGATGATGGAGAAGCCGGACGTCGACTCCATCGACGGGCTGTCGCCGGCGATCTCGATCGACCAGAAGACGACGTCCCGGAACCCGCGCTCGACGGTCGGCACGGTCACGGAGATCTATGACTACCTGCGCCTCCTCTACGCGCGAATCGGCCGGCCGCACTGTCCTGTCTGCGGGCGCCCCATCGCGGGGCAGTCGCTCGACCAGATCGTCGAGCAGGTCCTGCGCCTCGACGAGGGGACGAGGTTCACGGTGAACGCCCCGGTCGTGCGCGACCGCAAGGGCGAGTACAAGGACGTACTCGAGGAGCTGCGCCGCGACGGCTTCACGCGCGTCAAGGTCGACGGCGAACAGCGCCTGCTCGAGGAGGAGATCGTCCTCGACAAGAAGTTCAAGCACACGATCGAGGTCGTCGTCGACCGGCTCGTGATGAAGCCGGATCTGCGGCAGCGGCTGACCCAGTCGATCGAGACCGCGACGTCGCTCGCCGAGGGTCTCGTCGTCATCGACGTCGTCGACGGAGACTCGCTGACGTTCTCGGAGAATCTGGCTTGCCCTGATCACGGTGTCTCGCTCGCCGAGCTCGAGCCGCGCGTGTTCTCGTTCAACTCGCCGCACGGCGCGTGCCCACGGTGCACGGGCCTCGGCGCGCAGCTGGAGATCGACCCTGATCTCCTCGTCCCCGACACGTCGCTGTCGATCGAGGAGGGCGCGCTCGTTCCGTGGACGATCGGGAGCCAAAGCTTCTACGACTCCGTGATCGAGGCGATCGCGGAGCGGTACGAGATCCCGCTCGACCTCCCCTGGCGGGAGCTTACGCCCGAGCAACAGGACCGGTTCCTGCACGGGACGGGCGGGGAGCGGATCTTCGTGACCTATCGCAACCGGATGGGGCGCAAGCGGCAGTACACGATGGCTTTCGAGGGGCTCCTGAACAACCTGCAGCGCCGCTATCGCGAGACGGACTCGTCGCAGGCACGGGACCGGATCGAGGAGTACATGAGCTTCCGCCCGTGCCCGGAGTGCAACGGCGCGCGCCTCAAGCCGGAGGTGCTCGCCGTCACGATCGGGGACCGCTCGATCCACGGGTTCACGCAGATGTCCGTGACGACGGCGCTGCGCTTCGTCGACGAGCTCGAGTTGACGAAGACCGAGGAGCTCATCGGCCGGCGCATCCTCAAGGAGGTACGCGAGCGGCTCACGTTCCTCGAGAACGTCGGGGTCGGCTATCTCCAGCTCGACCGGGCTGCCAAGACGCTCTCGGGCGGGGAGGCGCAGCGCCTCCGTCTGGCGACGCAGATCGGCTCGCAGCTCGTCGGGGTGCTCTACATCCTGGACGAGCCGTCGATCGGGCTCCACCAGCGCGACAACGGCAGGCTGATCGCCACCCTCGAGCGCCTACGCGACGTCGGGAACACCGTGCTCGTCGTCGAGCACGACGAGCAGATGATGCGCGCGGCGGACTGGGTGGTCGACCTCGGGCCCGGGGCGGGGGAGCACGGCGGCGAGGTCGTCGCCGAGGGCACGGCCGACGACATCGCGACGACGGCAGGCTCGGTCACGGGCGAGTTCCTGAGCGGCGCTCGGCGGATCCTGGTGCCCCCTCGGCGCGACGACGACGAGCGCGGCTGGTTCTCGGTGCGCGGGGCCGCGATGCACAACCTGAAGGGGATCGACGTCGACTTCCCGGTTGGCCGTTTCATCGCGGTCACGGGCGTCTCGGGGTCGGGCAAGTCGACGCTCGTGAACGAGATCCTCTACAAGGCCCTCGCGAACAGGCTGAACCGGATGCGCGTGAAGCCGGGCGAGCACGAGAGCGTCGAGGGCATCGACTGCTTCGACAAGGTCATCGAGATCGACCAGAGCCCGATCGGGCGCACGCCACGGTCGAACCCGGCGACGTACACGGATCTCTTCACCCACGTGCGCGAGCTGTACTCGCTGACCCCGGAGGCCAAGGTTCGCGGCTACAAGCCCGGCCGCTTCTCGTTCAACGTCCGCGGCGGTCGCTGCGAGGCGTGCAAGGGGGACGGGACGATCAAGATCGAGATGCACTTCCTGCCCGACGTATACGTCCCCTGCGAGACGTGTCACGGGCACCGTTACAACCGCGAGACGCTCGAGGTGCGCTTCAAGGGGAAGTCGATCTCGGACGTGCTCGAGATGTCGGTCGAGGAGGCGCTCGAGTTCTTCGCGAAGATCCCGAAGATCCGTCGGCGCCTGCAGACGCTGCACGACGTCGGGCTCGACTACATCAAGCTCGGTCAGCCGGCGACGACGCTCTCGGGAGGCGAGGCGCAGCGGGTCAAGCTCGCGGCCGAGCTCTCGAAGGTCGCGACCGGCAAGACGCTGTACATCCTCGACGAGCCCACGACCGGGCTCCACTTCGCCGACATCGAGAAGCTGCTCGAGGTGCTCCAGCGCCTCGTCGACTCGGGCAACACGGTGCTGGTCATCGAGCACAACCTCGACGTCATCAAGCAGGCGGACTGGATCGTGGACCTCGGTCCCGAGGGCGGCGACGAGGGCGGCGAGGTGATCGCGACCGGTACGCCTGAGGACGTCGCTGACGTCGAAGAGTCGGCGACCGGGCAGTACCTCCGCGGCGTGCTGGCCGAGCGCGCGGCCGCAGCTGCGTAGCGCGCTCTAGGCGGGTATCTCGGCGCCCTTGTGTGCTCTGGCGTCGAGCCGCTCGAGCCAGGGC
>DATAET010000043.1:0-7846 GCA_036257855.1 Gaiellaceae bacterium | reverse complement strand
GTACGAGGACAGCGCGCCTTCGACTTGCACTCGAATCCGATCACGTTGCTGCGTGGTCGCCGCACGCAGCGTTCCGCCTACGCGCACCGTCCCCTCGAGGAACGCCGTGAAGAGCTGGTCGATGCTGCCGAAGTCGAACACGACCTCGGTGATTCCGATCCGGACGTCCGAGAGGCCGGCGTCGACGAAGAGCCTCGTGAACTCGTCGTCGTCCGCGAACCGGAAGAACGATGGTCCGCTGGGGAGGTCTGCGGGAGGAGGGACGTCGGCGTCGCCGATGGCCGTGATCAGCGCGGCGAAGAGAGGTGACCGCTCTGGGGCATCCCAGGTCGACAGCGCGAGCCGGCCGTCCGGCACGAGCACCCGAACCGACTCGCGCGCGACGAGCTCGGGCTGGCCAACGTGCAGGATCAGGAGGTTGCCGACGACTGCGTCGAACGATGCCTCGGGGAACGGCAGCTCCGTGGCCGAGGCCACCTGAAACGTCGACCCCGGATGCCTCCGCCGCGCAAGATCGATCATCGCCGTTGCGACGTCGATCCCAACCGCAGCGGCGCCCCGCTCCGCAGCGTGCGCGGCCACGTCTCCCGGCCCTGTCCCGAGATCGAGGACTCGGGAGCCGGCGCCCACACGCGCGGCATCCAGGAGTGGCTGCGAGGCCTGGCTCGTGGTCGCCGTGAAGGACTCGTAACCGGCCGCCGCGACCTCCCAGCCAGCTGCCCGAACGAGTCGAATGCGGCCGCGTCGTACTCGCTCACGACCGGAAGTATGGGAGAACGCTCTCCCCGAAGAGCCGGATCTGGTGGTGGCGGCGGTCGCCCCAGAGCTCGAGCATGACGTGCGTGCAGCCCGCCTCGCGGTATTCCTCGATCGCCGCGATGCAGTCGGCCGGCGTGCCGGCGATGGGCTTGCAGCGGTCGAGCAGCGAATCGCTCACTTCGGCCTTCGCCGCGAGCCGGCCACCCCGCTCCATGGCCTCGGCGACCGGCGCGAGCTCCTCCCTCTCGATACCGGCCAACTCGAGCAACGTGTCCGCCGCACCGCGGATGTTCTGGAACTTGTTCGCGAGATACATGCCCGCGATCTCGCGGGCGCCGTCGCGGCCGGCCTCGCGGTCGGTCTCGTGGACGGAGGCGACGACCGTGCAGCCGATGTCGATGTCCGCTGCGACGTTCTCGCGGGTGTAGCGGACGAACGCGGGCGTCGTGATCGACGGCGTGAGGCATCCGTCGCCGATCTCGCCGGCGAGGGCCTGCATCTTCGGCGCGGTCGCGGCCACGTACACGGGCGGGACGTCGCGGGGCGTCTCCGCATCTGGGCTGAGACCTGGAACGTCCGCGCTCCACGTGTCCCCGTCGTAGCGGAACGGCTCACCGCCGAGAACGCCGCGCACGATCGTGACCGCGTCCCGCATGGGGCCGAGCGTCTTCGACGTCTGCGCGCGGATGTTGTTGAGGAAGATCTTCGAGGTCCCGAACCCGAGTATGAACCGCCCGGGCCCGGCCGCCTCCTGCACGACCCGCGCGTCCATCGCGACCTGCACCGGATGGCGCGTGAACGGCGAGATGATCCCCCAACCGATCGTGAGCCGCTCCGTCCCGCGGGCCATGAGCGCGGACACGACGGTCGAGGAGCGGGCCTCCATGCCGTGCTTCCGCCACCAGGGGTAGGCCTCGGCGAGCCAGATCGTGTCCAGCCCGGCCCGGTCCATGACGCGCGCCGACTCGAGCATCTCCTCGAGCGGCTCCATGGTCAGCTGCATCACCCCGACGCGAAACGCTTGCGGCACGACGACAGTGCCCTATGCGGCGGAGCTTGAGGTGGCCTCGACGCGCTTCTCGAGGGCCTCGAGCACCTGCGTGACCTGCTGGTTCACGATCGGCTGCAGCACGCGCTGCCCCATCGCGCCGACGGGGCCGGCGATCTTGACGTCGGCCTCCCACGCCATCGACGTCCCCTGGCCGGCTTCCGAGAGCGTGAACGACGTCTTCATGTCCATGAGCGCACCCACGCCCTGGCCCTTGGCGCGCATCGAGGCGAACTCCGGTGCTCGCTCCTCGAGCTTCTCGAAATTCATGGTCATCTTGAGCCCGCCGAGCCCGAGGGGAACCTTGACCTTGGCCGTCCAGTGCGTCTCGTCTGTGATCTCGAACGACTCCACCCCGGGGATGAGCCTCGCCATCTCCGCGGGCTCGTTGATCACGCTCCAGACCCTCTCTCGCGGCGCCGCGAGCTCCTTCGTGCCCGAGACGATCACCTCGACGTCACCGTTACGTTCGCGCGGGTCGCTTCCGGGTCCTGGAGCATCCACCACACCCTATGGGGCGGGTTGCAGCTGTTGTAGACGATCGCGCGCCCGGCCGCGCGCAGCGCGTCCTGGATCGCGGAGCAGATGCAGTGGATCCCGCCGCCACCGCCCTCGCCCATCCCCTTCGCGCCGAGCGGCGCGACCGGGGACGGCGACTCCATCGCGCCGGTCTTCAGCGGGGGCATGTCCAGCGCGTGCGGCACGTGGTAGTCGTAGAAGTTGGCGGTGAGGAGCGTCCCCTCCTCGTCGTAGACGAACTCCTCGTAGAGCGCGGCGCCGATGGCGTGGGCCGTCGCCCCGTGCACCTGGCCCTCGACGATCTGCGGGTTGATCCGGACCCCGCAGTCGTCCACCGCCGCGTAGTCGACGACGTCGACCTCGCCCGTCTCCGGGTCGATCTCGACGACCGCCGCGTGGATCTGCGTCGCGTACGTCAGCGTCAGCTGCCCTGTCTTCTTCTCAGTGTCGACCATCCCGAAGTAGGGGCGGCAGACGTATCGGTGGTTCAGAGTCGGGTTGAAGTCCGGCGGGAGGAAGGCGTTGTTCGCGTTGATGATCGCGCCGAGCGCCATGAACGGGAGTGCGGCCTCCTCCGGCCCGTCCTTGATCCGGGCGAATCCGTCCGCGAGCTCGATCGCCTCGGGCGGTGCCTGCAGGACGGCCGCGGCGAGCTGGATCATCTCGTCGCGGACGAGCTCGGCAGCGCCCTTCACGGCGCCGAGGCCCGTGAAGGCGAACTGGCTCGCATACGTCCCCGAGAAACCGGCGTGGGAGTTGAACCATGTGTCGTGGCCTCGTCGCACGTTCACCTGGTCGGGCGAGCAGCCGAGGATGTCCGCGACGACCTGCGCCGCAGTGGTCTCGTGCCCCTGTCCTTGGGGGACGGTGCCGAGCGTGACGACGACCTCGCCGAAGATGTCCAGCTTGACGGACGCCGCCTCGTTGTTCCCCGAGAACTGGAGCTCCGGGTTCAGGAGCGTCGACTGGCCGAAGTTGTTCGTTCCCGAGTCGAGCGTCGAGCCGATGCCGAAGCCGAGGAGCTTCCCCCGCTCCGCCGCCTCCTTGCGGCGGTCCTCGACCGAGCCGTAGTCGATGAGCTCGAGCGCGATGTCGAGGGCGGCTGCGTAATCGCCGGAGTCGTACACGCAGCCGTTCGGGGTCTCGTACGGCATCTGCTCGGCCCTCACGTAGTTGCGCTTGCGCACCGCGACGGGGTCGAGCCCGAGCTCGGCCGCGACGATGTCGACGATCCGCTCGGTGAGCCAAAGGTGCTGCATGCGCGAGTAGCCGCGGTTCGGTGAGACCGGCGACTTGTTCGTGCAGACCTGTGTGAAGTCGACCCGGACGTTTCGCCAGGCGTACATCCCGGGCGTGACCTGCGCCCAGATGATGCAGCCGAGCGGCTCGTACCGCGGGAAGGCGCCGCAGTCGTCGAGGGCCCTGACCTTGAAGCCGGTCATCTCGCCGTCGGCCTTCACCGCCACCTCGATGTCCAGGAAGGTGCGCTCGTTGCCGTGCGCGTTCGCCATGTGCTGGTCGGTGCGCCACTCCGTCCACTGGACGGGGCGCCCGAGCTTCCGCGACAGGAGGCAGAGGACGACGTACTGCGGATGCAGGCAGATCTTGTTGCCGAAACCCCCGCCGATGTCGTGCGTGACGAAGCGGAGCTTGTCGATGCCGACCCGGAGCGCGGGCGCCATCCAGATCGCGCCGACACCCGGCATCTGGTGGTTGCACGTAAGCGTCCACTCGCCGGTGCCTTTGTCGTACTCGACGAGGGCGCCCGCACACTCGAGCGGCGTCGAGGAGAAGCGGTGGAAATGGAGGCGGTCGATCTTCACGACGTGGTCCGCGTCCGCGAGAGCGGCGTCGAAGTCGCCCCAGTCGAAGACGCCGGACCACACGATGTTCGAGCCGGCGTCGTCGTGCAGGATCACCGCGTTCTCGAGCGCCACCTCGGCGTCCACGAGGACCGGGAGCGCGTCGTACTCGACCTCGATCAGCTCGGCGGCGTCGCGGGCGAGCTCCCGCGTGGCGGCGCACACGGCGGCAACCGGCTCGCCCATGTGCCGCACGCGGCCGACGGCGAGCGCGTAGTCCTTGATGTTCCCACCGGGCTCGACCGACATCTCGAAGAACGGATCCGTGTGGATCGCGACCTCGTCCCCGGTGATCGTCCCGTACACGCCCTCGAGCGCGAGCGCTTTGGACACGTCGATCGAGACGATCTTCGCGTGGCCGTACGGCGAGCGGACGAAGTGCACATAGCCCATCCCGTGGCGCCGAACGTCATCGAAGAACGTCCCCTGCCCCTGGACGAGGCGCCTGTCCTCCTTGCGCGGGATGGACTGCCCGACGAAGCCCTTCTTCAGGGTCGTGGGTTCCTCGACGACCGTCATCTGCTGTTCCCGGCCGCGACGACGGCGTCGACGATATTCACGTACCCCGTGCAGCGGCAGATGTTGCCCTGCAGGGCGTAGCGGACGTCCTCCTCCGAGGGGCTCGGGTTCCGGGCGAGGAGCGCGGTCGCGCTCATCAGCATCCCCGGGGTGCAGTAGCCGCACTGCAGCGCGTGGTGCTCGTTGAACGCCGCCTGGAGTGTCGTCAGCTCGCCGTCCGCCGCGAGGCCTTCGACGGTCGTGATCTTCGCTCCCTCGGCCTGGACCGCGAGCAGCATGCAGCTCTTCACGGGCTCGCCGTCCACGTGCACGGTGCACGCGCCGCAGTTTCCCGTGTCGCAGCCGATGTGCGTCCCGGTGAGGCCGAGGTCGTCGCGGAGGAAGTGGACGAGGAGCCGCCGGGTGGGCACCTCGAGCTCGATCTGCTCGCCGTTCACCTCGACCGAGACGGAACGACTCGTGGCGGGCGCCCCCACTACTTCCTCCTCCGCGCCGCCTGTAGCACCGCTCGGACCGCCGACACCTCCGCGAGGTGACGCCGGTAGTCGGCCGAGCCGTGGACGTCCGAGGGAGGATCGAGGAGCGCTCCCAGGCCTTCCGCAGCGGCGCGCACCGCGTCCTCCGAGAAGCCGCTGCCCGCGAGGCGGTCCTCCATCGCCGTCGCACGTGCGGGCGAGGCGGCGACGCAGCCTATGGCGATCCGCGCGGTGTCCCCCGCGACGCTCGCAGCGGCGTTGACGATGTACGTGCCGTGCTTGCCGATCGTGAGCCCGGCGAAGCCGTCGCCCGCGCCGCTCGACGGGGGGACGTTCACCTTCGTCAGGAGCTCGCCCTCGCCCACGGCGGTCATGTACACGCCGAGGAAGAACTCCTCCGCGGGCACCGTGCGCTCGCCGTCCCGGCTCCGGATCGTGAACGTCGCGCCGAGGGCGACGAGGAGCGGCGGCAGGTGGTTCGTCGGGTCGCTGACGCACACGTTGCCGCCCACGGTGCCGCGGTTACGCACCTGGACGTCCCCGATCGTGGCCGCGACCTCCGCGAGGATCGGCCGCGACACCTCGACCTCCGACGAGGCCATGACCTGCGCGTACGTGACCATCGCACCGATCTCGAGCATCCCGTCGGACGAGAAGCCGATCTCCCTCAGGTCCGCGAGATCGCCGAGGTCGACGAGCAGGTCCGGCGCGGCGGCACGCGCCTTCATGACGTTCACGAGCGTCTGACCGCCGGCGAGCGGCCGTGCGCCGTCGTACGTTGCGAGGAGCGAGATCGCTTCCTCGACAGTCGCCGGGCGTGCGTACTCGACCTCGCGCAGCAGCACGCCGGGATTCAGTCACAAGGCCGTGTGACATGTCAAGCGACTACGAGGTACCGTCCCGGCGATGACGGAGCACGACTTGGGGGCGGTCTTCGACGACCACGTGGCGGCGGAGTTCGTCGACATGGATCTCGACGCGACCATGGCGACGATGACCGACGACCCGTACGTGAACCACGTGCCCGTGATGACGGGCGGCGTCGGCTTCGAGGGAGTACGCCAGTTCTACGGAGACCACTTCATCGGCAAGTGGCCCAAGGACGTCGAGATCACGCCCGTTTCGCGGACCGTGGGCGAGGACCAAGTCGTCGACGAGCTCGTCCTATCGTTCACACACGACATCGGGATGGATCAGCTCCTGCCGGGGGTCGCGCCGACGGGGAGGCAGGTGCAGCTCGCCTTCTGCGTCGTCGTGAAGTTCGAGGACGGCAAGGTCGCGCACGAGCACATCTACTGGGACCAGGCGTCGCTCCTCGCGCAGGTCGGGCTGCTGGATCCGGCCGAGCTCCCCGTGACGGCGGGGGAGCAGGCCGCGAACGTGCTCGACCCACGGGCGCATCCGCTGAACGAGCTGGTTCGCGCGCAGCGCTAGCGTCGCCGTGCGCGGGGACCTGCCGTCCGGCACCGTCACGGTCAGAGGCAGAGGCAGAGGCAGAGAGACGATCCCACTTCATCGATGCGGTCGAGCGCGGACGGGCGCTCGAGCTGTGGGACGCGCCTGCGAGCGCGCTCGGCGAGGACGAAGAGGCTCAGACCGTGCCGTAGAGCGCCAGCACGATCCGCACGAACTCCTTCGTGTCGTCGAAGAGGCCGCGCTCGCGCACCGCTCTCGCGCCCTGATACCAGCCCGCCAGTGCGAGCCGGCGATCTCCGGCGAACTCGTCGAGCTGCCAGCGGAGGTAGCGGACGCCCGCCCGCACGTTCCCTTGGTACGTGCGCGGCGTGCGAGCCCCGAGGAGCACTACATCGACGAACTCCCATGTCTCCGGCAGGAGCTGCATGACCCCGATCGCGCCGACGTTCGAGACGACGTCCTGTTGGAATCCCGACTCCATCCACGCGAGCGCACGGGCGAGCGCAGGATCGACGCCGTAGACGCGCGACCAGTAGTCGATGGCCGATCGCACGGAGCCCCTACTGGCGGGCGGGCCTGCGCCCGTCGGAGCGGTGAGGCGCGCACCCTGTGGGAGCACGAGGCGCTGGCCAGGGACGATGATGCTCGTCAGCGGGATCGAGTTCCGCCGTGCGAGCCGCCACGGGCTCACGTGGTAGCGGGCGGCGATCGAGAAGAAGCTTTCGCCGGGGGCGACGACGTGCCAGATCGTCGGCGCTCTGCCTGCGAGCGCCCGATAGGTGTTCGGGCCTGCGATCCCGTCCGGATCGAGGCCGCGGCGCCGCTGGTAGCGGCTGAGTGCGACAGCGGTGCCGAGCGTGAAGCGCCCGTCGACCGCTCGTCCTCCGAGGCCATAGTGTCGGAGCCGGAACTCCAGGACCGCGACGTCCCACCCGATCGCGCCGGGTCCCAGCTCGCGTTGGCCGAGTAGGGGTCGGCCCCGCCGGCCGAGAGCGCGCCTCGTCGCCCGCCCGAGCCGCCCCGTCGCACGCACACCTCGAGCGTGCTGGAAGGCGATGAGCGCCCGCGTCGTGCGCGGCCCGCGCACGCCGTCGACGGGACCGGGATGAAACCCGTGGGCGCGGAGCCCGATCTGCAGCGCAGCGACGCGAGCACTGGCCGCGACCCCGCTCGGAGCGAGTGCAAGGGCGGCAATGGACACCGCGACGCCTGCGACGGCGAAGCGACGCATGCTGGGAGGTTCGCCC
>DATAET010000042.1:0-3915 GCA_036257855.1 Gaiellaceae bacterium | reverse complement strand
TCGAGCTCCAGGAGGTACTGCGAGAGCGGTCGCTCGAGGCCCGCAAGGGCCGTCTCGACCCGGTCGGCGGCGCGCCTGAGCGCTGCCTGCCTGGCCCCGGCGGTCGCGGGAACGGCGTCCCCCCTCCCCCAGCGCTCCAGCAGCCGACAGAACGCGAGCGACGCGGCCTCGCAGGCGCGGAGCTGCGCGACCAGCCGTCGAGCCGTGAGCTCGCTCGCCGCGTTGCTCTCGATCACTGACTGCCAGCCCGGCATCAGACCTCGATCACCACGGGAAGAACCATGGGGCGGCGGCGCGTCCGGTCGTAGACGATCTGGCCGACGGCGTCGTGGATGTGCTCCTGCAGGAGCTTGATCTCGGTGATGTGCCCGTTCGCGAGCTCCCGGACGACGCGATCGGCCTCCTCACGGAGCTCGCCGATGAGGTCGTCCGACTCCGCGAAGCCACGCGCGATGAGCTCCGGGGGAGCGATCTCGCCCCCGTCGGACGACGCGAGCGTCGTAACGACGATCAGGACACCGTCGTCGGCCAGCCGCCGGCGATCCCGGAGCGCCACGTCCTTCACGTCTCCGACCCGGAGCCCGTCGACGAACGTCACGCCCGACTCGACCTTGTCGACGATCCGTGCGGTCCCGTGGGCGAGCTCGACGACAGACCCGTTCTCTGCGATCAGGATCCGTTCCTCGGGAACGCCCGACTCGCGGGCGAGCTTCGCGTGGGCCGCGAGCATCCGGTATTCGCCGTGGATCGGCATGACATGGCGCGGACGGAGGAGCGAGAGCATCGTCCGCAGCTCCTCCTGGTAGCCGTGCCCGGAGACGTGGACCGGGGCGATCTCCTCGTGCAGCACCTCGGCGCCGGCCCGCGCGAGCTGGTTGATCGAGTCGTGGACGCGGAGCTCGTTCCCCGGAACCGGCTTCGCGGAGATGACGACGGTGTCGCCCGGCTGCACCGACACGGCCTTGTGGTCGCCGTAGGCGATGCGGGTGAGTGCCGACATCGGCTCGCCCTGGCTGCCCGTGCAGAGGACGAGCACCTGCTCCGGGGGAAGCTCCGCCGCCTCGTCCGGGTTGACGAGGGCATCCTCCGGGAACGACACGTAGCCGAGATTGCGCGCGATGTTCAGGTTCTTCCGCATCGAGCGGCCGACGACGACGACCTTCCGTCCGCACTCGACCGCGACGTCTGCGGCCTGCTGCATCCGATGGATGTTCGACGCGAACGAGGCCACGAGGATCTTCCCCCGGCGCAGGGGGAAGATCGCGCGGAACGCCTCCCCGACGAGGCGCTCGGACCCGGTGTGCCCGGGGCGCTCCGCGTTCGTGGAGTCGCCGAGGAGCAGGTCGACGCCGCGGTTCCCGATCTCCGCGAGCGTGCCCACGTCCGTCTTCAGTCCGTCGACCGGTGTGTGGTCGAGCTTCCAGTCGCCGGTGTGGACGACGCGGCCGGCCGCGGTCTCGATCACGAGCGCCGTCGAGTCGGGGATCGAGTGCGCCACGCGCACGAGCTCGACGCGGAAGGGACCGAGCTCGAGCGGCGCGTCTCCCGGCGCTGCGTCGAGGAGCTCCGCCTTCTGCGCGAGGCCGTGCTCGTCCAGCTTCGACTTGACGAGCGCGAGGGTGAGCGTCGTCGCGATCACGGCGTCGACGTCGACCTCGCGGAGGAGGTAGGGCAGCCCGCCGACGTGGTCCTCGTGACCGTGCGTGAGGACGACCGCGCGCACGCGACGCCCCGCCAGGTAGCCGAAGTCCGGCAGCAGCAGGTCGACTCCGAGGTGCTCGTCGCGGGGGAAAGCGAGCCCGGCATCGACGATGAGGATCTCCCCGGCGGTCTCGTACACGGTCGTGTTCTTGCCGACCTCGCCGAGGCCGCCGAGCGGGATGATGCGCAAGGTCTCGCTCATCCGACTGAGTCTACGGCCGGCGCCCGGAGGCGGCCGTTACGCGGCGACCGGGGCGAGGAGTCCGAGCCGCTCGAGGCAGCCGCGGACGGCTTCACGCTCCTCGTCGTTCGCCTCGACGAGAGGGAGCCGCAGCCCGCCGACGTCGTGTCCGAGCAGGTTGAGCGCACACTTGATCGCGATCGGGTTCGGGGCGACGCGGAGGAGCTCGATGGAGGGCGCGAGTTCTCGGTCGAGGGCACGGGCGCCATCGACGTCGCCCTCGCGGAAGAGCCTGACCATCTCCTTCACCTGCGGCCCGACCACGTGCGTGTGGACGCAGACGCCGCCGACCCCGCCGACCTCGAGGAACGGTAAGACGATGTCGTCGTCCCCCGCGTAGAGGTCGAGGCCCAGCTCGACGATCGCCCGCGCCTGCTCGAGGTCCGCGTTCGCCTGCTTCACGGCGCGCACGTTCGGGATCGTCGCGAGCTCCGCGATCGTCGTGGGCTCGAGGTTGAGGACGACGCGTGCTGGGATGTTGTAGACGACGATCGGACGGTCAGTCACCGCGGCGATCTCCTGGAAGTGCCGGACGATGCCGCGGGCCGGGGGCTTGTTGTAGTAGGGCGTGACGACGAGGAAGCCGTCCACGCCGAGCTCGTGCGCACGTTTCGTGAGGTGGATCGAATGGTCGGTCGAATACGTGCCCGTGCCCGCGACGACGGTGGCCCGGTCGCCCACCTCGTCGACCGCCGCCTCGAACAGCGCGAACCGCTCGTCGTCCGTGAGCGTCGGCGACTCGCCCGTCGTCCCGGTGACGACGAGGCCGTCCGACCCGTTCGCGACAAGATGGGCGGCCAGCACGCGGAACGCGCCCAGGTCGAGGGAACCGCCCGCCTTGAAGGGCGTGGCGATGGCGGTCAGGATCTCTCCCAGCACCTCGGTCATCCTACGCCACGGGGAGGCAGGCACATGCTCAGGGAATTTCGAGACTTCCTCATGCGCGGCAATCTCGTGGAGCTCGCCGTCGCCTTCGTGATGGGCCTGGCGTTCGCCGCGCTCATAACGTCGTTCGTCGACGGACTCGTCATGCCCATGTCGCGATGGTCATCGGGAAGCCCGACTTCAGCGACCTCGGTCGCGGACGAGGAGCGGCGACACCAGGAGCTGCTCGCCGCGATCAGGGGGCTCGCTCGCTAGAGGCGCGCGAAGAGATCACGCACTTCCTCGTCGAGGAAGACGAACCGGATCTCGTCGAAGCGGTCTTCGCGCTCGCGCACACCAGCCACGGCGACCGGCGCGGCGAGCTCGGCTGGATACCCGTAGATGCCGGTCGAGAGCGCCGGGAAGGCGATCGTGCGGCACCCGAGCCCCTCGGCGACGTCGAGTGCGCGGCGATAGGCGGACGCGAGCAGCTCCGCCTCCCCGCGCGCTCCGCCCTGCCAGACGGGGCCGACCGCGTGCACGACGTAGCGCGCCGGCAGACGCCCGGCGCCCGTCGCCTTCGCGTCCCCTGTCGCGCAGCCTCCGAGGCGGGCGCACTCCTCGAAGATCTCCTCGCCTCCCGCCCGCCGGATCGCGCCGCAGACGCCCGCCGCCGCCACGAGTTGCTCGTTTGCGGCGTTGACGATCGCATCCACGTGCTGCTCGGTGAGATCGCCGACGACGAACCTGATCACAGCAGTGCGTCGAGCCCGACGGTGAGACCGGGCGGGAGCGCCCGCACCGAGTCGACCGCGCGCAGCACGCCCGGCACGAACGCCTCGCGTGACGTCGTGTCGTGCCGGATGGTGAGCGTCTCCCCCATCCCGCCGAACACGACCTCCTGGTGCGCGACGAGCCCGGGGAGTCGCACGGAGTGGATCGTCGGGCCGGTGCCCATCCGCGACGCGGTGGCCTTCGCGGTTCCCGACGGTGCGTCCCGCTTCGTCTCCGAATGCAGCTCGACGATCTCCGCTCGCGGGAACACCCTCGCGGCCTCCTCCGCGAACCGCATCATGAGCGCCGCACCCTGAGCGAAGTTCGGTGCGTGG
>DATAET010000041.1:0-2121 GCA_036257855.1 Gaiellaceae bacterium | reverse complement strand
GGAGCGGACTACGCCCAGACGATCAAGCCTGCGATCGGCGACCAGCTCAATCTCGCCGTGCTCGGGGTCGAGCAGGGCAAGCCTGAAGCGATCGCGATCGTCAAGACGAACGACGAGGCGAAGCTCCGCTCGCTCGCCTCGAAGTTCGTTCAGGGCGACGAGCACTACACGGTCGAGCGTGTCGGGGACTGGTCTGTCGTCGCCGATTCGGCAGAGGCGTTCGCCGCCGTTCGGAGTGCCCAGTCGGGTCGGTCTCTCGCGGACGTGCCTGCGTTTCAATCGGCGACGGGACGGCTCGACTCGAGCTCGCTCGCTGCCGCGTTCGTGGACGGCTCTCGGCTCGGAGGTGTCTCGGACAAGGCCAGTTCGGTCACCCAGCTGCTCGGCTCGCCGCGTTGGCTCACCGCTCAGGTGACTTCGCAGGGAGACGCGGTCCGGCTCGACGCACGCGCCGGCACGCCGAAGCAGGTGCGCGCTGCCTATCGGCCGCAGCTTCTCCGCGACGTCCCGTCGGGAGCGCTTGTCGCCGTCAGCTTCAAGGACGCGAACGTCGCGTTGAAGCGGATCGCCGGCAGATCGTCCCTCAGTGACGCACTCGCCGAGCTGAAGGAGTACACGGGCGTCACCGCGGCGCAGCTTGCGCCCGCCCTTCGCGGCGAGGGCGTGTACTACGTCACCCAGAGCACACTTCTGCCGACGCTCGTGCTCGAGGTCGAGAGCCCGAACCCGGCTGCGACCGCCCGGACGTTCCGAACCGTTGCCGCGAACCTCAGCGCGAAGGCGGGCAACGTCCTGCAACTCAAGGTCTTCCAGCGCGGCAAGCGCGTGTACCTGACGAATGCCTCGACCGTGCCGTCCACGAGCGGCGGCTCGCTCGTCGACGACAAGGCCTTCAAGGACGCGCTCGCGGCGGCCGGCGCTCCGGCGGCAGTCACCTGGCTCGCCTATGCGGATGTCAAACGGCTTGCGCCGATCGTCCAGGTGCTCTCGCAGTTGCTCGGCGGCTCGGCCTCGTCGCGGCAGCAGGGCCAGAAGCTGGACCGCCTTGGGACGCTCGTCGCGTACGGCGCCCCTGCCGGCCCTGACAGCCGCGTCTCGGTCCGCATTACCCACCGCTAGTCCTCCGGGGAGTCTTCGGTCGCAGCGGGTGACGTCCCGTGTAGCCTGTCGCGCCATGGCGCGCGAATTCCTCTTCACCTCAGAGTCCGTTACCGAAGGACATCCCGACAAGATCGCCGACCAGATCTCCGACAGCGTCCTCGACGCGGTTCTACGCGACGACCCCAACGGTCGGGTCGCGTGCGAGACGCTGATCACCACGGGGCTCGTTGTCGTCGCGGGAGAGATCTCGACCGAGACATACGTCGACATTCCGAAGCTCGTTCGCGAGCGTATCTCCGACATCGGCTACACGCATTCGGAGTGGGGCTTCGACGCGACGACGTGCGGGATCGTGGTCGCGATCGACGAGCAGTCGCCGGACATTGCACAGGGTGTCGACTCGTCGTACGAGGTGCAGCACGACCCGGGCGACTCCGACCCACTGGACCGAATCGGTGCCGGTGACCAGGGGATGATGTTCGGCTACGCGACGAACGAGACGAAGGAGCTGATGCCCCTCCCGATCATGCTCGCGCACAAGATCTGCAAGCGGCTGGCGGAGGTGCGCAAGGCGGGAGAGCTGCCGTACTTACGGCCCGACGGCAAGGCTCAGGTCACGGTTCGCTACGAGGTGGGCGAGGACGGCCGGCAGCGTCCGGTCGAGATCGAGCGGGTGCTCGTCTCGACGCAGCATTCCGACGGGATCTCGTCCGAGGATCTGATCAAGCCGGACATCCTCGAGCGCGTTCTCCATCCGATCCTGCCGACCGATTTCTACGACGAGAAGCGCTTGATGAACGATCGCGATTTCGTGTTCGTCAACCCAACCGGGAAGTTCGTGTTGGGAGGGCCGATGGGCGACACCGGCCTCACCGGCCGGAAGATCATCGTCGACACGTATGGGGGCGCCGCGCGCCACGGCGGCGGTGCGTTCTCGGGCAAGGATGCGACGAAGGTCGACCGCTCGGCCGCCTACGCCGCACGATACGTCGCGAAGAACATCGTCGCTGCCGAGCTTGC
>DATAET010000040.1:0-11827 GCA_036257855.1 Gaiellaceae bacterium | reverse complement strand
TCGGCCTCCTCGGGCGCAGTGGCCTCGCCCAGTCCGAGCGACTCCAGCATCCCCTTGATGCGCTCGGAGTCGTGCGCGTTCATCTGGCAGCCGAAGGTCGTGACGTGGTAGCGCCTCATCGTCGAAGATCGTAGCCCGCTGGGGCCACGGCCCTACTCGAACTCGGAGTAGGCGAGACGGGTACCGCAGTGCAGGCGCCGGAAGAGATGCGGCCGAGTCCCCTTCCGCCCCTCGTGCGCCACGATCGACCCCGTGGCGACGGGGTCCAGGCGGTAGAGGAAGATCGTCAGAGCGTCGGTCATGCTGCCCAGCCCGGCAGCTCCAGACGACCCTCGGCGCCTGCCCACGCGTCACGCTGCTCGACGACCAGCCCGTCCTCGTCGAAGTGGAGGAGCGACACCCCAGCGACGGTCTCGACGTTCCCGGACGCGCTCGTGATTACGCCCCACCACTCGACCGCTGCGCGGTCGCCGTCGACGAGCGGCTCTCCGAAGCGGCACTCGGCCGCCGACTGGTCGCCGAAGACCCAGACGACGTACTCCCGTACATCCTGCCGGTCGCGAAACGGGTGAGAGTGGAAGAGGGCGTCCCGCGCGTAGAGCGCGGCGATAGCGTCGACGTCCGCAGCAGGCCACGCGCTCGCCCACACCTCAGCCCACCGCCGAGCCGCGTTCGCGGTGTCTACTTCGCCACCTCGATCGCCCGGCTCTCACGAATCACGATGACCTTCACCTGCCCCGGGTACTCGAGCTGGTCCTCGATGTCGCGTGCAATCTCGTGCGACAGGAGGACCGCCCCGTCGTCGTCGACCTCGGAAGGCTCGACGATGACGCGAATCTCGCGGCCGGCTTGTAACGCGTAGGCCTTCGCCACGCCCTGCTTGGCGGTCGCGATCTCCTCCAGCGCCTCGAGACGGCGAATGTAGTTCTCGAGACTCTCGCCCCGCGCGCCGGGCCGCGACGCCGAGATCGCGTCGGCGGTGATGAGGAGGACGGCTTCGACGGTCTGCGGCTGGACCTCGTAGTGGTGCGCCTCGATCGCGTGCACGACACCTTCCGACTCGCCGTACCGGCGGGCGAGCTGGGCGGAGATGAGCGCGTGCGAGCCGTCCACCTCGTGGCTCATGCCTTTGCCGATGTCGTGTAGGAGCGCTGCGCGCTTCGTCGTCTTCACGCCGGCCTTGAGCTCCGCCGCCATGACACCGCCGAGGTGGACGACCTCGAGCGTGTGCTTCAGCACGTTCTGCCCGTAGCTGGTGCGATAACGCAGGCGCCCGAGAATGCGAACCAACTCCTCGTGGAACTCGCCGCAGTTCGCCTCGAAGACCGCCTGCTCGCCGGCCTGCACCACGTGCTCCTCGAGCTCAGCCTTCGCCTGGTAGTACATCTCCTCGATCCGGGCCGGATGGATGCGGCCGTCCTCGATCAGCCGGTCGAGCGTCATGCGCGCCACCTCGCGACGCAGTGGGTCGAACGACGACAGCACCACCGCGTGCGGCGTGTCGTCGATGATGAAGTCGACGCCGGTCAGGTGCTCCAGGGAGCGGATGTTCCGACCCTCGCGCCCGATGATCCTGCCCTTCAGGTCGTCCGAGGCGAGCTCCACCACGGTGACGGTCGCCTCCGCCGTGTGGCTCGCGGCCACGCGCTGGAGGGCGTCTGCAACGAGCGCCCGCGCCCGACGCCGGGCGTCGGAGCGCGCCTCCTCCTCCATCTGCCGTACCTCGCGTGCGAGGTCGTGGCGGACGAGGTCCTTCGAGCGCTCGAGAAGTTGTTGACGTGCCTCGTGCACGGTCAGGCCCGAGATCTTCTCGAGGGAGGCGAGTGCGTCCCGCTGGGTGTCGCGGAGCTCCTCCTGCAGAGCCTTGACGTGCAGCTCGCGATCGCCGAGTCCTTGCTCCTTGCGCTCGACCTCGACGAGTCTCGCGTCGACCTCGACCTCCTTCTGAAGGACGCGTTCCTCGATCTTCGCGATCTCGACGCGACGATCCTGAACCTCGCTCTCGATCTCGCTCCGTAGTGCGACGGCCTGCTCTCGCGCGTCGACTTGCGCCTCGCGCCTCAGCGCATCTGCCTCGCGTTGAGCGTCGGCAAGGAGACGCGCGCGCTCGGCTCGCGCCGACCCCACTCGCGAGCGGGACCACGTCACGAGGACGACCGAGGCAGCGACCGCCCCGACGAGGATCCCGATGAGTGCTGCGCCAGCCGAGAGCATGGGGCCTCCGATGGAGGATGTCGGTGACCGCGGGAGAGGCCCCGCGGGTGCTCTCACTCCGCTGCCGACCTGCACGGTCGGGGCCGGAGTCTGGCCCTGACGGCTACGTCAGACGGTGGTGCATCCTCCCGCGTCGACCGTTACCCGGTCGATCGGATGGCTCGGCGAGGGGCGAATTGACGGTCATGGGTTCAGAAATCGCGTGCGTGCAGGAAAAACATCGGGTGAAAGCAGAGTCATCCTAACGCCTCCGTCGACGCCTCCGCAACGACGCCGTGCGCGACGTCCGCGGGAAAGCCCTTCCCGACCAGGTAGCGCACGGTGCTCGCCCCGACCCCGCGCCGCTCGACGACCCGCCGCGCTCGCGTGACCTCGTCCTCCAGGTCCCCGACCGCTGCGTCGACGAGGTCGCGGTCGATACCCGCCGCGCCGAGGTCGTGCCGGATCAGCGCGTCGCCCGCCCCCTTTTGCGCGAGCCCGGCGGCGCGCGCCTGCGCGAATCGGCGATCGTCGACGAGCCCCGTTCGTCTAAGGGTGTCGATCGCCGCGACGCGGTCGTCCTCGTCCACCCCTCGCGCCTCGAGATGCATCTCGACCTGCAGAGAACTCCGCTCGCGATGACGGAGCGCCCGCAGCGCCAGCTCGACGGCGTCGTCTCCCATCGCGAACTCGCGGTCAGCTCTCGACGGCGACCGGCTCCTCGACCTCGATTCCGACCGCCTCTTCCGGTGCGGCCTGCGACGGGAGCAGTCGCGCGGAGATGACCTGGTCGTCGGGGGCTTCTGCCTGGATCCGGGCGAGGATTTGCTGGACGAGGTCCGGGTTCTCGGCGAGGAAGCTCGTCGCGTTCTGCCGGCCCTGTCCGAGCCGCTCGTCGCCGAAGCTGAAGTAGGACCCGGCCTTCTGGACGACCTTCTTCTCGAGGGCGACATCGAGCACCGTGCCCTCCCACGGGATCCCGGCGCCATACACGATGTCGAACTCGGCCTGCTTGAAGGGGGGTGCGACCTTGTTCTTCACGACCTTCACCCGGACGCGGTTGCCGAACGCCTCGGCGCCGTCCTTCAGCGTCTCGATCCGGCGGATGTCGAGGCGGACCGACGAGTAGAACTTGAGCGCGCGTCCACCCGGAGTCGTCTCCGGATTTCCGAACATGACTCCGATCTTCTCGCGGAGCTGGTTCGTGAAGATGCAGATCGTGTCCGTCCGGTTCAGCGTTCCGGCGAGCTTGCGCAGCGCCTGGCTCATGAGGCGCGCCTGCAAGCCGACGTGGGAGTCCCCCATCTCGCCCTCGATCTCCGCCTTCGGGACGAGGGCGGCGACCGAGTCGACGGCCACGATGTCGAGTGCGCCCGACCGGATGAGGAGCTCGGCGATCTCGAGCGCCTGCTCACCGGTGTCCGGCTGCGACACGAGCAGCTGGTCGATGTCGACGCCGATTCGCCGCGCGTAGGACGGATCCATCGCGTGCTCCGCGTCGATGAAGGCGCAGATGCCTCCCCGGCGCTGCGCCTCGGCCATCACGTGGTAGACGAGCGTCGTCTTGCCGGAGGCCTCGGGGCCGAAGATCTCGACGATCCGCCCGCGCGGGAGGCCGCCGATGCCGAGCGCCATATCGAGAGCGAGCGAGCCCGTCGAGATCGCGCCGACCGAGACCTGCGGTCGGTCGCTCATGCGCATCACCGAGCCCTTCCCGAACGTCCGTTCGATCTGCCCCAGTGCGACGTCGAGTGCTTCCTCGCGCTTCATCGTCTCATCCTCCCGGTCTTTCACCTTTCTAACTCACACGGCCCAACGAACACGATTCCAGGACCTCGTACCGCGCCCCTGACGGGTGCAGACGTGAAAGGAAAGCAGCGGCTCCGGATGGAGCGAAGGGCCCGAGCCCGGGGAGCGGCGGGTCGAGCCGCGGGCGGCCGCGGAACCGCAGGACGGTGACGTGCGGAAGCCATGGGCGGCGCTCCGGGGTGTACAGCCCGAACCGCTCCAGACGGCCCTGCAGCCTGCTTGCGAGGGACGTCGCCCGCCCGCTCGGATCGGCGAGGACGAGCATGCCGACGGAGCGCGTCTCGCGGTAGCGCACGGGCTCGAGCTGGAACGGATCCGTCCCGGCCGCTTCCTCGCGGAGAGCACGGAGGATGCGTTCGAGCGCACTCCGGGGCCGAGCGCCCAGGAACGCGAGCGTGACGTGGAAGCTCTCGACGGGGCGTGCGGGATTCGCCCGTGCGCCGAGGTGCTCGCCCCAGCGAACGAGCTCCGCGACGACGTCGTCGGGAAGCTCGAGCGCGAGGAAGAGCCTGAGACGGTCATCTTCCCCGACGGTAGCCGTTCCGCTCACGTCGGTGTGTGACGACTCTCCAACAACCGACGGACGAGGTGGAGCGCTGCGGCCGTGGCGCGTCCGCGGATCATCGCGCGGTCGCCAGGGAGCTCCGTGCGCACCGCCCGGTCGCCGTCGGGGCCTGTCGCGTGCGCGAACACGAGGCCCACCGGTTTCTCCGGCGAGCCGCCGCCCGGGCCGGCGATGCCCGTCACTGCAACGCCGATGTCGGCACCGAGCCGGGACCTGACTCCGTCGGCCATCGCGGCTGCAGCCTCGGCGGAGACCGCCCCGTGCTCGGCCAGGACCGACGACGGGACGTCGAGGCTGCCCGCCTTCACCCCGTCCGCGTACGCGACGATGGACCCGAGGAAGACGTCGCTCGCCCCCGCGACGTCCGTGAGCCGGGCTGCGACCATGCCGCCGGTGCAAGACTCCGCAGTGGCGAGCGTGAGGCCTCGTCGTCGGCAGAGGTCGAGCACGATCTCCGCGACGGAGCGCTCGTCCTCCCCGAAGAGGTACTGGCCGAGCTCGCCTCGGAGGGTCTCGACGATCCGCTCGCCGCGCTGCGAGGCGCCGGCCTCGACGAAGAGGTCCACGTGGATCTCGAACTCGCGGGCACAGATCGTCACGTCGACTCCTCCGCCCTCGCCGCCGGCGTTCGCCAGGGCCTCGGCGACCGCCGACTCCGGCGTTCCGAAGAAACGAAGCACGCGATGTTCGCGCGCCGGCGCACGTGCGAGGACGCGCGCGACCGGCTCGGTCGCGATCGCCCGCGGCCAGAGCCGCTGCAGCTCTCGCGGCGGGCCCGGCATCACCACGACCACGCATGCGCCCGTGTCGAGCACGATCCCCGGAGCCGTTCCCGCAAGCCCGAGGGAGAGCGCGCCCTCCGGCAGCGTCGCCTGCTTGCGCACGCCTGTCGTGAAGTCCGAGTACGGACGTCCTAGCCTCTCGGCGATCGTCCGCGAGATCTCGCCGATCGTCGCCTCGAGCTCCTCGTCGAGCGCGAGCTCTCGGCCGGCGACGCGCGCGACGACCTCGACCGTCCGGTCGTCATGCGTCGGCCCGAGCCCGCCCGACACGAGACACAGGTCGGAGTCGAATGCCTCCCGGAACGCACGCTCGAGGTCCTCCGGGCGATCGCCGACGACTGCGATGCGGACAGGCTCGAGGCCGAGTCGAACGGCCTCGGCGGCGAGGAACGGCCCGTTGCGGTCCTCCCGCTCCCCGCGAACGAGTTCCGAGCCCGTGACGACGATCGCCGCCCGGGGGCGGTTCAAGAGGTCGCCCGGGTGATCCTCCGCGCGGTGACGACGAAGGCGGTCCCGGCCGGGAGTTCGACGCGGTTGCCGTTCACGCTCACCGTAACGTGCCCGGGAGCCCGAAGAGCCAGCTGGAGCACGCGCCCGTCGAACGACTTGCGCTGGCCCTGCTCGAGCGTCCCGCTGTACAGGAGCTTGCCGGCAGCGGACGTCGCCCGGACCTCCATCCAGGAGTTGCCTTCGCTGGCGCGCACGACGAGGTGCACCTTCCCCCTCGCGTGGGCAGCCGCGGCCGCCCCAGCGCCCTGCGATGCGAGCCCCGGCACCTTCTCTCCCTCGGGCCCCCCGAACTTCCAGGCGGCGATGACGAGCGCCGTCGCGATCGCGATCGCGACGACGGCGACAGCGGCCATGCGGGACTCACGCGGGACCCGGTCCCGACGCTGCACGGGCACGCGACGTGCACGCAGCGGAGCATCGTCCTCGCCGACCGTGAAGCGCGAGTTGTACTCGTCGACGAACGGTTGGCCGTCGAGCCCGAGCGTCTCCGCGTACGAGCGCAGGAACCCGCGAACGTACGTCGGTGCCGGCAGGATGTCGAACCGCTCGTCCTCGAGCGCTCGGAGGTACTTCGGGCGGATCTTCGTCCGCTCCTCGAGCTCCGGGAAATCGAGCTCCTGACGGATGCGCGCCTCGCGGAGGCTGGAGCCGATGTCGAACATGAACGCCGGATTGTAGACCTTCTGCCCGGAGGCCCTAATCCCTGGAGCCCACGTACTCCAGGAGGCCGTACACGCCGAGCGCGACGAGCGCCGACGCCGCGAGGCACAGGCCGGCGATCCCCAACAGACGGCCCGCCATCCCCGCGCGCGAGCGCCCCCCGGGAGCCACGAGGCTCAGCGCCGCCTGCCTGCGGGCTCGCTGCGCGAGCAGCAGCGCGGCGATCCCGAAGCCGGCGGCCACCGGGATCGCGAAGCCGGCGTGCAGGAGCTCGTAGCTCCCGCTGAAGCGCGTGAGGTAGACAGCGACCGGCAGCGTCGCGACGGAGGCGAGCCCCGCGACGAGCGAGCTGAGGGCGGCGCGCGAGCCGGCCGTGCGCACCCTACTGCTTGACGTACGGGCGGCCGACGGCCGCCGGCGGAGTCGAGCGTCCGATGACGCCTGCCACAGCAACGAGCGTCAGCACGTACGGAAGCGCAGTAAAGAGTGTCGAGACCGACGTCGAGTACTCCTGGAGACTCACGCTCAACGCGCTCGAGAATCCGAACAGCAGGCACGCTGCGGCCGCCCCGAATGGTCGCCAGTTTCCGAAGATGAGGGCCGCGAGGGCGATGAATCCACGGCCCGCGACCATGTTCGGTGTGAAGGAGTTGACGAAAGCGAGCGCGATGAACGTGCCGCCTGCGGCGGCGAGCATCCCGGAGATGGTGACGGCGACGTACCGGATCGCGAAGACGTTGATCCCGACAGTGTCGGCTGCCCGCGGGTGCTCCCCCACCGACCGAAGCCGGAGGCCGATCGTCGTCTTGAAGACGACCACCCAGACCACGACGACGAGCGCGATCACCATCCAGATCATCAGGTTGAGGTGGCCGAAGACGTCGTCGACGAAGCCTCCGACGAGCGGGATGTGGCCAAGGAATCCGAGGCGGACATCGGGGACGGTCGACAAGTCTCGCGGTGTCCCCTGCGTCCCGTAGAGCTTCACGAAGAGGTACGACGTCAGTCCGAGCGCGAGGAAGTTGATCGCCGTCCCACCGACGATCTGGTCGGCTCGAAGCGTGATCGAGAAGACCGCGTGGAGCAGCCCCATCAGCCCTCCAGCTGCCATGCCGATCGCCAGGCCGAGCGACCAGGTCCCGGTCACGTCGGTTCCCCAGACCGAGAAGAACGCACCCGTGAGCATCATTCCCTCCAGGCCGATGTTCACGACTCCCGAGCGCTCGGAGAAGAGCCCTCCGAGTGAGGCGTACACGAGCGGTGTCGCGTAGCGCAGCATCGCGGCGAAGAGAGCGCCCCAGACGACCGTCGCCTCGAGATGCTCCACGCTCGAGCGGGTGGCCAGATAGCCGAGAAGGAGCCCGCTCACACCGGCCGCGATCGCGTAGCCGCCGACGCGTCGTTCGCCCCGGATCGCCGAGCCAATCCCGATCGTCAATGCGAAGAGGCCGATGACGACCGGGACGACCGGGCTGCGGACCTCGATCGGGGGGAGCGCGACGAGTGCCGCCGCCACCCCGACGAGGACGGCCGCCCACCCGACGGCGCGCCACCCGCGCGGCAGCCGGCTCACGCCGCGGCTCCGGACGTGCGCTTTCGGCGGAGACTGCGGATCGCCAGCAGCACGATGAGGTCCGCGCCGACGAACAGGATGATCAGTCCCTGGATGATGACGCTGAGACTCGTCGCCAGCTCGGGGTTGAAGATCGCGGGGTCGAGGTTGCGGGTGGACGTGCCCGTGTCGAGCGCCGCGAAGAGGAGCGCCGCCAGCCCGACCCCCACGGCCGTGTTACGGCCGAGGAGCGCAACGGCGATCCCGATGAAGCCGATCGTCGAGCTCTGGATCGATGTGATGTCGAGCCGGAACTCCCACCCGAGGACGTCGAGGGCGCCAGCAAGCCCGGCGAACACGCCAGCGGTCGCCATGGCGAGGAAATAGTTCCGTGCCACGCTGATACCCCCGTAGCGGGCCGCTTCCGGGTTGTGTCCGACCGCTCGAACCTCGTAGCCGAGGGTGGTCCGGTTGAGCACCAGCGAATAGACGACGAGCGCGGCGAGCGCGACGAAGACCCCGATGTGCAGCCCTTGCAGCAGGGGATCGCCCCAGAAGACGGGCAGCTTCGCCTGCTCCGGAATGTCCTCCGACGACGGGACGGCAACCGACGACTCGGTCTGGAACGGGCCGCCGAGCCCGAAGAAGTACGAGCCGACCCAGATGACGATCCAGTTGAGCATGATCGTCGTGACGACCTCGTGTGCTCCGACCGTCGCCTTGAGGAAGCCGGCGATGCCGGCGAGGGCCGCGCCCGCGAGCGCTGCGCCGACCACGGTCACGACGATCAAGAGCCCGCCAGGGAGATCGACGGCCTTCGGCAGCTCCGTCGCGATGAGGACGGCGGCGATCGATCCTGCGAGGTATTGACCCTGTCCGCCGATGTTGAAGAGGCCGCAGCGGAACGCGAACGCGACCGCGAGACCGGTGAGGACCAGCGGGACCCACAGGACGAACGTCTGCTGGAGGTTCGCGGCAGCCGCCGACTCGATGTCGTCGGTGTCCCACGGGAACCACACGCGGGCATCGGTGAAGGGGACACCGATGTCGTGGTTCCCCACCTCGAAGAACCAGGAGAGCCCGGAGCCCCTGAAGATCGCGCGGTACGTATCGAGCGTGTCGCCGACGCTGTCCGTGGTGAGGAGAACGACGACCCCGCTGATCAGGAGCGCCAGGAGGACCGTGAGCAGGGGCGCGACGAGCCCTCCGGCTTTCTGGAGCAGCCAGTAGCGACTCGCCAGGCTCTCCTCGACGGGCCCCGGCTCCTCGGGGAGCTGTCGGACGGTGTCGCTCAGGCCACTTGCTCCCTCGTGCCGCCACCGGTCATCGCAAGGCCCAGTTCGGCCTCGCTGGTGCCCGGTGGGAATTCGCCGACGATCCTGCCTTCGAACATCACGAGGATGCGATCCGATAACCCGAGGATCTCGTCGAGCTCGAGCGAGACGAGAAGCACCGCCCTACCCTCGTCTCGTTCCTCGATCAGGCGTCTGTGGATGAACTCGATTGCGCCGACATCCAGCCCCCGCGTGGGCTGCGCGGCGATGAGTACGCGCGGGTCCCGGGAGATCTCGCGGGCGAGAATCACCTTCTGCTGGTTCCCGCCGGAGAGAGCGCGCGCGAGCGTCTCCGCGTCGCCTCCGCGGACGTCGAACTCCCGGATCAGCTCTCTCGCCCGCCGCACCAGGTTTTTCGGGTAGAGCCAGCCGAGACGCGAGGCCGGCTCCTTCGCGTAGTCGTGGAGCGCGATGTTCTCGGCGATCGAGAACTCGAGGACGAGGCCCCGGCGCTGCCGGTCCTCCGGGATGTGCCCGAGGCCCTCGTCGAAGTGCCCCCGCGCCGACTCGCGGGTCACGTCCTCGCCCGCGACCTCGACCCGGCCCGCCTCGACCTTCCGGAGACCGGAGACCGCGTCGATGAGCTCGGTCTGACCGTTGCCGTCCACCCCCGCGATCCCGACGATCTCGCCCGCCCGAACCTCGAAGCTGACGTCGTGCACCTTCTCGATACCGCGGTCGTCCCGAACCTGGAGGTTGTCGACCTGGAGTAGTGTCTCGCCCGGCGTCGCCGGTCCCTTCTCCACGCGGAGCAGCACATCCCGTCCGACCATGAGCCGCGCGAGACCCTCCTCCGTGGCATCGGTTCCGGCGACGGTCTCGACGATCTTCCCTCGGCGGAGGACGGTAATCCGGTCCGCGATGTCGAGCACTTCGTTGAGCTTGTGCGAGATGAAGATGACCGACATCCCCTCGCGCACGAGATTCCGGAGAATCACGAACAGTTCGACGGCCTCCTGCGGGGTGAGTACTGCGGTCGGCTCGTCGAGGATCAGGATGTCGGCCCGCCGGTACAGCGCCTTGAGGATCTCGACGCGCTGCTGTTGACCGACGCCGATGTCCTCGATCTCCGCGTCCGGATCGATCTGGAATCCGAACTGAGCTGCAAGAATCACGACCCGCTTCCGGGCCTCGTCGTAGTCCAGGACAACCCGCGCCTTGGTGGGCTCGACGGCGAGGACGATGTTTTCGGCCACCGTCATCACCGGAATGAGCATGAAGTGCTGGTGCACCATGCCGATCCCACGCTCGATCGCCTCCCGCGGAGACGACATTCGCACCGCGTCGCCCCGGACGAGGATCTCCCCCTCGTCCGGCGTGTAGAGCCCGTAGATGATGTTCATGAGGGTCGACTTGCCGGCTCCGTTCTCGCCGAGCAGAGCGTGGATCTCCCCGCGACGGAGATCGAAGTCGACCCGGTCGTTCGCCAGGACGCCGGGAAAACGCTTGGTCACGCCCCGCAGCTCCAGCACGGTCTCACGCTGAGCCATCGAGGCGCGATTCTAAGGGGGTGGGCCGGAGCCCACCCCCTCGAACCGTGTCAGGACTTGACGTTCGTCTTGACCTTGATCTTGCCGGAGGCGACGAGCTTGCCGATGGCAACGGTCTGCGCGACGAACTTCTTCGGCACTTTCTTGTTGACGGAGCCGAGGCCCACGCCGTTGTTCTTCAGGCTGTAGACGTAGTCACGCTGGGTCGCGAGGTTGCCGGCATATGCCAACTTCGTGAGGTCTACGACCGCGACGTTCACGCGCTTGAGAGCGCTCGTCAGCATGAACGACCCCAGGTAGAGCTGGTCGGCGTCGACGCCGATGCCCCAGACGTTCCCCGCCTCCTTGGCGGCCTGGAGCGCACCGAGGCCGCACAGGCCCGCGACCTGGAAGATCGCTCGCGTGCCCTGCTGGATCTGACCAAGCGCCGTTTCCTTGCACTTCGCCTGGTCCGAGAACGTCAGGTCATTGGCGTAGCCGACGAGCACCTTCACCTTCGGGTTGGCGCGCTTGGCGCCCTGGATGTACCCGCTGATGTAGCGGACGATCGCGGGGACGGGGTTCGCCCCGACCGCGCTGATGATCTGGGCTCCGCCCTGACTCTTCACCTCGAGCCCCGCGAGGTAGCCGACGAGAAAGCCGGCTTCGTGCTCGGCGAAGATGATGCCGGCCGCGTTCTTCGGCTTCGCCTTGAGCAGCGCGTACGAGATGTCCACTCCGGCCCACTGGGCCTTAGGGCATTTCGGAGCGACTGCGTTCTCGGCGTTGAAGTTCAGGAAGCCGACGGGGAAGATCATGGTGTAGCCCGCTCGGCACGCGGCGAGCATGTTCGGGATGCGCTGCGCCTCCGACGTCGTCTGATAGACGCGGGTGGGAACCCTCAGCTCTCCTTGGACCGCGAGCCGCCCCTGGTTGGCGAGCTGGTTGAACGA
>DATAET010000039.1:0-10591 GCA_036257855.1 Gaiellaceae bacterium | reverse complement strand
CGCCTCATCGAGGCTGCGACCGGCACGACGCCGCGCGCCCTTCGCGATCGTGCGCTCGTGGAGCTCCTCTACGGCGCCGGGCTGCGCGTCTCCGAGGCGACCGGCCTCGAGAAGAGCAGCGTTGCGATCGACGAACGCATCGTGCGCGTCCTCGGAAAGGGCGGGAAGGAACGGCTCGTGCCGCTCGGGAGGCCGGCCGCGGAGGCGGTGCGGCGGTACCTCGCGCTGGGGAGGCCGCACCTCGACCGTCGCTATCGCCCGGAGCTGTTCCTGAACGCCCGCGGCGGAGCGCTTACCCGAGCGGGAGCGTTCCTCATCCTGAGAAAGCTCGCCGACCGGGCCGGCCTCGAACCCACCCGTGTCCATCCGCACCTGCTGCGGCACTCCTTCGCGACACACCTCCTCGAAGGGGGCGCCGACCTTCGGTCCGTGCAGGAGATGCTCGGCCACGCCGATCTCGGAACGACCGAGCGTTACACGCATGTCTCCGACCGCCGTCGACGCGAGGCCTACTTCGACGCGCATCCGCACGCGCGGAGGAGCCAGCGAGCCCAGCCTGCCGACTCCGACTCGGCCTAACTGCTCGGGTCGCCGACGTCGAGGACGGCCTGGGCCTGCTCCTTGCGGTGCTGCCGCAGCCGCCGGGCGACGTCCTCGTCCCGGAGCGCGAGGATCTCGGCTGCGAGCAACGCCGCGTTGACGGCGCCCGCGCGACCGATCGCGAGCGTTCCGACGGGGATCCCGGCCGGCATCTGCACGATCGAGAGCAGCGAGTCGAGACCGCCGAGCTGCGTCCCCATTGGCACACCGAGGACAGGCTTCAGCGTCTTCGAGGCTACGACTCCCGCGAGGTGCGCGGCGCCGCCTGCCGCGGCGACGAACACCTGCGCGCCGCGCTCCTCGACGTCCGCGACGAAGGCGTCGAGCGCGTCCGGCGTCCTGTGTGCGGAGAGTACGCGCACGTCGTGGGGGATCTCGAGCTTTCCCAGCGTCTGGACCGCGTGCTCCATGACCTCCCAGTCGGAGCGGGAGCCCATGACCACCGCGACGAGGACCTCGCTCACCGCGCGACTGCCTTCTTCTTGAGCGATGCGTGGACGGCGCGAGCCGTCTTGCGCAGCTCGGCGTCCTCGTCGTCGGCCTCCGCGATGCCTTCCAGGAGCTGGAGCGTGTCGCGCTGAGCCGTGCCGTTCTTCAGGCAGATGACGGCGAGCCGGCGCACGGCTGTGTTCGGATCGCGTGCGGCGAGTTCGTGGAGGAGCGGGCGGAAGGCGTTGACGTCTCCGGGATGCGAACGCGAGAGGCCTTCGAGCGCGATGAGCGCGGAGCCGCGTGCGGCCGGGCTCTCGTCCTCCAGGCCGCGCCGCAGCAGCTCGAGCTTCTGGCGGAACCGGAACTGCGCGATCGCCCGGTAGCCCTGGGCGCGCACCCGGTAGTCGCCGTCGCGCACCGCCGCCTCGATCTCCTCGTCCCACTGCGAGCGGAGCTGCGCGAGCGCGCGCTCCTCTCCCGCGTCCGCGAGGGCGTCCGCTTCCGCAGCCGCCTCGGCGAGGGTCACGAGACGGACGAGATCGGGCGTGGTCCGGGTCCGGTGTAGCGCGCCGACGGCCGTATGAGCCGGGCGGCCCGCTTCTGCTCGAGAATGTGCGCCGACCAGCCCGCCACTCGCGCACACGCGAACATCGCGGGCGTGAGCTTCGCCGGGATGTCGGCGACGTCGAGCACGACCGCCGCCCAGTACTCGACGTTCGTCGCCAGCACCCGCTCCGGATGCCGCTTCTGCAGGGCGGCGAGCGCCGCCTCCTCGAGCGCCTTTGCAGTGTCGACCCGCGCCGCGTCGAGATCCTCTGCGGTCCGACGAAGCAGCCGCGCACGTGGATCCTCGGCCCGATACACGCGGTGCCCGAACCCCATGATCCGGTCTCCGCGCTCGAGCAGGTCGTTCACGTAGCGCTCCGCATCTCCCATGGCGGCAACCTCGTCGATCATCGGAATGACGTGTGCCGGCGCACCACCGTGTAGACGCCCGGAGAGAGTCCCCACGGCTGCTGAGAGCGCCGCTGCCGCATCGGCTCCCGTCGACGCTGCGATGCGCGCCGTGAACGTGGACGCATTCAGCCCGTGCTCGGCCGTACAGATCCAATAGGTGTCGATCGCCTTCGCATGCGCG
This sequence comes from Gaiellaceae bacterium, assembly GCA_036257855.1. Taxonomy (GTDB): domain Bacteria; phylum Actinomycetota; class Thermoleophilia; order Gaiellales; family Gaiellaceae; genus GMQP-bins7. The sequence continues at coordinate 8,421 of DATAET010000039.1, read as the reverse complement.
GGATCGGCCTCGCCCCGCCAGCGGAGGAGGAACTTCTCGGCCGCCGTCTTCCCGGTGGCGACGACGTCATCCGGCACCGAGTCGTCGTGTCCGTCCGCGACGCGAGCAGAGCGCGCCACGATCGCCATGACCTGCGCCGAGAGGCGCCCGAGATCGTCGCGAGCCTGCTCGTCCGTGATGTCCGCGAGCTGACCGAGGCCCCAGACACCCGACAGACGGGCGATCTCAGCCTGTGCATCGGCTGGTGCCCGGCCGGTGAGCCCTGCCGGCACGTACGGCTCCGGCTCCGGCATACCGGGCTCGAAGCGCTCGTCGACGAGCAGCCCCCACACCTTCTCGTACGGGACGTGCCCAACGAGCTCCTCGATGTCGACACCGCGGTATCGGAGCGCACCGCCTTCGCGATCGGGCTCGGCGATCTCGGTCTCCACCGCGACGACGCCCTCGAGCCCCGGCTTGAAGTCGGCGACCTCGCTCATCCGCCCGGAGACGCTACCTGACCTGGATTCCACGAGGCCCAGCTACCATCGGCCGCGGCCATGGCCCACCGCGTCACCCTCATCCCCGGCGACGGGACCGGGCCGGAGCTCACGGACGCGACCCGCCGCGTGCTCGAGGCCACCGGCGTCGGGTTCGAATGGGACGTCCGTCAGGCCGGCATCGACGTCATGGAGGAGGCGGGAACGCCCCTGCCGGAGGACACATTGGCCTCGGTGAAGGAGAACGGCGTGGCCCTGAAGGGGCCGATCACGACCCCCATCGGGACCGGGTTCCGCTCGGTGAACGTCGCCCTGCGCCACGAGCTCGGGCTGTACGCGTGCCTGCGCCCCTGCAAGTCGTACGTCGGCGTGCGCTCGCGGTACGCCGATGTCGATGTCGTCGTCGTCCGCGAGAACACGGAAGACCTCTACGCCGGCATTGAGTACGAGGCCGGGACCGAGGCTGCCGAGCGGGTGATCGGCGCGCTGAACGGCCTCCAAACGAAGCAGATTCCCGCGGGGTCGGGAATCTCGATCAAGTCGATCAGCCGCGCCGCATCGGAGCGGATCGTGCGCTTCGCGTTCGAATACGCCCGCGCGAACGGTCGAAGACAGGTCGCCGGGGTGACGAAGGCGAACATCATGAAGTTCACCGACGGCCTCTTCCTGTCCGTCTTTCGCGAGGTGGCGGCGGGCTATCCCGACATCGAGTCGCGCGAGGTGCTCGTGGACGCGCTCACGATGCAACTCGTACAGCGTCCGGAGGAGTTCGACGTCCTCGTCCTGCCGAACCTCTACGGCGACATCGTGAGCGACCTGACCGCCGGTCTTGTGGGTGGGCTCGGCGTCGCGCCGGGAGCGAACATCGGCGCGCGCGCAGCCGTTTTCGAGGCCACACACGGATCTGCGCCGAAGTACAAGGGCCAGAACCGGGTGAACCCGACCGCGATGATCCTCTCCGGGAAGCTCATGCTCGAGTACCTGGGCGAGCGCGACGCCGCCCGGCGGCTCGAGGGCGCAGTGGCGGCGGTCATCGCAGCCGGCGAGCGCGTCACGTACGACCTGAAGCCGATGCGCGACGACCCGACGGCCGTCGGGACGTCCGAGTTCGCGGACGCCATCATCGAGACGTTGGAGGTTTGATGCGCAAGAAGATCACGGTCGTGGGCGCCGGAAACGTCGGCGCGACGTGCGCGCAGGAGCTCGCGCGCCGCGACTACGCCGACGTCGTCCTCGTCGACATCATCCCGGACTTCCCCCAGGGCAAGGCGCTCGACATGAACCAGGCGGGAGCGGTGCTCGGCTACGAGCCGACGATGCTCGGGACGAACGGGTACGAGGAGACCGCAGGCTCGGACGTCGTCGTGATCACCGCGGGCAGGCCGCGCTCACCGGGAATGAGCCGCGACGACCTCGTCGCCACGAACGAGGCGATCGTCTCCGCCGTGACGAAGGAAGCGGTCCGGCGTTCGCCGGAGGCGGTCCTCGTCGTCGTCTCGAACCCGCTCGACGCGATGTGTCACGTCGCGAAGGCCACGTCGAGATTCAAGAAGCAGCGCGTCGTCGGCATGGCTGGGATCCTCGACACCGCGCGCTTCGCCGCCTTCGTCTCGCAGGAGCTGAGCGTGTCCGTGAAGGACGTAACCGCGGTGGTGCTCGGCGGGCACGGAGATCAGATGGTGCCGATCGTGTCGGCGACGAACGTCGGAGGCGTGCCGCTTCCTGAGCTCCTGCCGAAGGCGCGGATCCGCAGGCTCGTCGAGCGCACGCGCTTCGGCGGAGGCGAGCTCGTCGGCCTGCTCGGCACCTCGGCCTGGTACGCGCCGGGTGCGGCCGCCGCGCAGATGGTCGACGCGATCTGCCTCGACGAGAAGCGCATCCTCCCGTGCACGGCGTACCTCGACGGCGAGTACGGCATCCGCGGCCTCTACATGGGCGTGCCGGTGAAGCTCGGCGCGGGCGGCGTCGAGGAGATCGTCAAGCTGCGGCTGAGCGCCGACGAGAGGAGGATGCTCCGCGCCTCCGCGACCTCCGTGCGCGATGTGGTCGGCGTGTTGAAGAAGAAGTAGCGATGGACCTCGGGCTGACCGGGAGGACGGCGATCGTCTGCGGAGCCTCGTCGGGCATCGGGCTCGGAATCGCCGAGTCGCTGGCGGGGGAGGGTGCGAACGTCGTGATGTTCGCCCGGCGTGCGGAGCTCCTCGAGCGCGAGGCGAAGCGGCTCGGAGCGCTGGCTGTCGTCGGCGACGTCACGAACGCGGAGGACGCCCAGCGCCTGGTGCGAACGGCCGCGGACACGTACGGCGGAGTCGACGTCCTCGTGCACAACTCGGGCGGCCCTCCGCGCGCGGCGGCCTCGCAGCTCGACGCGACCATGGTCGAGGAGGCCGTGCGACTCCTGCTCGTGTCGGTGGTGCGACTCACGGGTCTCTGCCTCCCCTTGCTCGAGAAGAGCACGAGCGGCCGAATCGTCGCCGTGACCTCGTCGACCGTCCGCGAGCCGATCGACAACCTCGCACTCTCGAACTCGGTTCGGCCTGGCGTCATGGGATGGGCGAAGTCGCTCGCACGGGAACTCGGGCCCAAGGGCATCACGGTCAATTGCATCGCCCCGGGCCGTATCGACACGGACCGGATCAGGGAGGTCTACCCGGACGGGCCCAGCGAGGCCGACCTCGCGACGATTCCGCTCCGCCGCCTCGGGACTCCGCGTGAGGTCGGAGACGTCGTCGCGTTCCTGTGCTCGGAGCGGGCGGCCTACGTGAGCGGCACGGTGATCCTCGTCGACGGCGCACTCACGCGGAGCCTGTAGGCGCTTGAAGCGACTCGCCGGCGTCGCGGTCGTGCTCGGCGTGCTCGGTCTCGTGACCGCGTTCGCCCTGTGGAGGATCCCCTCCGGTGACTACCTCATCATCCCGGACGTCGCGAAGCCGCTCGAGTCCCGCGTCGAGGTCGAAGGAGGCCATGCGGGCTCGAAAGGGGACGTCTATTACGTCGACGTCTACTTCCGACACGTCCGCCTGCTCGAGCGAGTGCTCCCGTTCCTGCGCCCGGAGGGCGCGACGCTCGTCCCCGCGGAGGCGCTCGCACCTGCGGGCACGACCGACGAGGAGCGCAGACAGCAGAGCGTGGCGGAGATGGATCGCTCGGAGCAGATCGCGTCCGTGGTCGCGCTCCGCGCGCTCGGCTACGACGCCGTCGCCACGCCGCGTGGCGTGCTCGTCACAAGCATCGCCTCCGACGCGCCGGCGGCGAAGGTGCTCGACCCCGACGACGTCATCCTGGCCGTGGACCGCGTACCCGTTCGAACGCCCACGGAGCTCCGCCGTCGGATCGCACGCCACAGGCCGGGAGACCACGTCCGCCTCACGGTTCGTCGCAACGACAAGCCGATCGACGTGACCGTTCGCCTCATTCCGAATCCGACCGACGCGAAGCGCGCGATCATCGGCATCCTCGTCGACCAGGACGCGAAGATCCGACTTCCCATCGACGTCGGGATCGACCTCGGGAGCGTGGGCGGCCCGTCTGCCGGGCTGCCGTTCGCCCTCGAGATCGCGCGCCAACTCGGGCGCAACGTGACCCACGGGTGTCGGGTCGCCGCCACCGGCGAGCTCGCGCTCGACGGCACGGTGCTGCCGATCGGAGGGATCGAGCAGAAGACGATCGGAGCGCGCCGCGCCCATGTGGACTACTTCCTCGTCCCCGCCGGCACGAACGCGCAAGGAGCGCGGGAGAACGCCCACGGGCTCCCCATCATCCCTGTTGAAAGTTTTCAACAGGCGTTGCGGAGGCTGACAACGCGGCCGCTGAAGTGCTGAATTTGCAGGCACTTCGTCGCCTCTGACAACAGGCGCAATTTGCGGCGAATTCGTCGGGGCCGGGGGTTGTCGCCTCGGGACGAGGGCGAGACAATGCTGGCTGGTCGAGAGGGGCGACCCGAATGAGACATGGCGGCGAAGAAGAGAACACAAGTCACCTGCGACGACTGCTACTTCCGGCGCGAGGGGCTGTGCGCGCTGGCGGGTAACGTCCCGTGCCCGACCTTCCGGGCCGCGAGCGGACGCTCGCTCGCCCCTCCGCTGCAGCCACGCCTCGTGCCGAGGGTCCTCGGCGCTGCGACCGTCGGACACGCAGCCTAAGATCCGGGCATGGAAGCCTCGCCGAAGCCTCCGGCCGGGCGCGGCACGCCGTGGAAGCTCATCGTCTTCGCGGTGCTTGCCGTCTACGCGATCCTCATCGTCCTCCTGAACACCGACCAGGTCGACGTGAGCTTCGTCTTCTTCTCGGCCGAGATCTCGCTGCTCGTCCTGATCCTGCTGTGCGTCGGGATCGGATTCGCGGCCGGCTACCTCTTCGAGCAGCTTCGCGAGCGGCGGCGGCGAGCGTCCTAGCTCGTGCTTACGCGGCGAGAAGCTCGAAGAGGCGCTCGATTCCCTCCGAGATCCGCTCCGGCGTCTCGTAGCTGAACGCGAGTCGGGCCGAATTCGCACCCTCGCGCGAGCTCGGCGGGAAGAACGCGGGACCCGCGACGAACGCGACCCCTACGCCTTCCGCGCGACGCGCCAGCTCGGCCGTGTCCACGCCGGCAAGGTCGAGCCAGACGAAGTAGCCGCCGTCGGGGCTGCTCCAGGAGGAGCCCTGGGGGACAGCCTCGGCCAGCGCCGCGACCATCGCGTCCCGACGCGCACGCAGCAGGCTGCACACCCGCTCGAGGTTCGCCTCGAACCGCCCGCGTGCCACGAACTCCGCGACGATCGCCTGCGGCAGCAACGGCGGCGTGATGTACGTCGAGACGGCACGGTCCTCGAATGCGGCGGCGTCCGGCTCGGGCAGCACGAAGTAGCCCGTGCGCACGCCGGGCGCGACCGTCTTCGAGAAGGACGACGTGTACGTGACGAGCTCGCCGCCCTCGAGCTCCCGGAGGCTCGGGGTCGGCTCGCCGTCGAAGCGGACGAGGCCGTAGGGATCGTCCTCGAGCACGGGGAGGCCGCTTCTCCGGACGATCTCGACGAGACGGTCGCGGCGCGTTCGCGAGAGAGTCCTCCCGCTCGGGTTCTGGAACGTCGGGATCGTGTAGAGGAAGGAGGGCCGCTCGGTGCGACCGGCGAGCTCGGCCTCGAGCGCGTCCGGATCGAGCCCCTCGTCGTCCATCGCGAGAGAGACGATCTCGACGCCCTCCCGGCCGAGGATCTTGAGCGGGCGGTCGTAGCTCGGCGCTTCGACGAGGACGCGGCCCGGCCGCCGCGAGAGCTGCTCGGCCGCGTAGAACACGAACCCTTGCAGGCCGCCGACGGTGAGCACGACGCGCGAGGGAGGTACCTCGTGGCGCGCGGCGACCCACTCACGCAGCGGTGCGTACCCTCCTCCCGGCCCGTACGAGAAGACCCGCGCGCCGTCACGCTGCGCAACGGCGTGCGCGCAGTCCGCGAGCTCCTCGGACGGGATGAGGTCGGGCGCGGGCGCGCCGCGCGCGAAGGAGATCACCGCGTCGGGCACGGACGCGAGCGTAGTGGATCGAAGACCGCACGCGACCGCGAAGCGGTCGCCTTCAGGGGTCTTCGCGCGACCGAGATTCGCACTCGCGAATCTCGGTCTTGCGCACGATCGAGCCTACGTGAAGAAGGTGTCGTCGTCGGAGTAGGGCGGGACGCAGCAGCAGAGCAGGCGGACGCCCTGCTCTCCTGCGTCGAGGCGATGCGGTTTTCCGGGCGGGATGAGGACCGCGTCGCCCGGGCCGACCGCTCGCACGTCCTCGCCGACCTCGAGTCGTCCGTCGCCCTCGAGGATGAGGTAGATCTCCTCGCTGCGCGCGTGGTAGTGGCGCCGCGTTGCGGCCCTGGGCGCCAGCGAGGCCTCAGCGAGGCTCTGGACGGCGGTGTGCAGGTACTCGCGGATGGTCGATCCGTCCTTCGTCGTGAAGGGCGTGGCGTCGCGGTCGCGGTTGCGGAGCTCCATCTCGTGCAGGCCGGCTAGACGCGCGCGATCTCGGCCACGAGCTGCGCCGCCTCGGTCGGTGTCGTCCCGACCCGCACCCCTCGCGCCTCGAGCGCGTCCTTCTTCGCCTGCGCAGTTCCCGCCGAGCCGGAGATGATCGCCCCGGCGTGGCCCATCGTCTTCCCCGGAGGCGCCGTGAACCCCGCGATGTAACCGACCACCGGCTTGGACATCTCGGCCTCGATGAAGGTGGCCGCCTTCTCCTCCTCGTCGCCGCCGATCTCGCCGACCATGACCACCTGCTCGGTCTGGGAATCGTCCTCGAACAGCGCGAGGATGTCGAGGAACGACGAACCGACGATCGGGTCACCGCCGATCCCGACGATCGTGGAGCACCCGAGGCCGAGCTGCGTCAGCTCGTGGCCGATCTGATACGTGAGCGTGCCCGAGCGGGAGACGAGCCCAACCGAGCCCTCCCGGAAGATCTCCGCCGGGATGATCCCGACGTTCGCCTTCCCCGGCGACAGTGCACCCGGGCAGTTGGGACCGACGAGGCGCACGTCCCGACCCTCGACGAACGCATGCAGACGGAGCATCTCGTGGGCGGGCACGCCTTCCGTGACGCAGACGAGCGTGCCGATGTCGGCGTCGATCGCCTCGTACATCGCATCGGCGGCGAACGGAGCGGGCACGAAGACCATCGCCGTGTTCGCCCCGGTCTCGGCGACGGCCGCTGCCACGGTGTCGAAGACCGGTATCCCCTCGACATCCTGGCCGCCCTTGCCCGGGGTGACTCCTGCGACCACGTTCGTGCCGTGCGACCGGTTGCGAAGACCGTGGAAGCGCCCTTCCGAGCCGGTCAGGCCCTGCACGACGAGGCGTGTGTCCGTGTCGACGAGGATCGCCATCAGGCGGCCGCCGCCAGCTCAACGGCGCGTCGGGCGCCGTCGAGCATCGTCGCCTCCGTCTGCAGGTTCGGCAGAGCGGCGTCGCGCAGGATCTTGCGCCCCTCCTCCGCGTTCGTCCCGTCGAGCCGTACGACGATCGGGAGCTCCAGCCCCATCTGCTCGACCGCCTGCAGGATTCCGCGGGCGACCTCGTCGCAGCGCGTGATGCCGCCGAAGATGTTGAAGAAGATCGCGCGCACCTGCTCGTCGCGCGTGATCACCTCGAGGGCGTCCACGACTCCCTGTGCGTCACCGCCTCCGCCGAGGTCGCAGAAGTTCGCCGGCCTCCCACCCGCGAACGTGACGACATCGACAGTCGACATGGTCAGGCCGGCCCCGTTGCCGAGGACACCGACTTCGCCGTCGAGCTTCACGTACGTGACGCCCTTCTCGCGGGCGAGTACCTCGAGCGGATCGGCGCCTGCGACGTCGCGGAGCTCGGCGAGGTCTGGGTGCCGGAACAGCGCGTTGTCGTCGACGGTGAACTTCGAGTCCAGCGCGCGCACCTCGCCCTCGGGCGTGACGACCAACGGATTGATCTCGCACAGCATCGCCTCGGTACCCACGAACGCGTCGTAGAGCTTCGAAACGATCGTGACGATCTGCTTCAGCTCGCCTGGGTCCGTGACGCCGCCCTCGTACACGAGTCGTCGTGCGTGCCACGGATGGCAGCCTTCGAGCGGGTCGACGTGGAGGCGGACGAGCGCGTCGGGGCTCGTCGCGGCGACCTCCTCGATGTCCATCCCGCCATGCGTCGTGAACATGAAGAGCGGCTTCTTCGCGCTCCGATCGAACGTCAGCGAGAGGTAGTACTCCCGCGCGATCTCCGAGGCCTGCTCGATCCAGACCTTCGAGACGACGTGGCCGCGGATGTCCATCCCGAGGATCTCCCCGGCTCGCCCCTCGACCTCGTCGCCGTCGGACGCGAGCTTGATGCCGCCCGCTTTCCCCCGACCGCCGATCAGCACCTGCGCCTTGACGACGACGGGGTAGCCGAGCTCTTCGGCGGCTGCCCGCGCCTCGGCCGGGCTCGTCGCCAGACGACCGTCGGAGACAGG
>DATAET010000038.1:0-15199 GCA_036257855.1 Gaiellaceae bacterium | reverse complement strand
ACGACGCACAAAAGCTCGCGCGGGTGATCACCAGCGCCAAAACGAGAATGCCCCGTTTCCGGGGCATTCGAGTTTGGCCAAGGAGTCAGTCCTCGAACCGCGTGCTCAGCTCAGAGCCGGTGCGGCCTCGTAGCTCGCCGGAGTGGCGTCCCCGTCTCCGGCGACTCGACCTCCACGATCTCGTCGCGCATCGGCCCGAGCAGTGCGTGCAACTCCTCCTGCTCCGGCTCGGGAACGTCGAAGACGTCGAGCGTCGCGACCAGGTCCTCGACGAGAGCCTCGAACTCGCCGGCGGTGACCTGCATCCCGTCGTGTGTCTCCCGCATTGCGCGGATCATCGCCCGCGCAGCGGCCCACAAAGGAATCCACGACCGCCTCGAACGCGTCGAGTCCGCCGAGCCGCTCGTACACCGAAGCCATCGGTACCTCCGTACAGGTTTCCTGCTGGGAGGAGATGCTACGACTCTGTTCGATTCGGAACGAGCGCCCAGCACGGTCGAGAGAACAGAAAAGCCCCGTTTCCGGGGCTTTTCAGTAGCGGGGGCAGGATTTGAACCTGCGACCTCCGGGTTATGAGCCCGGCGAGCTACCTGACTGCTCCACCCCGCGTCGCTCTCCCGAGTATAGCCACTCCGCGGCCGCTTCCACGTTCACGCGCGCCGCGCCGTAGGTCGCGACATAGGTCTTCGCGTTCGCCGGCCGCCAGTGCGGAAGCCCCACCTCGACCACCGCAGCGCCCGGCGCGCGCGCGGTCAAAGCGTCGATCGCATCGCGCTGCCAGGCGTGACGATGCGCGTCGCGGGCGATGATCACGAGCTGGCGGCCGTCGAGCTCCACGCCCGGATCGACGGTGCTCTCTCGGACGCGGACGGTCTCCGCCTCGGGTACGGCCGAGCGGAACCAGTCGGAGGGCGTTTGCCCGAGGCGACCCGCAGCCATGCCCGCTTCCGGCTCGAGCTCGACGACGAACGCCGGCTGCGCGAGCGGCGCAGGACCATCGACGACGAGCGCGCGGCGCGCAGCCGTACGCCCAGCTCCTCGGTCGACAGATGCCCGGCCCTCGACGCTCGCGCACCACTCCGCAACGTTCTCGACCCGGCCGGCCGCCTCGACGAGGCGTTCCTCGTCGAGGCGGCCCGAGCGAACGGCGTCCACCAGCGCGTCGCGGACGGCCACGACCGGCTCGTCGAAGAGGTCGTGTCCGAGGCAGAGCGCATCGGCGCCGGCGGCGATCGCGCGCACGGCTCCCTCCTCGACCCCGACGGTGGCACTGATCGCCTTCATCTCGAGCGCGTCGGTCACGACCATCCCCTCGTACGCGAGATCGCCGCGGAGGAGGTCGTGAAGGACCGCACGACTCATCGTCGCAGGCGTGTCGCCGAGCGAGCGAACGACGATGTGGGCGGTCATGAGCGAGAGTGCGCCGGCCTCGATCGCGGCGCGAAACGGCAGGAGTGCCGCCTCCTCCAGGGACTCGACGACGGGGAGCGCGAGATGCGAGTCCTCACTCGTGTCGCCGTGCCCGGGAAAGTGCTTCGCGCAGGCAGCCACCCCGCCACGCTGCAGCCCGCGGACGAACGCGGCGACATGCCGTGCGACGAGCTCCCCGTCCGCGCCGAACGCGCGTATCCCGATCACCGGGTTCCCGGGGTTCGTGTTGACGTCCGCGACCGGTGCGAGGTCGAGATCGACGCCGACGTCTGCGAGCTCGGCTGCCAACGACGACGCCACGCGCTCCGTCAGCTCGACGTCGTCGACGATCCCGAGCGCCGCGTTTCCCGGATACGAGCTGCCTGTCGCGGCCTCGAGGCGGGTGACGTCACCGCCCTCCTCGTCGATCGCGACGAGGACGTCTGGGCGGACCTCTCGAAGCTCCGCAGCGAGCGTCCGCAGCTGCTCGCGGCTCTCGACGTTCCAGGCGTACAGGACGATTCCGCCGAGGCCCTCGCCGAGGCGCCGCCGCACCCAGTCCGGGGCGGTCGGCCCCTCGAAGCCCGGGAAGATGCAGCTCGAGGCCAGTCGCTCGAGCTCGCCCATCAGGCCTTGACCGCGCCCGCCGTGAGCCCGAACGCGATCTTGCGCTGGACGAGCAGGAAGAAGATGACGACGGGGATCGCGGTCAGCGTCGACGCGGCCATCAGCCCGCCCCAGTCCGTGTTCCGACTCGTGCCGGTGAAGTACGAGAGCCACACCGTCAGCGTGTGGTTCGACTGATTGGTCAGAAGGACGTTGGCAAAGATGTACTCGTTCCACGCGGTGATGACGACGAAGACGGAGGTAGCGACGAGGCCGGGCGCGACGAGGGGCAGCAGGATTCGCACGAAGGCGCCCAGACGGCTCGAGCCGTCCACCATCGCCGCTTCCTCGAGCTCCTTCGGGATGCCGAGGAGGAAGCCGCGCAACGTCCAGACCGCGAACGGGAGCAAGAAGGTCATGTACGTGATGATCACGGCGGTCAGAGCCTTCTTCGGATCGTCGCTCGTCAGGTGGTACTTGGCGAGCACGACGTAGAGAGGGATGACCAACCCGACCTGAGGAAGCATGAGGATCCCGATCATCGCGACGACGAAGAGCGAACGGCCGGTGAATCGATATTTGGCCAAAGCGACCGCGGCAAGGAACGCGAGGACGATCGACAGCGCGACGGTAATACCGACGATGATCAGGCTGTTCTTGACGGCGTCCCAGAAGTACGGGCGGTTGATCGCATCGCGAAAGTGGTCGAGCGTCGGACTGGCCGAAAACCAGGTCGGCGTGAAGCCGTTGATCTCCGCATCCGGCTTGAGGGCCGTCGAGACCATCCAGAAGACCGGGAAGACCATGACTGCGAAGACCGCGAGCCCGACCACATTCCAGACGGTGCGACGGATCCGACGTCGCCTCTCGCGGCGAACGAGCGCGGCCCTGCGCGGAACGTCCGCAGCGCCCTTCGCCGTCCGACGAGTGGTCTCGGTCGCGATCGTCACCCGGCGCCCTCGGCTCGCACCATCCGGCGAACGTACAAGACGCTCATCGCAGCCACCAGCACGAGCATCACCAGCGAGATGGCCGAGCCGCGGCCGAAGTTCGTCTGTGCGTAGCCCTCGATGTAGACGTAGACGCCCATCAGGTAGTTCGAGGTGTCCACGTTTGACGGGCTGATCAGCAGGTATGGCTGCGCGAACACCCCGAAGTCCCAGATGATGGAGAGACTCGTCAGGATCAGGAAGATCGGCTTCAAGATAGGAAACGTGACGTCCCGGAAGACGCGGAGGGGGCCGGCGCCGTCGATCTCAGCCGCGTCGACGAGCTCGCGTGGAACCTGGGCGAGCCCCGCGTAGACCGTGATCGTGACGAACGGGATTGCCCCCCAGACGATGAGGAGCGTCACCATGGCGAGCTTCGAGAACGTCGTGGCATACCAGTCGTGCTGGAAGAAGTCGCCGACGTGGAGCTGGGTGAGGACGTGGTTGAGGATGCCGTTCTGAAAGTTCGTCATCCAGAACCAGATCTGGACGGCGACGACGACGGGCATCGACCAGACGAGCACGAGCCCCGATGTCAGAAGCACGCGCACCCAGCCACTTACGCGCACCAGGAGCAGCGCGATCAGGGTCCCGAGCACCATCGTCAGGCCGACGTTCGCGATCGTGAAGACGACGGTGCGCTCGAGCGTGCTCCAGAAGACGGAGTCGTGGAGCACGGAGTCGTAGTTGTCGAGACCGATCCACACTCCCTTGCGCTGGATGAGCTCGGGCAGCCCGTAGCGCTGGAAGGAAAGCGTGACGAGCTTGTAGAGGGGATAGCCGAGCACCGCGCCGATCACGGCTGCGACCGGCAGTAGCAGGAGGTAGGGCACCGCCGCGCGAACAGCGCGGCCGGCCAAAGGCCGCCGCCGAGACTCGCTGGGCGCGGTCTCGGCGGCGGCGGTCGTATGGGCGGGGACTTGGCTACCCGGCATCGAGGTCCGCGTCCCGCACTGCGTTCCTACGGCTGGTTCAGGGTGAAAGCGATGTTGTCACTCGCCGTCGCCGCGGCGTCCTTGATCGTCATCTTGCCGGTGAGGATTCGCGCAAGCATCGTTCGGAGGATGTTGCCGTTCTCGACATTGGCCCAGTTCTTCGCGGTCGGGACGAACCATGTCCGGCGAGAGGCGCGCTCGTTGACGCTGTTCCCGAGCAGGTTCGTCGCGTTTGGAACATTGCCCTTCGCCTGGAGGACCTTCTCGGACGCAGTGCTCGTAAACGCGGCGATCCAGTCGTTGGCAGCCGCCTTGTTGGCGCCGATGGGGACGGCGAGGACGGATCCACCGGCGAAGCCAGGCATGGGCTCGCCCTTCGTATGGCTCGGCATCACGAACTGCTTGGTCACGTCCTTGTACTTGTCACCGACACAGCAGCTGAACCAGGACGAGCCGATCATCGACGCCACCTGGCCCTGAGCGTAGACCTCGTAGGGCCACGGGCGGGTTTCGATCGTCGTCCTGCTTGCCCGCGAGGCAACATCGAAGAACCTCTTGAACGCTGCCAGACCAGCGAGTGCGGCCGGCCTGTCGAGCGTTCCGACCCACTTCCCCTTGCGGGTGATCGCGATCTTGCCGCCGTAGTCGTAGACGAAGGCCATCGCGACGTACCAGTCCGTGCCGGCGATGTAGACCGGCGAGAACCCCGCCGATTTGTTCTTCGCAGCGAGCTTCTTTGCATCTGCCGTGTATTCGGCAAGGCTGGTGGGCAGCTTCGAGATGCCGGCGCTCTTGAACAGGTCGGTGCGGTATGTCACGACACGCGATCCTGCGATGTACGGGACGCCGTAGAGCTTGCCGGCGTATCTAGCGGAAGCCGCCAGACCCGGGAGCCAGTTGGCGGAGTTGTCGAAGCTGGACTTGTTGGCGGTGAGGTCCTGGAAAGCGCCCGCGGCCATGTACTTCGTCATCTCCGAGTTTCCCATCTCGATGACGTCAGGTGCATTGCCGCCTGCGAGCGTCGCGTCGAACTTCTGAAGGTGTGTGGGCCACGTCTGGTACTGCACGTTGACGCTCCACCCCGGATGGCTCTTCTCGAATTGCGAGTTCACCGACGCGACGAGGTCGGGCCAGCCGTTCTGCGCGTCGTTCTGCAGCCAGACCGTGAGCGTGTTGGCGGTACCGCCACCCGACGCTCCGGACGCGCCTACGGCCACGACTGCAAGTGCTGCGACGAGAGCAGCAGCAGCAAAAACACGTACGTTCATTGGTCTCTCCCGCGGCATCTGGGCACCCGGATCGCCGTTCCGTCGAGGGTGGCAGTCACGGCCCGACGCGCCCAAGTGGTTTATACCAATCTGCCACGCGGGGGAGGCTTCCACATACGAGCGCATCTGTCAAGGCCTTTGTGGTTAACCATTCGGAGGCCAAATGCCTGCTCACGGGAAAAGGCGCAGATGAGTCGGTGTCCGGCTCAGTTGGTACTAGCCACGGCGTGCAGAAACCGCCGTCGACCGACCATCGTCGGTCGTGACCCGACGAGCTCGCCGACGGTCCTGCGCGATCGAGAGTGATGTGATCAGCCGGTACCTATCGCCGCGATAAATGGACTCCACGAACTCGACGATCTCCCCGGTCTGGGAGCGCGTCACGCGCTCGAAGCGAAACGCGGGTGAGTGGAGCGGCACGCCCAAGGCCTGGGACTCGTCCTCGTCGGTAACGGTCGGCTCGATCGTCTGCTCTCCGCCGACCACGACGATCCCGTACCGCTCCCGCAGCAGCTCGTAGAACGAGCGCTCCTCGAGATCGTGTGCCGTCAGGCCGGGAACGTGCGACGCGCGGATGTGCACGGTCTCGATGGCCATGCTCTCTCCGTCCGCCAGACGCAGGCGCTCTGCGACGAACACAGGCTCGGACGGCGACACGTGCAGGAGCCGACCCAGCCTCGCGCCTGCGGGAGTGAGTCGAAGATCGAGGGTCTGGCTCGCCGGTTGGAGGCCGCGTCGACGCATGTCGTCGGTGAAAGACGTCATGGTCAGCTCCTGGGCGATCTTCGGCTCGCTCACGAACGTGCCCGACCCTCGGCGCCGCACGAGGTAACCCTCGCGAACGAGGTCGTCGAGGGCTGCTCGCACCGTCAGGCGCGAGACGCCGAAGTCGGAGCTCAGCTGTCGCTCGGAAGGGATCGCCTCGCCCACCGACAGCTGCTCGATCAGGTCGAGCACGAGGTCTCGGGTTTCCGCCTGCTTCGTCACGCGGGTCATCCTAACCCACCCTCGGCGGTGGTCAATACCAGATGGAGAAGCCGAGAGTCACGTGGCTACCGCAGCCCCATGCGGCTCGACGCTGCCGGCCGGTGCGCCAAGCAAGGTAGCGCCCGTCTGCCGGTCGAAGAAGTGGAAGCGTCCGGGGTCGACGGCCAGCCGAAGCGAGCTCCCGACACGCGCGCGGGTCCGCGGGTCCACCCTGGCATTCAACAGGGAGCCGCGATCGGTCACGAGATCCGCGGCGGCGTCGGCCTCTCCCTCCCCAGTGCCGATGCGAGTCGCCTCGACGGGGAAGAAAACGTGGGCGTCGGAGCCGAGCTCCTCCAGCACAACCACCTCGACCTCGAAGCTCGGGAGCTCCGGCGAGGCGAACGTCGCGTCCTCAAACGCCTCGGGGCGGATCCCGATGACGACGTCGCCCGCCGTCACACCGTCGGGCCGGCGCGCAAGATGGAGAGGGACGCGGAGCTGTCCCACGACGACCTCGGCGCCGTCGATCGTGGCGTCGACGAGGTTCATCGAGGGCGATCCGATGAAGCCGGCGACGAAGAGATCCTGGGGCTGCTCGTACAGCCGTTGCGGGGTGTCGACCTGGAGGATGCGGCCGTCCCTCATGACCGCGACGCGCTGCCCGAGTGTCATCGCCTCCACCTGATCGTGCGTCACGTAGACGGTCGTCACGCCGAGGCGCTGGTGCAGCTGTGCCAGTGACGCACGCATCCCGACCCGGAGCTTCGCGTCGAGGTTCGAGAGGGGCTCGTCCATGAGGAACGCCTGCGGGTTCCGTACGATCGCGCGGCCCATCGCGACGCGCTGGCGTTGGCCGCCGGAGAGCTGGGCGGGCCTGCGTTCGAGGAGCTCGTCGAGGCCGAGGAGCTCGGCGACCTCCTCCACCCTGCGGCGGATCTCGGCCTTGTTCGTCCGCCGGACCTTGAGCCCGTAGCCGAGGTTCTCGCGCACGCTCATGTGCGGATAGAGGGCGTAGCTCTGGAAGACCATCGCGATGTCGCGATGGCGTGGCGCGAGGTCCGTGACGTCGCGCCCGCCGATCGAGATCTCTCCGCTGGTCACGTCCTCCAGCCCTGCAATCGAGCGGAGGAGGGTCGACTTGCCGCAGCCCGACGGCCCGACGAGTGCGATGAACTCACCGTCCTCGATGCGGAGCGAGACGTCGTCGAGGGCGACGACCTCGCCCGAGAAGGTCTTCCTGACATTCGCGATCTCGATCGCGGCCATGCCTGCGTATCGATACCACATTTCGACAAAATTGGTATTGACCACCGCGCACGCGGGCCGTAGACTCGCGCGATGGTCGACGACCCAGTGGCAACCGAGTCGGGGAGCGACCCACATGCCGGCTACGAACGTCGAGAGACGATCGAGCTCGTGGAGCTCATGAACGCCGCCGACGCGACCGTGCCCGTCGCGGTCGGCGCGGCCGCTTCGCAGATCGCAAAGACCGTCGACGGCGTCGTCGAGCGGCTTCGATCGGGAGGACGTCTCGTCTACGTCGGAGCCGGCTCGTCCGGACGCCTCGCCGCGCTCGACGCATCGGAGTGCGAGGCGACGTTCGCCACGGCACCCGGTCTCGTGGTCGCGCTCGTAGCCGGAGGCGAGTCCGCACCGGCGCTCGTCCAGGCCGCCGCCGAAGACGACCGGAGCGCCGGCCGCGAGGACGTCGCGGCGCTCGACGTCGGCCCAGCCGACGCCGTCGTCGGCGTCAGCGCGAGCGGGAGCACACGGTACGTGCTCGGCGCCCTCGAGTCTGCGGCTGAGGCGGGTGCGCTCACGGCGTGCATCGTCTCGGTGCCCGGGTCGGAGCTCGCTGCGATCTGCGACTACGAGATCGTCGTCGTCGTCGGGCAAGAGTTCCTCGCGGGTTCGACGCGCCTCAAGGCCGGGACTGCGCAGAAGCTTGTACTGAACTCGATCTCGACCATCTCGATGATCCGGCTCGGGAAGACGTACGGCAATCTCATGGTCGACGTCGTCGGCGCGAACGAGAAGCTCCGGGACCGCATGCGGCGAATCGTCGGCGACGCGACTGGGGCGTCCGTGGACGACGTCGACGCGGCGCTCGCAGCCGCGGACGGTGACACGCGCGTCGCCATCGTGTCGCTGCTCGCCGACGTCGACGCGGACACCGCACGCACTCGACTCGAGGAGTCCGGACGCAGCATCGGCCGAGCGTTGGAGCATCGATGAGACTCGGCGTCGAAGCCGCCCTCGTGGACGGCCAGCTCGTCTCCGGTGACGTCGAGATCCTCGGAGGCCGCGTCGCGGGGCTCGGTCGCGCCTCGCCGAACGGCCGAGGCATCGCCGTGCCGGGCTTCGTGGATCTTCAGGTCAACGGCTTCTCCGGCGTCGACTTCCTCGCTGCCGACGCCGATGGCTACCGGCAGGCTGGAGAGGCGCTGCTCGAGACCGGCGTCACGGCCTACCTGCCGACGTTCATCACGGCACCCGAGGAGCAGCTCCTCGATGCCCTCCGAGCGCTGCCGCCGGGAGGCGACGGGCCGCGCATCCTCGGCGCGCACCTCGAAGGGCCGTTCCTCTCTGCCCTTCGCCTCGGCATCCACCCCGCCGCTGCCCGCCGCAACCCCGACGTGGACCTCCTCGAGCGTCTCCTCGGCGCGGGGCCGGTGCGGCTCGTGACGCTCGCACCCGAGCTCCCCGGCGCAACCGCGGTCATCGAGAGGCTCCTCCGTCGCGAGGTCGCCGTCTCCCTCGGCCACTCGGACGCGACCGCCGAGCAGGCCGAGGCGGCTTTCGAGCTCGGCGTACGCAGCGTGACGCACCTCTTCAACGCGATGCGCCCATTCCACCACCGGGACCCGGGGATCATCGGAGCCGCGCTCGCTCGACCCGACGTCGTGATCCAGATCATTCTCGACTGGGTGCACGTCGCACCCGTGACGGCCGCGATGGTCTGGCAGGCGGCACAGGGACGGGTCGCGCTCGTGACGGACGCCGTGTCGGGCGCGGGGCTCGACGGCGGGACCTATCGGCTCGGCGACGTCGACGTCGAGATCCGAGACGGCGTCGCGCGGGGCGCAACCGGAGCGCTCGCCGGGAGCACGCTCACCGTGATCGACGCCGTGCGCAACCTGCACTCACTCGGCGTCCCTTTCGAGGAGGCTGTGGGTGCGGCAACCGAGGTTCCGGCGCGCGTGCTGCGGCTTCCGGGGTCCGGGCGGCTCGCGGTCGGGCTTCCGGCCGACGTCGTGGTACTGACTGACGAGCTCGAGATCGAGCGGGTTCTCGTCGAGGGACGCGCGCGTGTCGTCGGCTGAGCTGCGAGCGCCCCAGCCGGGAGCGAGGTTCCTCGAGGAGATCCGGGAGCAGCCCGATGCGCTCCTCCGTCTCGTCGAGCATGCGGCCGACTTCGACCTGGTTGCAGAGGAGATGCGCTCGCGAGAGGCGACGACGGTGCGCATGGTGGGACACGGGTCGTCCGACAACGCAGCCTCGTACGGCGTGTACGCGTTCGGCCTTCTCCCGCACTGGACGGCCCTGCGCGACTCGATCTCGCTGACGGTGTACTACGGCGCAGAGCTCGACATGTCGGGGTGCACGGCGCTCGCCCTCTCCCAGTCGGGCCGGACGCCGGACGTCGTCGCATACATCCGACAGGCCCGGCGTCGGGGCGCGTACACGGTCGCGATCACGAACGACCCGGCCTCCGAGCTCGCAGGTGAGTCGGACGCGGTCATCGAGCTCCGAGCCGGACTCGAGCAGGCCGTCGCAGCGACGAAGACCTACTCGAACCAGGTCGCAGCCCTCGGGCTTCTCGCAGCGCACGCGGCGAGGGACGGCGCCGGCTTCGCCGAGCAGCTTCGCGTTACCGCCGGGGACATGGCTCGGCTCGTCGGCTCGCTCGAGACACGCATCGCCGCGGTCGCGATGCCGTTCGCCTACGCCGGCCGGATGTTCGTCGTGGGGCGAGGCGCCGAGTTCGCGACCGCGCGGGAGATCGCGCTCAAGCTCCTAGAGACGTGCCGGGTGGCGGCCGAGCCCCTCACCGCGACCGATCTCGCGCACGGGCCAGTCGCCGCGCTCGATTCACTCTTCCCCGTGTGGGCGATCGCCTCGGACGACGCCACGCTGCCGGCCGTCGTCGAGGCGGTAGAGCGGGCACGCGAGGCGGGAGCGACCGTGATCGCGAGCGGAAGCGCCGCCGACCGCATCGAACGCGCGGACTATGTCCTGCCGAGCCCCCGCTCGTCGTCGCCGCTCCTCGCCCCGCTGCTGTCCGTCGTCCCCGGTCAGCTGTTCGCCTGGGCGCTCGCGCGGGCCCGGGGGCTCGATCCGGACGCGCCACGGGGGCTCTCCAAGGTCACGCTGGCTCAGTGACTGCGATCATCCGGGTCGTGAGCGGAGGCGACGCCGCGGATGAGCGGGATGCGCTGATCGCGCTCAACCGCGACTACGTCGAGTCCGTGCAGCAGGGCGACGTCCGTCGCTTCGACGAGATCCTGGCCGAGGATTTCGTGTGCTCGAACCCCGACGGCTCCCTCGTCGATCGCGACGGCTTCCTTGCCCAGACCGCGCGGCCGGTCACGATCGCCGACCTGAAAGCGCACGACGTGGACGTCCGCGTGCTCGGCGACGTCGCGCTCATCCATGCACGCACCACGTACACCCTCCCCGACGGTCGGCAGGGAGCCGGCCGCTACACGGACGTCTGGGCGCGCCGCGATGGCCGCTGGCTCGCGGTGGCGGCCCACGTCACGCGCGGCGCGGAGTAAAACGGTCGGCTAGAGAGCCACCGACGGCTCGCGCGACTGCTGGGACACGTTGTCGAGAATTGCCTCGAGCAGGCGTCCGGACGAGAGGACGTGCTCGCGCGCCAACACGCGCGCACCCTCCGGGCTCCGAGCAACGATGGCGTCGCGGATCGCGCGGTGCTGGCGATCGTTCTTCAGGTAGAGCTCGTCGAGATCGGCCCCCGTCGCCCACACGGGCTTGACGAGGAACGTGCGGCGGGCGGCCTTCGCCATGCGCTCGATCAGCGGCACGTCGGCGGCCGCGTAGATCACGTCGTGGAACGAGTGGTTGAGATGGAGCCAGTCGCGAGCGATGCCGAGGTCCTGGCGCCCCGCGTGACTCATCTCGACGAGCGCTTGCGTCGCGCGGCTGAAACGCCGTTCCGCGCGCTCGAGCTCGGCGAGGTCGTCCTCGGTCATCTTCGGCGTGGCGATCTCGGTCGCGAGGCTCTCGAGCTCCGCACGAACGAGGAACGCCTCGCGGATCTCGTCGCGCGAGAGGCTGCGCACGCGGACGCCTCGGTTCGGCTCGAACGTGACGAGTCCGAGCGCCGCGAGGCGTCGCAATGCCTCGCGCACCGGCGTGCGACTCACCTGGAACTGCTCGGAGAGGTGCTCCTGACGAAGGGTGCTGCCCGGCGGTATCTCGCCGGCGACGATCGCCTCCTCGAGGGCGAGCGCGATGTCGTCGGCCTTCCTCCCGTCAGACATGACCCCGTCCTGCTTCGTGCACCGGGTGACCGAGCAGCTGGCCGTATGCCGTGAGCGTCAGGAACTCGACGAAGGTCTCCCGCAGCGCGACCTTCTCGAAGACGTCCTGAGCATCGTGGTAGACGGGCTCGTCGGGAAGCTCCGCCACGACCTCGCCGATCATGCGTTCGACGTCGGCACGCTCGACCCGACCGTGATGCAGCCACTGCCAGATCTGCGAGCGGGAGATCTCGGCCGTCGCGGCGTCCTCCATCAGGTTGTCGATCGCGGCCGCGCCGACCCCCTGGAGCCAGGCGGCGATGTAGCGGATGCCGACGGAGACGTTCGCCCGGACGCCGGCCTCGGTGATCTCGCCGGGGGTCGCGGCGACGTCGAGGAGATCCGCGGCCGTCGTCGACACGTCCTCGCGCAGCCGGTCGAGCTGGTTCGGGCGGTCGCCCAGCACCGCGTCGAACTCGGCCATCGCGACAGGGACGAGGTCGGGGTGTGCGACCCACGTCCCGTCGAAGCCGTCGCCCGATTCCCGCCGTTTGTCCTCGCGCACGCGCGCGAGCGCGACCTCCGTGACCTCGGGGTCGCGCCTACTCGGGATGAACGCGGCCATGCCCCCGATCGCGTGGGCACCGCGTCGGTGACACGTGCGGACGAGGAGTTCCGTGTAGGCGCGCATGAAGGGAACGGTCATCGTCACCTGCGCACGGTCCGGAAGCACGAAATCCTCGCGGTCGCGGAACTTCTTGATAACGGAGAAGATGTAGTCCCAGCGACCGGCGTTCAGCCCCGCGGAGTGCTCGCGCAGCTCGCACAGGATCTCGTCCATCTCGAACGCGGCGAGGATCGTCTCGATCAGGACCGTCGCCTTGATGGTCCCGCGCGGCAGGCCGAGCCGGTCCTGCGCGAAGCAGAACACGTCGTTCCAGAGCCGCGCCTCGAGGTGACCCTCGAGCTTCGGGAGGTAGAGGTACGGCCCGGTGCCGCGCTCGAGCAGGCTCTCGGCGTTTCTCCGGAGGTACACGCCGAAGTCGAAGAGCCCCGCCGAGACATGCTTGCCGTCGACCTCGACGTTCCGCTCCTGGAGATGCCAGCCCCGCGGTCGGACGAGGAGCACGGCGACGTCGTCGTTCAGCGCGTAGCGCTTCTCGCCCGTGTCGAGCGCGATCGTGCGCTCGATCGCGTCCGTCAGGTTCTGCTGACCGCCGAGGACGTTCTCCCACGTCGGCGAGTTCGCATCCTCGAAGTCGGCCATGTACATCCGGGCACCCGAGTTGAAGGCGTTGATCACCATCTTGCGGTCGCCGGCAGGGCCGGTGATCTCGACGCGGCGGTCCTGAAGGTCAGTCGGGACCGGGGCGACGCGCCAGTCGCCCTCACGGACGGAGCGCGTCGACTCGAGGAAGCCGGGGAGCTCCCCGGCCGCGATGCGCTCCTGCCGCTCGGCGCGGGCGAGCAGGAGCTCCTCCCGCCTGCCGGCGAACTCGCGCTGGAGCGCCACGACGAGGTCGAGCGCGTCGGGTGTGAGGACACCCGCCTCGTCGCGCGCGTGGACGGTCACGTCCGTGGCCGTGCTCACGCCGCGGGCGCTCCCGCGAATTGCGACTCCTCGGTCGACCCTCTGAGCGCGAGCGTCGAGCTCTCGCCGCCCGTGACGGCCTCGAGCACGGCGTCGAAGTAGCCCGCGCCGACCTCGCGCTGGTGGCGCGTCGCCGTGTACCCGTGCTCTTCGTTCGCGAACTCCTCCTGCTGGAGTCGCACGTATGCGGACATGCCCTCGGCGGCGTAGCCGCGCGCGAGGTCGAACATCGAGTTGCACACCGCGTGGAAGCCCGCGAGCGTCACGAACTGGAACTTGTAACCCATTCCGGCGAGCTCGCGCTGGAACGACGCGATCGTCCGCTCGTCGAGGTGTTTCCGCCAGTTGAACGACGGCGAGCAGTTGTACGCGAGGAGCTTCCCCGGGAAACGAGCGTGCACCGCCTCCGCGAACCGGGCCGCCTCCTCGAGGTCGGGGGTCGACGTCTCGCACCAGAGGACGTCCGCGTACGGCGCGTACGCGAGCGCCCGCGCGATCGGGGCCTCGATGCCGGGCGTGATGCGGAAGAACCCCTCAGGCGTGCGCTCCCCGGTCGCGAACTCGCGATCGCGCTCGTCGGCGTCGCTCGTGAGGAGCGCGGCAGAGAGCGCGTCCGTCCGTGCGACGAGCACGGTCGGGACGTCGAGCACGTCCGCGGCGAGCCGGGCGGCGACGAGGGTCCGCACGAACTGGCTCGTCGGGACGAGCACCTTCCCGCCGAGGTGGCCGCACTTTTTCTCGGACGAGAGCTGGTCCTCGAAATGCACGCCCGCCGCCCCGGCCTCGATGAACGCCTTCATGAGCTCGAACGCGTTCAGCGGACCGCCGAAACCCGCCTCGGCGTCCGCGACGATCGGCGCGAGCCAGTACGTCCCGTTCCGGTCCTCCGCGGTGTCGATCTGATCCGCCCGCAGGAGTGCGGCGTTGATCCGCTTCACGAGCGCCGGAGCGCTGTTCGCCGGGTACAGGCTCTGGTCGGGGTACGTGTGGCCGGCCAGGTTCGCGTCAGCCGCGACCTGCCAGCCCGAGACGTAGATCGCCTGCAGGCCGGCCTTCACCATCTGCACCGCCTGCGCGCCGGTCATGGCGCCGAGCGCGGCCACGTAGTCCTCTGTCTGGAGGAGACTCCAGAGACGCTCCGCCCCGAGCCGAGCCAGCGTGTGCTCGATTCGGAACCGTCCCCGCACTCGCTCGACGTCGTCACGCGTGTACGGCCGTTCCACCCCTGCCCAGCGATCGCCGCTCACGACAGCGCCCATCCCGTCCTCCCTCGCTCGAATTGTGTGCAACTTTAACTCAGATTGGATCCTAGAGTGAGAATTCACGAGCCGTCAAGACTCGGTTATCCGCATCTTGGATCCAAGAAACATCGATTTTGGATGCGATTTTCGCCATGCGCAACCGCGCTCGTGGGGGGCGTATGGTGGCCTCTACGAGGATGGAAACGCCACGGCAGCTCGGCATCGCCGTCACGGCGAGCTGCCTCGTCCTGCTCGGAGGCGCCGTACCGGCGGCGGATGCGGCAGGCGGCAAGAAGGCTCCCCCCTCTCTCGAGAAGCTCTGGAACGAATATCCGCTCGCGCCTCCGGTGGCGACCGCGACGCCGAAGGCGCCGCCCACACCTCCTCCGGAACGAGCCCCCTCGCCGACGGGCACCACGAACGACGGGGGAAGCATCTGGAGCCCCGACCTAGCCGGAGTAGGCGCCGGCGTGGCCGTCCTTGCTCTCGTCGCCGGGCTCGTGTTCGTCCGCGTCAGGCGACGTCCGCGGGCTGCGCCGTCCGGACCGCTCGAGTCCACCGAGGAGGTGATCGCGCGGGCCTTCGAACTCGCAGCCGAGTGCGATATGTTGCTCGCCAGTCAGCGAGAGGAAGGGGCCTCAGTGTCCGAGACCGCCGATCACGACCTTCCCCCCTCCCAGACCGCTTCTGCGTCGAGCGGATAC
>DATAET010000037.1:0-4430 GCA_036257855.1 Gaiellaceae bacterium | reverse complement strand
ACGCTGTGACCACGTCGGTCGCGATTGCGATCGCGGCGGCAGTCGTGGCGGGTCTCGCGCTCGCCGTCGCGCTCCTCCTCTGGATGCGCGTCTCGCGTGTGAGGTCGACGCAGGCGGTGTTGCTCGGGACGGGCTCGGCCGACCTCGTGGACTTCGCGGTGTCGCTCCAGGGCCGGATCGACGATCTGCACCGCGCCGTGGACGAGGTAGCCGCGGGGCTCTCGCGCGTCGATCGTCGGGTCGACGGCGCGGTGACGAACACGGCCGTCGTTCGCTACGACGCGTACGAGGGCACCGGCGGGCAGCAGTCGGCGTCGGTCGCGTTCCTCGACGCGACGCGCACCGGAACCGTCGTCACGGCGATCCAGGGCCGCGACTACGCGCGGATCTACGTGAAGGACCTCGACCGCGGGCGCTCGTCGGTGGCGCTCTCGCCCGAGGAGCAGGAAGCCGTCGACCGCGCGATGGCGCGTTGAGGAGCGGTCAGGCGGCGGCCGCTGCGGCCTCGAGGCCCGGGAGGTAGCGCCGCCACACGTCCGGGACGTGCTCGGTCGCGAGGCGGATGAACAGCACGGGTGTGGGAGCGCGCGGAGGCGTGCGCAGCGTCATGCTCGTCTCTTCGAGCAGGCGATCGCCCTTCCGATGGTTGCAGGGCGCGCACGACGTGACGACGTTCTCCCAGACCGAGGTCCCGCCGCGGGACCGGGGCACGACGTGGTCGAGCGTGAGACGGTTGCCCTCCGATCCGCAGTACACGCACTTCCATCCGTCCCGCGCGAAGAGGACGCGGCGGGAGATGCGCTTCGTCACGCCGCGGGGCACGCGGACGTACGTCACGAGCCGGATGACGTGCGGACGCGTGAAGGTCGACGTCGAGGAGCGAAGCGGCCGGCGGTGGCTCTCGAGTATCTCGGCCTTCCCCTTCCAGACGAGCACGTGGGCGCGGCGCAGCGAGCAGACGTTCAAGGGCTCGAAGCTCGCATTGAGGACGAGGACACGCTCCACCGCGCGCGCAATGTAGCACCCACCCTGCGGTTTCCAGGGAGATTGCAGGGGTTGCGGCGCATCTGCATGATACGCAGCAAATCTGCATAATACGAAGATGGCCACCGTTGCAATCGTCGGCGCGTCCGGGTACGCGGGGCAGGAGACGCTCGACCGGGTCCTCGCGCATCCGGCACTCGAGTTGTACGCGCTCGGCTCGGACACACTCGCGGGCGACCGCGCGGACACACTCGATCCCAGGCTCGGCCGCAACGGGTGGAGTCGGATGCCGCGCTTCATCACGAACGACGCCGCCCTCTCGTCCGGCGCCGACGTGGTCTTCGTCTGCCTGCCCCATGGCGATTCGGCGGAGATCGCGCCGCCCGCCCGTGCTGTCGTGGTCGACCTTTCCGGTGCGCACCGCTTCAGCGACGCGAACACGTACTCCGCGTGGTACGGGCTCCAGCATCCGCGGCCCGAGGAGCTCCCGGAGTGGTCGTACGGTCTCCCTGAGGTGAGCCCGCCGCGTGGCCGGCTCGTCGCCAACCCGGGCTGCTACGCGACGGCGGTGCTCCTTGCGCTCGCGCCCCTCGTCGGCCTGATCGAAGCGGGCGGAGTCGTCGTCGACGCGAAGTCGGGGATGACGGGCGCGGGGAAGTCGCTGCGCGCGGCGTCGCATGCCGGTGCCGTCCTGGAGAACCTGACGCCCTACCGCGTCGGCGAGCACCAGCACGCTCCGGAGATCGCAGCCGTCCTCGGGTTCCCGGTGACGTTCGTCGCGCATCTCCTGCCGGTTCGGCGCGGCCTCCTCGCGACGTGCGTCGTGCGCTCGCTCGGGGCGGACCTCCGCGACGCGCTCGAGGCGAACTACGCCGGGAGCCACGTCGTCGACGTGCTCCCGGAAGGGGTCGTCCCGGAGCTCGCCCGCGTTCAGCACACGGACGGCGCGGAGATCGGCGTATTCGAGGACCGGCTGACCGGAAGCTCGATCGTCATCTGTGCGCTGGACAACCTCGGCAAGGGAGCCGCGGGCCAGGCGATCCAGAACGTGAACCGCCTCTTCGGGCTCGAGGAGACGACCGGCCTGCGCCTGGCGGGCGTCGCAGTCTGATGAGCGTCACGGCCCCGTCCGGGTTCGTGGCCGCCGGCGTGCACGCCGGCATCCGTCGATCAGGCCCGGATCTCGCCGTCGTGCGCTCGACGGTCCCGGCGGTCGGCGCGGCGCTGTGGACGACGAATCGGGTCCTCGCCGCGCCGGTGGTGGTCTCCAAACGGCACCTCGAGCTGGCGCAGCCACAGGCCGTCGTCGTAAATTCCGGCGTCGCGAACGCTGCCACGGGCGCTGCCGGGATCGCGGACGCCGAGCGAACCGCGCGCGAGGCCGGAGCGGTGATGGCGCTCGAGCCGCAGCAGGTGATCGTCCTCTCCACCGGAGTCATCGGGGTCCCGCTTCCGCTCGACCTCGTCCTCTCGGGCGTGCGCGCTGCGGCGAGCTCGCTCTCGCGCTCCGGCGGGGACCTCGCGGCGTCGGCGATCGTCACGACCGACCGCTGGCCGAAGCAGGCGCACGAACGAGGCGACGGCTTCGTCGTGGGCGGGATGGCGAAGGGCGCCGGGATGATCCACCCCCGGCTCGCCACGATGCTGGCGGTCCTGACAACCGACTACCCGCTCGCTCCCGACGAGGTGTCTGCGCTCCTACGCCCCGCGGTCGACGCCAGCTTCAACCGGATCTCGGTCGACGGCGAGTGCTCGACGAACGACGCCATCGTGCTGCTCGCGAACGGCGCGAGCGGTGTCGAGCGGACGAGCGCCCGGGACGCCGAGCTCGCTCGTGCCCTCACGGACGTCTGTGCTGCCCTCGCGCGGGAGATCGTGTCGGACGGCGAGGGAGCGACGGTTGTGCTCGAGATCGACGTGTCGGGTGCGGCCTCGGACGCGGAGGCCGAGGCCGTCGCCCGGAGGCTCGCGACGTCGCCGCTCGTGAAGACCGCGGCGTTCGGGCGTGACCCGAACTGGGGCCGCGTCCTCGCGGCCGCGGGATCGGCCCCGTGGAACGGGGGCTTCGCGGCCCTCGACGCCGACCGGCTGTCGGTCTCCTTCGACGGCACGCCCGTTTTCATCCGCGGCGAGCCGACCGGCGCCCGCCCCGAGCTCGGCGGCTCTGCGGTCGCCGTCGAGCTCGACCTCGGGCTAGGCACGGGCAGCGCCTCGTACCTCGCATCCGACCTCACGGTCGACTACGTGCGTCTGAACGCCGAGTACACGACATGACCCGCGTTCTCGTGAAGCTCGGCGGCCGTGCCGCGGGCGACTCCGTGGGGCTCGTGCTCGGCCGCCGTGCGGCGGGTGACGAGGTCGTCGTGGTTCACGGCTCCGGGCCGCAGATCACCGCGGAGCTCCACGCGCGCGGGCTTCCCGTGCGCTTCGTCGACGGCCGTCGCGTCACGGACGCCGCGACGATGACGGTCGTCCGGGCCGCTTCAGTCGGGGTCGGCCTCGAGCTTTGCGGCGCGCTCGGTGCGTCGGCTCGTCATCTCGTCGGCGACGAGATCGGCCTCGAAGCCGAACGCGTTCGGGAGCTCGGCTTCGTGGGTACGCCCCGGCCCTGTCACCCCGCGGCGGTCGAGGATGCCCTCGCCGTCTCGCGTGTCCCGGTCGTGACGCCGGTCGCCGTCGGCCCGCTGAACGTCAATGCCGACGAGGCGGCCACGGCGTTGGCGGCGGGGCTCGGCGCCGAGCGAGTCCTCTTCGTCTCCGACGTGCCCGGCGTCTGCCTCGGCGGCTCGGTCCTGACGCAGCTCCACGCGGATCGCGCGACGGAGCTCCTCGACGCCGGCGCGTTCGAGGGAGGCATCGTGCCGAAGCTCCTCGCGGCCGTCCGGGCGGCCAGGCTCGGGCTCGACGTCGAGATCGGCGAGACCGCGGTGGTCGCGTGAGCCTGCCGAGTGGCACAGCGTCGGGGCTCGACCGCCTCCTGCCGACGTACACGCGCGCGGACCTGACGATCGTGCGTGGCGAAGGCTGCCGCGTATGGGACGTCGACGGCGGCGAGTACCTCGACTTCGGCGGGGGGATCGCGGTCGTGTCCCTCGGGCACTGCCACCCCGCTCCGCTCGCTGCGGCACGCACGCAGCTAGAGGTGCTGTGGCACGCCTCGAACCTCTACCGGACGGAGCCGGCCGAAGCCCTCGCCGCGGCGCTCTCGGACCGCTTCGGGGGCGCGCGGGCGTTCTTCTGTAACTCCGGAGCCGAGGCGATCGAGGCCGCCCTGAAATGCGCGCGCAGGGCAACGGGCAAGGCTGGGGTCGTCGCGCTGGAGGGCGGCTTCCACGGCCGGACGCTCGGGGCGCTCTCGGCCACCGGGCAGGCGACGAAGCGCGAGCCGTTCGCCCCGCTCGTGCCCGGCGTGCGGTTCGTGCCGCCGAACGACGTCGATGCGCTCC
>DATAET010000036.1:0-17683 GCA_036257855.1 Gaiellaceae bacterium | reverse complement strand
GTCAACGTCTGGGGCGTCGGATACCGCATGCTCGAGTAGTTGTCGTTGCAGGCATAGACTCCATCCGGTTGACACGCGGGCGGCTCGTGGGCAGATGGAGACTGTTGTCCTACGTGGGCCGTGCGGGCGACGGAACGCTGATCTATCCCCTCGGCGCGGATCCTCAGGGCAGTCTCGTGTACACCGAAGGCGGCTGGATGAGTGCACACATCTCTGCCGGAGACCGTGTGGACCTGACGACTGCGGACCTCCTCGGCGGAAGCGAAGCTGAGCGGGCCGCTGCATTCTCGAGCTACCTCGCCTACTGCGGGCCCTACGAGGTCAACGGCGACGTTGTCGTTCATCGCGTCACGATGAGCTCGTTCCCGAACTGGGTCGGAAGCGAGCAGACACGTCAGTTCCAGGTGACGGGCGACGAGCTCGCATTACGAACGACGCCCATGGACGTCGGCGGCACCTCGCTCGTGAACGAGCTGCGCTGGCGTCGCGAAGAGGTCTGAGCTACCGCGCGCCCTCGAGCTCGAGCAGGGTGCGCTTGCGGTCGAGACCGCCCGCATAGCCGGTGAGGTTGCCCGTCGAACCCACGACGCGGTGGCACGGGAGGACGATGGGGATACGGTTCCGGTTCATCACCGTCCCCACCGCCCGCGCGGCGTTCGGATGGCCGACGCGGCGTGCGAGCGCGCCGTACGTCGTCGTCTCCCCGTACGGGACTCGTGCGAGCTCGCCGAGGACGGAGACGGTGAACGGGGGCAGCGCACGGAGATCGAGCGCGAGGTCGAACGCTCGCCGGTGGCCGGCGAAGTACTCGTCGAGCTCGCGGCGCGCATCGTCCACGCTCCGAGGCGAGCGGAGGACGCGCGGCCCGGCGCTCCGCGCGAGGCGGTCGAGGTCCTCGTCGGGATCCGGGTCGAACCAGATCGACGCGACGCCACGATCGGACGCCGCGACGAGGAGCTCGCCAACGGGCGAGTCGACGATGTCGAATCCGATGTCGACGAGGCCGAGGGTCGTGGCAGCCTCGCGGAAACGCCGGTCGAGCTCTGGAGAGACGGTCATGTTGAGATCCTCCTTCGGATGCGCCGCACACCGGTGGATGCGGCCTGGCGGGCCGCCGCCGGCGTCGAACCGAGCGCGGTTGCGATCTGGTCGTACGAGAGGTCGTAGCCGTACCGGAGCAAGACAGCCGCTCGCTCCTTCGGGCCGAGGCCGTCGGTGAGGTCGGCGAGCTCGGTGTACGCAGGCTGCTCGTCGGCCGCGCCGGTCTCGACGAGCTCGTCGGTCGGACGGGCCCGCCGCAGCGTGTCGACGGCCACGTTCTGGGCGATCGTCAGTACCCAGGCGCGCAGGTGCGCGCCGTGGTCGAGCCGGCCGTAGGCGCGAAGGGCTCGCAGGAACGTCTCCTGGAACGCGTCCTCTGCCCGGTCCGCTCCTAGTCGCCGCCGAAGGAGTCGGAGGACTTCGTCCCTGTACTCCTCGTAGAAACGCTCGAACGGCGGTATGCCCACGGCCTCCATCATCCTCGTCAAACGCGCTCGGGCGCCGATTTGTGAGCATGCCCAGATGCGAGCTGCCGTCGTGGGCCATATCGAGTGGCTCGAGTTCGTCCCGATCGAGCACGTGCCACGGCCCGGAGAGATCGTGCATGCCAGCGAGTCGTGGGAGCAGGCGGCCGGAGGCGGGTCGGTCGCCGCAGTTCAGCTGGCGCAGCTCGCAGACTCCGTGGACTTCTTCACCGTACTCGGCTCCGACGAGCACGGGGAGCTCGCGCGCGTCGAGCTTGAGGCGCGGGGGATCACCGTGCACGCGACGGTAGCGGATGCTCCGCAGCGGAGCGGCTTCACCTTCCTCGACGATACGGGAGAGCGCACGATCACCACGATCGGTCGGAAGCTGCATCCACGCGGGCACGACGAGACGCTTCCCTGGCACGAGCTAGGCCGCTGCGAGGCGGTGTACTTCTGCGCAGGCGATGCCGATGCGCTGATCGCTGCCCGGCGCGCGCGTGTGCTCGTCGCCACCGCCCGGGAGCTCTCGACGCTGCGCCAGGGCTCGGTAGAGCTGGACGCGCTCGTTTCGAGCGGGAAGGACGAGGCGGAGCGGTATCACCCGGGGCAGATCGACCCGGAGCCACGGTTGGTGGTCACGACCTCCGGGCGGCTCGGCGGCTGGGCTCAGCCGGGCGGGCCGTACACGGCCGCGCCGCTGCCGCCCGACCCCGCCGACGCCTATGGTGCGGGCGACTGCTTCGCCGCCGGGCTCGCGTTCGCGCTCGCGGCCGGGCTCGAGGGGCTTGCCGCACTCGACTTCGCCGCCCGCTGCGGCGCGGGAGCGCTCGCGGGGCCGGGTGTCCACGCGGAGGCGGTGCCGTTGCCGTAGAGCCTGCTCGCGAAGTGGGGCGCAGGGGTTGCGTAGTGGGGGAAAGTGGAGTAAGGTGGGGCTCCGTGGGAGACCACGCGTCCCGTTCGACACCATGTTCTACGGAACCCACGAGCACACGATCGACGAGAAGAACCGCCTCACGCTGCCCGCGAAGCTCCGCGACGGCCTCGGCGGGGACGTCGTTCTCGTCCGGGGGATCGACCGCACGGTCGACGTCTATCCGCGCACAGGCTGGGAGCAGAGCGTCGAGCGGATTACGGCGCTCGACTCGCTCACACGGGAGGCGCGTGAGATGAAGCGATTCGTCTTCGCCGGCGCCACCGTCACCGAGGTCGACAAGCAGGGTCGCGTCCTCGTCCCCCCGGACCTGGCACGGCACGCGAGTCTCGGCAAGGAGGTCGTCGTCGTCGGCGTCCACGACCACATCGAGATCTGGGATCGCCCGCAGTGGGCATCCCACGTCAGCGCGATCGAAGGGAGCGTCGGAGATGTTGCCGAACGTGCAGCGGACAGACGCGGCTGATCACGTCCCCGTGCTCGCGGAGGAGGTGCGCGACCTCCTCGACGTGCAGCCAGGCGAGACGATCGTCGACGCCACCTTCGGCGCCGGCGGCCACTCGCGCGTCCTCGTGTCCGAGCTTCAAGGAAGCGGAAAACTCGTGGCGATCGACCGTGACCCCACCGTGCGGCCGTACTTCGATCGCGTGAAGGCCACCGCCAGGGGCGTGCAGACGCGCTTCCTGCGGGGCGACTACGCCGTCGTGCTGTCGCAGCTGGCGGGGAACGGCGTGCGCGCGGACGCTGTGCTCCTCGACCTGGGGCTCTCGTCGATGCAGGTCGATCGTCCCGAACGCGGCTTCTCGTACGCGACGGACGCCCCCCTGGACATGCGCATGGACCCCTCCGACGAGCGGAGCGCCGCAGAGGTGCTCGCGACGTACGACGACCGGGAGCTCGAGACGATCTTCCGCAGGTACGGGGAGGAGCGGTATGCGCGCCAGATAGCGCGCGGCATCGTTCGGCGGCGCGCGGAGGCGCCGATCGCGCGCACCGGCGAGCTCGTCGATGTCGTACGCGCGTCGATCCCGGCCCCGGCCCGATTCGGTGACGGGCATCCGGCGAAGCGGGTGTTCCAGGCCCTGCGGATCGAGGTGAACCACGAGCTCGAGTCGCTCGAGGTCGGCCTCCCTGCCGCCTTCGAGATGCTCCGGCCCGGCGGGCGGCTCGCCGTCATCAGCTTCCACTCGCTCGAGGACCGCATCGTGAAGCGCTTCCTGCGCGATCGCGCCCGCGGGTGCACGTGCCCGCCCGAGCTCCCGGTGTGCGTCTGCGGCCGCGAACCCGAGGCGCGCGTCCTCACGACCAGGCCGATTCGTCCGTCTGCTCGCGAGGTCGACCTCAACCCGCGCGCAGCCTCGGCGCGCCTGCGGGCGGCGGTGCGCACCTGATGTCGGCCATCGCCCAGCCCATGAGGGCGAGGCCGCACCGGAGCCGGGCGCTCGCCCGGCAGCGGACGTGGTTGTTGAGCGGCGGCGTCTTCTGGATCGTCCTGCTCGCGTTCCTCCTTGCGGGCGTCGTGGCAGTCAACGTCGCGGTGCTCCGGCTGAACCTGCAGCTCGACGAGCAGAACCGAGAGCAGACCCAGTTGCACACGGACATCGCCCGCCTGCGCTCGGACATCTCGAGCGCCGCCGCGACCACGCGCATCGAGCGTCTCGCCGAAGGAGAGCTCGGGCTCGTCGACGTGCCTCCCGAGGACACGACGTACATCGAGCTCGGCAAGTGAGACCGGCGGCGACGAACCGTCGCATCGTACTCCTCGCCGCTGCGTTCCTCGCACTGCTAGCGGCCGCGTTCGCCCGAGCCGTCTGGATCCAGGTCGTGAAGGGGCCGGAGTACACGGCCATGGCGCTCCGGCAGCACCGCGAGACCGTCGTCGTGCCCGCCGCGCGCGGCACGATCGTCGACCGCAACGGGGAGCCGCTCGCGATCGGGAAGCTCGCGACCACGGTCTACGCGAACCCCCGCCAGATCGATCGCCCGCGCGACGTCACGCTCGCCGCGGGGAAGCAGTTCGGCATCGATCCCGCGACGCTCTACCCGATGCTCGTCGACCACTCGCACGGCTTCGTCTACGTCGCGCGGAAGGCCGATCCGCACAAGGCCGAAAACCTGAAGGCGCTCGACTTCGCAGGGCTCGGCTTCGACCCCGAGGAGCTCCGCTTCTACCCGCAAGGCCCCGTCGCCGCGCAGGTTCTCGGCTATGCCGGGCTCGACAACAAGGGCCTCGAGGGTCTCGAGCGCTCGTTGGAAGGCACGCTCGCCGGCAAGCCGGGGAGCCAGACGATCGTGAAGGACCCCTTCGGGCGCGCGCTCGACGTCGTCGAGACGAAGCAGGAAACGCCCGGCAAGAGCGTCCGGCTCACGATCGACCGCGAGATCCAGGCGGACGCGGAGGAGGTGCTCTCCGAGACGGTGCGCAAGTGGGGAGCACGGGCCGCTACAGCAGTGGTCATGGATCCGCACACCGGAGCCGTCCTCGCGATGGCCACCGCGCCGCGGTTCAACGCGAACCGCTTCCCGACGACACGCGCCGATCGGCGGCGCAACCGCGCGGTGACGGACACGTACGAGCCGGGCTCGACGTTCAAGCTCGTGACCGTCGCTGCCGCGTTGCAGGATCGCGTCGTCACGCCGCGGACGTCCTTCCGGCTCGCGCCGACCATCCAGGTCGCCGACCGCGTGATCCACGAGGCGCACATCCGCGGCACGGAACGACTGACCGTGAGGCAGATCGTCGAGCAATCGTCGAACATCGGGACGATCACGATCGCGGAACGCCTCGGAGCCGGTCGACTGGCCTCGTGGGTCCAGCGGTTCGGCTTCGGCGCCCGGACGGGGATCGACTTCCCGGGCGAGTCGGCGGGGTTCGCCCTCCCGCTCGACCAGTGGTCGGGCTCGACGATCGGGACCGTCCCCATAGGGCACGGCATCGCGGTGACGCCGATCCAGATGGCGCGCGCATACTCGGTCATCGCGAACGGCGGCGTCCTCGTCGAGCCGCGCCTCATCGACCGGGTCGGCGGCACGACGATCCCGACGAGGCGGACTCGCCGCGTGGTCTCGCGAGCCGTCTCCGAGCAGATGCTCTCGATGCTTCGAGGGGTCGTGCTCGAGGGTACGGGCACCGAGGCGGCGATCCCCGGGTACACGGTCGCCGGCAAGACCGGCACCGCAGCGAAGATCGACCCGGACGGCACCTACTCGACGTCGCGGTATGTGGCGTCCTTCGTCGGGATGGTCCCGGCGACGAAGCCGAAGCTCGTGATCATGGTCATGGTCGACGAGCCGCACGGAGACATCTACGGAGGCGTCGTTGCCGCACCGGCGTTCCGCGAGATCGCCCGCTTCAACCTGCAGTACCTCGAGATTCCGCAGGACGCGCCCCGCTCCCCAAGTCGCTAGCCCCGAGGACCGCTTTCTCTAGCCTCTAGCACGGTGGACCTGGACGTCCTCATCCGGGCGCTCGCGCCGAGCGAGGTGGCCGGAGGTCGATCGGCGGAGATCGGCGATCTCGCGTACGACACGCGACGGGTCTCGGCGGGCGCGCTCTTCTTCTGCGTTCGAGGCGAGCGAGTCGACGGCCACGATCTGGCGTGGGAGGCAATCGAGCGCGGCGCGGCCGCCCTCGTGGTCGAGCGAGTGCTCGACGTCGACGTGCCGCAGCTCCTCGTACCGTCCGTGCGGGGGTCGATGGCGGTGGCCGCGGACGTGTTCTTCGGGGAGCCGACCAAGGAGCTCGAGCTCGCCGGCGTGACCGGGACGAACGGGAAGACGACGACCGCCTTCCTGCTTCGCGCAATTCTCGAGTCGTCGGACCGGCGTCCCGGCCTCGTCGGCACGGTGGAGTGGCAGGTCGGAGGTGAGCGTCGGCCGGCACCGTTCACCACGCCCGAGGCCATCGATCTGCAGCGGCTCTTCAGGGAGATGCTGGACGCGGGCGACCGCAGTGCTGCGGTCGAGGCGAGCTCCCACGGGGCCGCGCTGCGGCGGCTCGATCGCGTGCGCTTCGACGCGCTCGTCTTCACGAACTTGAGCCAGGATCACCTCGACCTGCACGGCACGATGGACGAGTACTTCCAGGCGAAGCGGCGTCTCTTCACCGGCCCGCAGCCGCCGCCCGCTGCCGTCTCGGTCGACACCGACTGGGGTCGACGGCTCTCCGACGACCTGCGCGACCTCCACCGCGCGCCGCTCGTCACGTTCGGGCTCGGCGAGCACGCGGAGATCCGGCCCGAGGGGCTCGAGCTGGGCTCCGCAGGCGCCACGTTTCGCGCCGGAGGCATCGACGTCACGACACCGTTGCGCGGGCTCTTCAACGTCGAGAACGTCCTCGCCGCCGTGGCAGCGGGCCTCCTGCTCGACCTCGACGAGGGCGCGATCGCCGCTGGCATCGCGAGCGTCGAGGCCGTGCCGGGTCGCTTCGAGCCGATCGACGAGGGGCAGCCGTTCGCCGTTTTCGTCGACTACGCGCACACGCCGGACTCCCTCGCGACGGTGCTGCGCACCGCCCGGGCGCTCGCGCCGGGCCGCGTGCTCGTCGTCTTCGGCGCGGGCGGCGACCGCGACCGAGGCAAGCGCCCGCTGATGGGGAAGGTCGCGGCCGAACTCGCCGACGTGACGATCGTGACGTCGGACAACCCGCGGTCGGAAGTGCCCCTCGCGATCATCCAGGACGTCCTGCAGGGAGCCGGCGTGGACGTGGAGATCGACCCGGACCGGCGCAGCGCGATCGAGCGGGCGATCTCGCTCGCGGACGAGGGCGACGTGGTCGTCATCGCCGGCAAGGGGCACGAGCAGGGACAGGAGGTGGCGGGCGTGGTGACGCCGTTCGACGATCGCGAGGTCGCGAGGGACGCTCTCCGTCGCGTCGCGACGTGATCCCGCTCGAGCTCGACGAGATCGCGGCGCTCGGGGTCGGCCGGCTCGAGCGCGGGGAGGGAGGCTCCACCGTCACCGCGATCACCGCGGACTCGCGCGAGGTCGAGCCGGGTCAGCTCTTCGTGGCGCTGAACACCGGCGTGCGCCACGTGGAGCACGCCCGCACGCGCGGTGCCTCGACCCTCGTGCCGGACAACCAGGAGGCGGCGCTCGCCTCGCTTGCGAGACTCGTCCGCTCGAAGAGCCGGGCCCGAGTGGTCGCAGTCGTCGGCTCGGTCGGGAAGACGACGACGAAGGACATCCTCGGAGCGCTGTGTGCCCCGCACGTCCCGACGATCTGGGCCGAGCGCAGCCTCAACAACGAGATCGGGCTGCCGCTGACCGTCTGCAGGCTGGAGCCCGAGACGGGTGTGCTCGTCACGGAGATGGGGATGCGCGGCCTCGGCCAGATCGCAGCGCTGTGCGCGGTGGCACGGCCGCAGGTCGTCGTCGTCTCGCACATCGGGCCGGAGCACCTCGAGCTCCTCGGCAGCGTCGCGCGCGTCGCGCAGGCGAACGCCGAGGCGGTCGAGGCCCTTCCTCCAGGCGGGACCGCTGTCGTGCCGGCCCGCTCATCTGAGCTCGAGCCGTACCTGACGCGAGACGACGTCGAGATCCGCCGCTTCGGTCCCGACGACGTCGACGTCCGGGACGGGCGGACGCGGTTCTCGCTCGACGGGGCGGTGATCGAGCTCGAGCTTCCGTTCACGCAGCGCCATCTCGCCGTGAACGCCCTGGCGGCGCTCCATGCATACGCGGCCGTCGGGCTCCCTCTCGAGAGAGCGGCGGAGGGCGTCCCGCACATCCGCCTCTCTCCGTGGCGCGGGGAGGAGATACCCCTTCCCCGCGGTGGCTTCGTCGTGAACGACGCCTACAACGCGAACCCCGACTCCATGCGGGCTGCGCTCGAGCACCTCGCCGCGCGTGCGGGGGAGCGGCCGCGACGAGCCATCCTCGGCGAGATGGCGGAGCTCGGCGCGTCTTCGCTCGCGTACCACCTCGAGATCGGCGAGCTCGCGAAGGCGCTTCGGATCGAGGTCATCGGCGTCGGGGAGCTCGCCCGCGCCTACTCGCCGCAGGCGTGGGCGGCCTCCGCCGACGAGGCCCTCGCGCTGGCGAAGGAGCGCATCCGTCCGGGCGACGCGGTGCTCGTGAAAGCCTCTCGTTCAGCCGGACTCGAAGGCATTGCAGACGGGATCACGAACTTCGCCCGAGCATGGTCCCTGTCCTAATCGCGGGCCTGATCGCGATGGTCGCCGCCGTCGTGATCGGGCCGAGATTCATCGAGCTGCTGCGCGCGCGGGACTTCGGCCAGCAGATCCGCGCCGAGGGACCGGCAACCCACACCGTCAAGCAGGGGACGCCGACGATGGGCGGTCTCCTCATCATCGCGTCGGCCGTCATTCCGTTCCTCTTCCTCTCGCAGTACACGGCCGAGGCGCTCACCGTCCTCTTCATCACGCTCGGGTGCGCCCTCATCGGCTTCATCGACGACTACCTGAAGATCAGGCGGCGCCACTCGCTCGGCCTGCCGGGCCGCTGGAAGATGGTCGGGCTCGTCGCGATCACCGTCGGTGCCGCGCTCCTCCTGCAGGAGACGAACACGTTCACGACTTCGGTCTACGTTCCCGTCGCCGGCTGGACGTTGAGTCTCTCCTACGGCTACTACCTGCTGCTCTTCCTCGTGATCGCCGGGACGGTGAACGGCGCGAACCTGACCGACGGGATCGACGGCTTGGCCGCCGGCACCGTCGTGATCATGCTCCTGACGTTCCTCGCGATCGCCGGGATTGCCTGGATCCGCTCCGGCGACCCGGGTCACCGGAGCGAGGTCTACCTCGACATCGCGACCCTTGCCGCAGCGCTGATTGGAGGGACGATCGGCTTCCTCTGGTACAACGCCTTCCCCGCCGAGGTGAACATGGGCGACACCGGCTCGTTCGCGCTCGGCGGCGCGATCGCGGGCTTCGCGATCGTCACCGGGACCGAGATCCTGCTCCTCTTCATCGGGGCGATCTTCCTCATCGAGGTGCTCTCGCTGATCATCCAGGTGGTCAGCTTCAAGCGGACCGGGCGGCGCGTCTTCCTGATGGCGCCGATCCACCACCACTTCGAGATGAAGGCGTGGTCGGAGACGAAGATCATGGTGCGCTTCTGGATCATCTGCGCGATCTTCTGCGCGACTGGCTTCGCGCTCTTCTACCGGGACTTCCTGCAGTTCGTCCGTCCGTGAGCGGCTCCGATCTCGCCGGCAGGCGCGTCCTCGTCGTCGGCCTGGCCCGGTCGGGGCTCGCCGCTGCCGGGGCCCTCGTCGCCGAGGGCGCGACCGTCGTCGGGTTCGACCGGGACGAGGCTCTTGAGACGGGGAGGCTCCCGGAGCTCGGTGTCGAAGTCCACCTCGGACGCGAGGAGGAGACGCTGCTGCAGGGGATCGATCTCGTCGTGAAGAGCCCGGGAGTCCCGGGCGAGACGCTGCTCGTCCGCGGCGCGCGGGCGCGCGACGTGCCGGTGTGGAGCGAGATCGAGCTCGGAGCGCGCCTCCTCGAAAACCCGATCCTCGGCGTCACGGGGACGAACGGGAAGACAACGACGTCGGAGCTCCTGGGCGCCGTCTTTCGCGCGGCCGGACAGCCGGTCAAGGTCGCCGGGAACGTGGGCCGGCCGTTGACGTCCCTCGTGGGCACGACGTCCCCGGACGCGTGGGTCGTCTGCGAGCTGTCGTCGTTCCAGCTGGAGGACGTGCAGACGCTGAAGCCGCGAATCGCCGTCCTCCTCAACCTCGAGCCCGACCACCTCGACCGTCACCGGGATCTCGAGACGTATGCGCGTACGAAGCTCCGGGTCTTCGAGTGCCAGTCGTGCGAAGACACGGCGGTCGTGCCCCGCGGGTTCGCACCCGTACCGGGGGCCGCTCGCCGCATCGAGTTCGCGGCCGACGACGACCTTCCGGCGGAGCCGCTGATCCCGGGCCCGCACAACCGCGAGAACGCCGCGGCCGCGACCGCAGCCGCGCGTGCCGCAGGGATCGACGACGACGCGATCGCCCGGGCGCTCCGCACGTTCGAAGGCGTTCCGCACAGGATCGAGCTCGTCGGCGAGCTCCGCGGCGTCCGCTACGTGAACGACTCGAAGGCGACGAACGTCGCGGCGACGCTCCGTGCGCTCGAGTCGTTCCCCGACGCCCGGCTGCACGTCATCCTCGGTGGACGCGGGAAGCGCGAGGCCTACGAGCCGCTCGCCGCGGCGTTCAAGCCCGATGACCGGGCGTACGTCATCGGCGAGGCCGCCGACGAGATCGAGACGGCGCTCCGCGCGGCCGGCGTCCCCGTCGCCCAGGCGCTGACACTCGAGGCTGCGCTCGGCGCTGCGGCGTCCGCGGCTGCGGACGCGGACGTCGTCCTCCTCTCGCCCGCGTGTGCGAGCTACGACCAGTTCCGCGACTTCGAGGCCCGCGGCGACGCGTTCCGTACCCTCGTCGGGGAGCTCTCGTGAGAGGCGACGGCCACTCCGACCAGCGGCTCGTCGCGTTCGTCACGCTGGGGCTCGTCGCGTTCGGGCTCGTCATGGTGTACAGCGCGACCTCTGCCTCCGCCGCGCTCGGGAACGGCGATCCGATGAGCTACCTCAAGCGGCAGGCGGTGTACGCCTTCATCGGCGTCGTCCTCATGATCCTCGCGTCGCGCTTCGACTACCACCGTCTCCGGTATCTCGCGCCGCCGTTCCTCCTCGTCGCCCTTGCCCTGTGCGCGGCCGTGCTCGTCCTGGGGCCTGCCATCAACGGCGCCCGCCGCTGGTTCGTCGTCGGTCCCGCGAGCTTCCAGCCCTCCGAGCTCGCAAAGCTCGCGCTCTGCCTGTTCGCGGCCGGGTACCTCGCGCGCCGCCGCGCGCCGAGAACGCTCGGCGAGCTCGTGAAGCCGCTCGGCCTGCTGACGGCCATCTTCTGCGGCCTGATCGTCGTCGAGCCCGACCTCGGGACGACGATCACGCTGTGCGGGATGATGCTCGCGATCCTCCTCGTCGCGGGGGTGCCGGCCAGGCTCCTCGTCGTCGCCTCGCTCCTGGCCACCGGGGTAGGGATCGTCGCCATCTGGACCGAGCCGTACCGCCGCGCGCGCATGTTCAGCTTCCTCGATCCGTGGAGCGACGCCCAGGGGTCCGGGTTCCAGATCGTGCAGGCGACGATCGGCATCGGGTCGGGAGGGTTCACGGGGGCGGGCCTGGGCGAGGGTGTCGGCAAGATCTCGTACCTCCCCGAGGCGCACACCGACATGATCTTCGCGGTCATCGGCGAGGAGCTCGGGCTCGTCGGATCGACGTTCGTCATCGCCGCCTTCGCGGTGCTGGCGATCGCGGGGTTCCGGATCGCGCTGCGCTGCCCGGACCGCTTCGGGAAGCTGCTCGCGGCCGGAATCACGGCGCTCGTGTGCGGGCAGGCCGCGATCAACCTCGCGGCCGCGCTCGGGATCGCTCCGCTCACGGGGATCCCGCTCCCGTTCGTCTCGTACGGCGGCTCGAGCCTCGTCGTCCTCCTCGCCGGTGTCGGCGTTCTCCTTAACATCGCCGTGAATGCCAAGGTCGTCGAGTCTTCGGTGCGTGATCGCGGCGGGAGGGACCGCAGGGCACGTTCGGCCCGCGCTGGCCGTCGGCGAAGCGCTTCGCGAGCGAGGAGTGACGGTGACGTACGCAGGGTCGCCCGACCGCGTCGAGTCGCGGCTCGTTCCTGAGGCCGGCTTCGAGCTCGACACCTTTCAGATCTCGGGTATCCCGCGCCGAGTGGGAATCGAACTCGTGCGCTCGCTCGCCCAGGCGGTCAGAGCGCCGTTCGCCTGCAGCCGTATCCTCGCGCTGCGCCGGCCCCACGTCGTCCTCGGGGGAGGCGGGTACGTCTCCGGCCCGATGGTGCTCGCCGCGCGCCTGCGCGGCATCCCGGCTGCGCTCACCGAGGCCGACGCTCACCTCGGGCTCGCGAACCGGCTCGCGGCACCGTTCGCCCGCCGCGTATTCCTGTCCTATGCGGTCTCGGGTCGCGACGGAGGCAAGTACCGCGTGGTCGGGCGGCCGACCCCGGCCGCGCATCTCGGGGTCGGCAAGGCCGAGGGCCGCGCAGAGTTCGGGCTTCCCGGTGACCGGCCCGTGCTCGCCGTCTTCGGCGGCCTGGCGGGCGCGCAGGCGCTCAACGAGCTGACGGTCGACGCATTCGGCGACCACGGTCCCGCGGTGCTGCACGTCTCGGGAGAGCGTGACTTCGCCGCGCTGCGGCCTCGGGTGCGGCGGGACGACTACGTGCTCGTCGCGTCCACCGACCGCTTCGGCGCGGCGCTGGCCGCGGCGGATCTCGCGATCTCGCGGGCCGGAGGCACGGTCTGGGAGCTCGCTGCAGCCGGGACTCCCGCGATCCTCGTGCCGTACCCACACGCCACAGGCGACCACCAGACCCTGAACGCCCGCCACTTCGAGCGCGGCGGTGGCGCGATCGTCGTCGACCAGTGGGAGCTCGCCCGGGTACCGGTGCTCGCGGAGGAGCTTCTCGGCGACCCCGCCAGACTCGAGCGGATGAGCGCGTCGATGCGCGCGCTCGCCATGCCCGACGCCGCCGGCGCCGTCGCCGAGGAGCTGATCGCGCTCGCGGAGGGTCGCGCATGAGCGAGCGGCCGCTCACCGGACGGCGCTTCTACTTCGTCGGCATCGGGGGCGCCGGACTGTCCGCCTACGCGAACTTCGCGCACGCCTGGGGCGCGGGGGTGCGCGGCTGGGATGCACGCAAGACGATCTTCCTCGACGCGCTCGACGGCATCGACGTCGACGTCGGCGGCGATCCGATCCCGCCCGACGGGTACGAGGTCATCCTCTCGACCGCGCATGCCGGTCGCGTTCCGGGGAGGCTGCGCGCGGAGTTCCTCGCCGAGCTCGTCTCGTTACGGCCGTCGATCGTGGTCGGCGGCGCACATGGCAAGACGACGACCGCCGCGATGATCGCGTTCGTTCTCCGCGAGGTCGGCCTCGATCCGGCGTGGATCGTTGGCGGGGTCGTCCCGCAGCTCGGAGGCAACGCGGGAAACGGGGAGGGCTGGCTCGTCGTGGAGGGCGACGAGTCGGACCGCTCGATCGCCCTTCTGCGGCCAGAGATCGCCGTCGTCACGAACGTCGAGCTCGATCACCACGCGGCGTTCGCCTCGGAGGCGGAGCTCGCGGTCTTCTTCGACGAGTGGCTCGTCGCG
Organism: Gaiellaceae bacterium; assembly: GCA_036257855.1. Lineage (GTDB taxonomy): Bacteria > Actinomycetota > Thermoleophilia > Gaiellales > Gaiellaceae > GMQP-bins7. Next base: position 4,103 of record DATAET010000036.1, on the reverse strand, counting down.
GCGCCGCGCACCGTGCTCGGGTGGCAGCTCGAGCCCGCCCGCTTCCCGCTCGCAGTGCCCGGTGAGCACAACCGCCGGAATGCGGCGGTTGCGCTGGCCGCGCTCGAGTTCGCAGGCGTCGACCCCGGGGACGCGGAACGGGCGATCGCCGGGTTCACCGGGGTCGGGCGAAGGTTCGAGCTCGTCGGGGAGCGGTCGGGGGTGCGGGTCGTCGACGACTACGGGCACAACCCGGCCGAGATCTCGGCCGCGCTGCGCACCGCTCGAGAGCTCGAGCCGCGCGCGCTCATCGCCGTGTATCAACCTCACGTGTACGAGCGCACGCGCCAGCTGCACCACGAGCTCGGGGCTGCGCTCGGGCTTGCGGATGCCGCCATCGTCACGGACATCGTCGACGGACGGGATGCGCCCCGAGCCGGGGTCACCGGGAAGCTCGTCCTCGACTGCGTTCCCGATCCCGTGCGACGCGGCTGGGCTCCTGCGTTCACCGACGCAGCCGCGATCGCGCTCGAGTGGGCCCGCGAGGGCGACGTCGTTGTCACGCTAGGCGTCGGCGAGCCATGGCGGATCGCGCGTGCCATCGTCGACGGGCTGCCTTCGTGACCCTGGAGCTCGAGCAGAACGTCCCGCTCGCGAAGCTGACGACCATCGGTACGGGAGGCCCGGCCAAGGCGCTCGCGCGTCCCGCCTCGATTGCAGAGCTCGGCGAGGCGCTGCAGTTCGCGCGTGACGAAGGCCTCGTGCCGTTCGTCGTCGGGCTGGGCTCGAACGTGCTCGCCGCGGACGAAGGAGTCGACGCACTGGTCATTCGACTCGAAGGCGAGCTCTCTGGCGTCGAGGTGCGCGACAACCTCCTGCTTGCAGGCGGGGGCGCGACGAATGCGGTCTGCCTCCACCGTGCACGCACCGCTGGTTTGGGCGGCTTCGAGTTCGCATGCGCGATACCGGGCACTGCCGGCGGCGGGGTCTTCATGAATGCCGGGGCCTACGGCCGCGACTGGTCGCACGTGCTCGTGCGCGCGCATGTCGTGACCGCCGACGATCAGGGGTGGTTGACGCCGAACGAGCTCGGGCTCGAATATCGCCACTCCAGGCTCGACCCGCATCACGTCGTCGGTCGGGTGGAGTACCGACTCGACGCGCGGCCGCCGGACGACATCAAGGCGATCGTGTCGGACCTCGTCGCGCAACGCAAGGCGACCCAGCCGACGAACAAGCGGACCTTCGGCAGCGTGTTCAAGAACCCGCCGGGCGGCGTCGGCGCGGGCAGGATGCTCGAGTTCTGCGGCCTCAAGGGGCACCGAATCGGCGGAGCGATCGTCTCCCGGAAGCACGCGAACTTCATCGAGAACGCGGGCGGTGCGACGAGCGCGGACTGCGTCGCCCTGATGGTCGAGGCGCGTCGTCGTGCTCGCGAGCAGTTCGGCGTCGAGCTCGAGCGTGAGGTCGTCTTCGCCGGCCTCGCGGAGTTGCCTGCTCTCACGTAGGAAGCCCTGTGGCAGCGGCGAATCACGCCGCATGGTCGGGGGACGAAGCGAGCGTGGACCGCGTCGGCGTGCTGCGGCGTCGCGAAGCGTCGTCGTCCCGTTTCCGCGAGGTGCGGCCGGTGCTCGCCTGGATCTCGTGCGCTTCGTCCCTTCCGGCCGCTCGCTTCTCGTGACGTTCGGGATCGTGGTCGCAGTCGGCTTCGGTTACTGGCTCGCGTACGCGACGCCGATCTTCGCCGTCGAGCGCGTCGACGTTCGCGGTGCTCCTCCGAACCTGTCCCGCGAGGTGAGCCGGGTGACGCGCGATCTCGTTGGACGAAGCCTCGTGGCCCTCGACGCCGGCGAGGTCGAGGGGAAGCTCCGCGCGCTCCCGGAGGTGGCCGGGGTGAGTGTCGACCGCGCATTCCCGCACACGCTGATCGTGAGGGTCGCGCCGGAGCGCCCGGTCGCCGTGATCCGACGTGGCCACTCCGCTTGGCTCGCGACGGGCGCGGGGAAGATCGTCCGTGAGATCGAGACGGGCACCGAGCGCCGGTTGCCGCGGCTCTGGCTCGCCCGCGGCACGACGGTTCGCGTCGGCGGCCAGGTGCCTGCCGGGCTCATCTCGGCGACCCGCGCGCTCGCAGGGGCGCATGCCGCTGGGCTGGGAGGGCGTGTAAAGGGCATTCGCACGACCGGCGACGAGCTCACGCTCGTCCTTCGACGCGGGACGGAGATCCGGCTCGGCCGCCCGGCCGACGTCGGCCTCAAGCTTGCGATCGCCCGCCGCGTTCTCGGACTTGTGGACGGCGGCGTCTCGTACGTCGACGTGAGCGTTCCGCAGCGTCCAGTGGCAGGCTAAATCCAAGGCTCAAGTCTCAGGTTGAGCTTGAGGGTTTGCCGGACGACAGCCCGTTGACAACGCCCGGGAGGAGGCCTACCCTCGGAGGCGAAGGTGTGCGGCATGCCGCACGTTCAACGCGAACTTCAGCTTGAGGTGGGTTGAGAGATGAGCAATCAGCAAGGGAGTTACCTCGCCGTGATTAAGGTCGTCGGGATCGGCGGCGGCGGGACGAACGCAGTGACGCGCATGGTCGAGGCCGGGCTCTCTGGCGTCGAGTTCGTTGCCGTGAACACGGACGCCCAGGCGCTCCTCATGACCGAGGCGGACGTGAAGATCCACATCGGCTCGCAGGCGACGCGAGGGCTGGGAGCTGGTGCGGACCCACGGGTCGGCCTCGCCGCGGCGGACGAGAGCCGCGACGAGCTGAAGGAGGCGCTCAAGGGCGCGGACATGGTCTTCGTCACCGCGGGCGAGGGCGGCGGCACCGGAACCGGCGGTGCGCCGGTCGTGGCCCAGCTCGGACGCGAGCTCGGCGCTCTCACGGTCGGTGTCGTCACGAGGCCGTTCGCGTTCGAGGGAAAGCTCCGCGCCGATCAGGCCGAGAACGGCATCCAGTCGCTGCGCGACAACGTCGACACGCTGATCGTCATCGAGAACGACCGGCTCCTGCAGGTCGTCGAGCGCTCGACTCCGGTGACCGAGGCGTTCCGGATGGCGGACGACATCCTCCGCCAGGGTGTCCAGGGCATCACCGACCTCATCACCGTCCCGGGCCTCATCAACCTCGACTTCGCCGACGTGCGGACGATCATGCGCGAGGCCGGCTCCGCGCTCATGGGAATCGGCGTCGCGCGCGGCGACAATCGAGCGGTGGAGGCGGCGCGCGCCGCGATCTCCTCGCCGCTCCTCGAGACGACGCTCGACGGCGCGACCGGGGTCCTCCTCAACATAACGGGTGGGCCCGAGCTCGGGCTCGCCGAGGTCGACGAGGCTGCCCAGGTCATCACGAATGCCGCGGACTCGAACGCCAACGTCATCTTCGGCGCCGTCATCGACCCCTCCATGGGCGAGGACGTCCGCGTGACCGCGATCGCGACCGGGTTCGGTGGCCGCGCGCGTCGGCGGCGGTCCGAGACACCCGTCGCCGTGGCGGCGTCCGACCGCCCGGCCTTCGACGCTCCGAGCGTGCGCGACGTCGAGATCGACATCCCGTCGTTCCTCAAAGAGGACTGAGCGCCGATCTTGCGCAAGACCGGACACCGGCTAGCGCCGGATTTCCGGTCGCGCGACGACCCCTGAAGGCGCCGGCTTCGCCGGCGCTGTGGCGGCTCACCCTGAACCGCAGCGGTTAGAGTCGCGGACTGTGGAGGTGACGCTCCAGCGGACGCCCCTCTACGAGCGCCACGTCGCGCTCAGCGCGCGCATGGTGCCGTTCGCGGGGTTCGAGATGCCTGTCCAGTACGAAGGCGTCATCTCGGAGCACAAGGCCGTTCGCAGCGACGCGGGCGTCTTCGACGTGTCCCACATGGGCGAGCTCCATGTCGACGGCCCGACCGCGCAGGCGTTCCTGCAGTCGATGTTGTCGAACGACGTCGACAGGCTCGATGACGGCGGGGCGCAGTACACGCTGCTGACGAACGAGTCCGGCGGGATCGTCGACGACCTCATCGTCTACCGCTTCGCGCACGGGCAGTTCTACCTCGTCGTCAACGCGTCGAACCGTGGTGTCGTGTACGCGTGGCTCAAAGACGGCGAGCCGCACGGCTGTGAGGTGCGCGACGCGTCCGACGAGT
>DATAET010000035.1:0-2760 GCA_036257855.1 Gaiellaceae bacterium | reverse complement strand
CATCGAGGTCGTCGTCAACTTCGCCGCCGAATCCCACAACAGCCTGGCCGTCGTCGACCCGCGGCGCTTCTTCCACACCAACGTCATCGGAACGCAGACCTTGCTCGAGGCGGCGCGCGAGCTCGGAGGCCTCCAGCGGTTCCACCACGTCTCGACCTGCGAGGTCTACGGCGACCTGCCGCTGGACACCGACGAGGTCTTCACCGAGGAGTCGCCGTACCGCCCAAGGACGCCGTACAACGCGTCGAAGGCCGGCGCGGACCATGCCGTCCGCGCCTACCACGAGACCTTCGGCATCCCGATCTCGATCACGAACTGCTCGAACAACTACGGGCCGTACCAGTTTCCCGAGAAGGTGATCCCGCTCTTCGTGACCAACGCTCTCGACGATCGCGAGCTGCCGATGTACGCGTCGACGCAGAACCGGCGGGAGTGGCTGCACGTTCGCGACCACTGCCGCGCCATCGACCTCGTCCTCCACTCCGACCGGGTCGGCGAGACCTACAACGTGGGCTCCGGAATCGAAGCGTCGATCGAGGACATCGCCGACAAGGTGCTCGAGCTGACCGGGAAGCCGGAGTCGCTGAAGACGATCGTGCCCGACCGTCCGGGCCACGATCGCCGCTACCTCCTGGACTCCTCGAAGCTGCGGCGCGACCTCGGCTGGGTGCCGGAGATCGATTGGGACGAAGGCCTGCGCGAGACCGTCGAGTGGTACACCGAAAACCGCGAGTGGTGGAAGCCGCTCAAAGACCGAGCCCCGGTCGAGGAAACGGCCTGGCTACCGGAGACGGCCGAGGCAGGCTCGTAGGCCGTCGCGCCAGTGCGGGAGATGTGGCGCTTGTGGACGCTCGCTCCGCAGCACCGAGTAGGGCGGGCGGGGAGCAGGCGCGCCGAACTCCTCGGTCGTGATCCGCCGCACTCGGGTGGTCAACCCGGCCTCCTCGAAGATCGCCTCGGCGAAGTCGGCCCACGTGCAGTCGCCCTCCGCAGCGATATGCCAGAGGCCGTGGGGCAGCTCGATCAGCTCACGCGTGGCGGTCGCGAGATGGCCGACGTACGTCGGGGAGCCGCGCTGATCGGCGACGACTGACACCTCTTCGCGCTCGTGCCCCAAGCGGAGCATCGTCCGCACGAAGTTGTGTCCCGTCCAACCGAAGAGCCAGGAGGAGCGAACGATCCATCCGTCGCGGATCTCCTGCTCGCCCTGGAGCTTCGTCCGCCCGTAGACGCCGAGCGGGTTGGTCGCGTCCGACTCGAGGTACGGCTCGGCCTTTGCACCATCGAAGACGTAGTCGCTCGAGTAGTAGACAACGGGGGCGCCGAGCGCAGCCACGTTCCGCGTCCCGAGGACGTTCGCCGCCTCGGCACCTTCGGGGTCGGACTCCGCGTCGTCCACCTTCGTCCAGGCCGCCGCATGGAGCACGAGCTCCGGTCGCTCGTCGAACGGGTAGGGATCGGTCACGTCCCACTCGCCACGCGTGACTGCCCGTGCCTCGGGGAACACCTCCGCAAGCGCGGTGCCGAGCTGCCCGCCGGCTCCTGTTACGAGGACGCCGAGGCGTCTCGTTCCGACAGGATCGGCGATTGGGTGCTCCAGAGGTGCTTCACCCTGGGGTCGTCCCAGGGAATCTCGTGCTCGTCAGGGTCAGCCGGGTCGTACTCCTCGGTGACGTGGTAACAGAAGAGAAGATTGCTCAGGGCCTCGAAACCGTGGGCGTGACGGCCCGGGATGTAGACCGCGACGAAGTTGTCCTCCCCGATGTCGGCCGTGAACGTCTCTCCGGATTCGCGGTCGAGGACGACGACGCGGGCCATCCCCTCAAGACACGCGAACAGGTCGTCCTGCCCGCGCTGGTGGTAGTGGAGGCCGCGGATCACACCCTTCCGGGAGAAGGAGAGGTTCGTCTGCACTGTCTGTTTGGGCAGCTTGCTGTCGCGGCGCAGCTCGGCGAACCAGCCGCGCGCATCCTCGAAACGGCGGAGCGGGATGACCTGGATCCCCTCGATCACGGCTTGTTGGCGCCGTTCGCCCGGACGAAGTCGTTGACCGCGTAGTAAGCCTCGATCGACTCGCCCGCATCGCCCCAGAAGCCTTCGAGCACGTCGTACTCCATCGTCCCCTGGTCGATGAACCAGTTATTCACGTCGGTGATCTCGAGCTCGCCGCGACCCGACGGCTCGAGGTTCGGGATGATCTCGAACACCGACGGGTCGTAGAAGTAGATCCCCGTCACGGCGAAGGCGCTCGGCGGCTTCTCGGGCTTCTCGTGGATCCTCAGCACGCGGCCATCCTGGAGCTCGGGGACTCCGAGATGACGAAGGTGCTCCGGATCCTCCTCGCGGGCGAGCAGGATGCGCGCGCCCTGCTCCTGCCCCGCGAAGTTCTCCACCGCGTGCCGGATGGACCGCTCGACAACGTTGTCGGCCAGCATGACGATGATCGGCTCGCCTGCGGCGAAGCGCTCAGCGAGTCCCAGCGCCTCCGCGATCCCGCCCGCTCGCTCCTGGTACGCATAGGACAGGCGATCGATGCCCCATTCGTGGCCGTTGCCGAGCAGGCGCAGGAACTCGCCGGCGTGCGTGCCGCCGGTCACGACCATGAGCTCGCGGACCTCGCAGTTCACGAGCGCCTCGATCGAGTAGGTGACCATCGGCCGGTCGTAGATCGGCAGGAGGTGCTTATTCGTGATCCGGGTGAGCGGATGGAGGCGCGTTCCGCTGCCGCCGGCGAGGATGACGCCCTTCATCGGTCGCCGA
>DATAET010000034.1:0-9577 GCA_036257855.1 Gaiellaceae bacterium | reverse complement strand
ACGTAACCGCTTGATCTGTCCTAGCCGGATGTAGCGGTACCCGTCGAGCTCTCCCGCCGAGAGATCGGCTGCGGCGTACGCTCGTGCCAGTTCGTCGGCGCCGCGCTCGGCCGTCCACTCGCATCGGAAATCGGGGAACGTAGCTTCGAGCTTGGAGAAATCGACGCGGTAGCTTCGCGGGTCGGGAGCCGCGCCCTCCGCAAACGCGATGGTGCACTCCGGGAGGCGGTCGTGGACGATCTCGGCCAACTCGCGGATCCGGTAGTTCTGCTCGGCCGACCCGACGTTGAAGGCCTCGCCGCTGACGGCCTCCTCGGGGGCGTCGAGCAATACGAGCGCGGCTCGAGCGACGTCCTGAACGTGAACGAGTGGGCGCCAGGGCGTGCCGTCGCTCTGCATCCGGATAGCGCCCGTCGTGTGCGCCCACGCGACGAGGTTGTTAAGCACGATGTCGAGGCGCAGCCGCGGCGAGACCCCGTATACGGTCGCATTGCGCATGGACACCGGCGAGAAGCCCTCGACGGCGAGCGCGCGTAGCTCCTCCTCCGCGCTGACCTTCGACTCCGCATAGGGAGTGAGGGGGCGGAGTGGCGCACGCTCGTCGAGTGCGACGTCCCCGTCGGCGGCTCCGTACATGCTGCAGGAGGATGCGAAGACGAAGCGCCGGACTTCAGCCTCCCTGGCCGCCCGAGCGAGTGTGACGGTCGCGTCCCGGTTGATCGCGAAGGTCCAGTCCGGGTTCAGGTCGCCAACCGGATCGTTCGAGAGCGCCGCGAGATGCACGATCGCGTCGAACCCACGGAGATCCGATGTGGTCACGTCGCGGAGGTCGAGCGCACGCGAGGGACGGAAGGCATCGTGCGGCCCGAAGTCGCACCCTGCATAGAAGAAGGTGTCGAGTCCCACCACCTCGTGCCCGGCAGCTCGCAGCACAGGAGCCAGCACCGACCCGATGTAGCCGTGATGGCCGGTGACGAGGACCTTCATCGCGCTGCCTCGCCCAGATCAGCGAGCAGTCCCGCCCCTTTCAGGCGGATCGCAGCCTCGGAGATCACCCGGAAGCTCAGGCCGGAGCGCTCGGCAACGTCGAGCACCGACGCCGTGCCGTCCGACTGGTTGAGGACCCACAGCATGGCGAGCTGCTCCTCACGCGCGGTCTCGCCACCGGTCGCCGGGTACAAGCCACGCCTCCCCAGCTGCGGCTCGCCCTTCGGCGCCAGGTTCACGTACGTCCGGTTCGCCTCGAGCACGTCGAGAATCTCGAGGGTCGTGTCCAGTGCGTCCTGCAGCTGTTCCGGCCGGACGAGGTCGAGATCGTCTGCCGACGAGTGGTACTCCGCGTACTCGCCCTCCCGCGAGCGGCTGAGGCAGCCGACGCCCAGGTCGAAGCCGGGGGAGTTGAACTGCCTCTCGTCCCACCCCCAGGGGACGAAGTCCCCGATCGAGCCACCGCGCAACCAGGTCGCGTACGCCGCCGCCCGGTCGATCGGAGAGTCGCCTCGTCTGCTTCGCTTGTAGTGGATCGGCGCGGAATCGCCGACGCAGGCGACGACGAGGCCGCCGACGACCGCATCGAGCGCACCTTCGTTGCGTGCGAGCCACGTGATCGAGCCGATTGTCCCCGGAACGAAGAGCAGCCGATACGTGAATCGGCGCGGGAGGGCGGCGATGGCAACGCCGAGCTCGGTCAGAAGCGCGATCCCGGAGAGGTTGTCGTTCGCGAGCGACGGATGGCAGACGTGGGTCGTGATCAGGATCTCGTCCGCACGCTCGCCGCGCAGGACACACTCTCCGTACGTCAGGCAACCGGGCTCGAGCGTACTGTCGATCCGGATGTCGTACTCGCCGTCTGCCAGCGACTTGAGCGCAGCCTGCGACAGGCAGAACCCCCAAGTGCGTGTGTAGTACGACGTCCGGTATGGAACCCACTCGGCCCGGTCGGCGTGCGTGTGCAGGTGCGGCTTCAGCTCCTCGAGGCTCATCGTCGCGTGAACGGGCTCGCTGTAGTTGACGATGTGGAGATTGGAGGCGCGAAAGTCGATCACGCGCTCGCCGCCGGTCGCTGCGACGTACGCGTCACGGATGTTCCACTCGTCGGGCACGGTCCAGTCGAGGACCTGCGTGCCGCTCGGAACCTCGTGGACCTCGAGCGGGATCCGCTGACCGATGCTCGCAAGCGTCTGCCTGACGCCGTCTCCCGTGATGCTGCGGCAGATCGGGAAAAGCTCCTCCATGAGGGCATGCATGCGCCGGCCTACCGCTCCGTCGGTGCTCACGAGCCCGCCCGAAAGTCGGGGTAGGAACGGTCGCGCTCATTGATCACGAGGACCTCGCCAGGCCAGACGACCCCGAACGCCGGATCGTCGAACCGAACCCCTCGGGCCGCGTCGGGAGCATGGGCGGCGGACATCTGGTAGGAGACCTCGCTGCCGTCGGTCAACGTCAGGTAGCCGTGCGCGCAGCCGCGCGGAACGTAGAGGGCGAGTCGATTGTCCACCGACAGCTCCACGCCGAACCAGCGCGCGAAGGTCGGCGAGTCGGATCGGAGATCGACGGCGACGTCGAAGATCACGCCGGCGATACAGCGGACGAGCTTCGCCTCCTCGTACGGGGCGACCTGGTAGTGGAGGCCCCGAAGCGTGCTCCGCACACGGTTGTAGGCGATGCTGCACTGCACGAGGCCGCTCTCGAGGCCCCGCTCCTCGAACTCCCCGGCGTCCCAGGTCCGGGCGAAGAAGCCGCGTTCGTCCTCGAAGCGCTCCGGCTCGACCACCCATGCCCCCTCGACGGTCGTCTCGCGGAAGATCATCCGACGAGCAGCGAGAGCTTGCGGCAGGTGAACGCCTCAGCGTAGTCGGTCGGCGACACGGCCTCCATGGCGCGCAGTCGCATCAGCCCGAGGAACAGCTCGTCGTCGAACCAGTGCTTCCCCCGCTGGCTCGGGAACCCGTCGAAGAGCAGGCGCACCTTCTCCTCGGCGAGCTCCCGTGAGACGGGGACGAACACGTTGGGTGCCGCGAGGTCGCCGTCGAACTTCGGAATCTCGTACTCGAGGATGAGATGGTCACGCCACGTGTTCCAGGTCAGCTCGCAGACGAGCCTGTGATCCTGGTGGAGGTCGGCGCGGGCATGAGTCAGGATCAGGTCGGGGTCGAGCCGCCCTTTCAGCTCCTCGAAGACGTCCTTCACCTCGGCGCCCACGTACGGGAGGAATCCATCGCGGAAACCGTGAACGACGACCTCAGCGGCGGCGCTCTCGAGGAAGAGCGCTGCCGAATCTCGGGCTTCCCGCTCGCGCTCCCCTGAGGCGCCGAGCACCACCCACGTCACCTCGAGGTCGGCATGAGTACGGGTGAGGGCGAGAACGGTGGCGCCACAGCCGATCTCGATGTCGTCGGCATGCGCGCCGAGGGCCAGCACACGCCGAAGCGGCGTCGCCGCCGCGGAGAGCGGGAACCGGAGCACTAGCCGGCAGCGCCCGCGCCGCGGGCGACCGGATCGACGATGCGCCACGGAGCACGCCCGGACTCCGCGTACTCGTCGAGCCGCTGCTTGTCCTTCATCGTGTCCATGGGCTCCCAGAACCCTTCGTAGCGGTAGGCGATCAGCTCGCCGCGTTCGATCAAGCGGAAGAACGGCTCCACGACGAGCTCCTCGCCGGGGTTGATCTCGTCGAGAATGTCGCGCCGAAAGACGAAGAACCCGCCGTTGATCCAGACGTTTGCCTGCTGCAGGTCCTGGACCGACCGCACCACCCCGTCCGCGTCCGCCTCCACGACGTGCGCGTTGAACATGGGGCGCACCGAGAGGAAGATCCCGGTCTTGCCCAACGAGCGCAACCGTTCGATCATGTCCGGAAGCGGGGCGTTCGTGAGCCCGTCGCCGTACGTCGCGAGGAAGTACTCGTCGTCGCCGATGTGGGGCGCGACGGTGAGGAGGCGCTCGCCGATCGTCGACCTCGCGCCGGTGTCGACGAAGGTGATCCTCCAGTTGGAGATGTCGCTTCCCAGCAGCTCGACGTCCCGGCCTCCGTTCGACAGGACGAAGTCGTTCGAGAGCGCCTCTTGGTACTGGAGGAAGTACTCCTTGATGGTCTCTCCCCGGTACCCGAGGCACAGGATGAACTCGTCGTGCCCCCACGACGCGTACCACTTCATGATGTGCCAGAGGATCGGACGGCCGCCGACCGTGATCAGCGGCTTCGGGATCTTCTGCGTCTCCTCGCCCATCCGGACGCCGAGCCCGCCACAGAAGATGACGACCTTCATCGCCGGTTCTCGTTCGGGACCGCGCTCGATTCCCATTCCTCACCCACCAGTCGCGTTGTGCATCCCATTTCGCAGGCTGTCAACTACACGATCGTCGCAGATGGAACGGGCACGACCAGACGTCCACCCCACTCCGAGACGTAGTCGAGCTGACGCGCGATCTCGTCGATGAGGTTCCACGGGAGGACGACGACGAACTCCGGACGCGTCTCCGCGATCTTCTCCGGCGGATGGATGGGGATGTGGGTCCCCGGCGTGTAGAGCCCGTGCTTGTACGGGTTGCGGTCCACCGTGTAGTCGAGGAGGTCCGTCCGGATTCCGCAGTAGTTGAGGAGCGTGTTCCCCTTCCCAGGGGCGCCGTAGCCGACGACATGCCTTGCGTCGCGCCGCAGTCGGATGAGCAGGTCGAGCAGGGCTCGCTTGGACTCCTGCACGTCCTCCGCGAAGCGCGCGTAGCGGGCCGGCGCGAGTAGCCCGGCCGCCGCTTCGCTCTCGAGCAGCGCGTCGACAGAAGCCCTGGCGGCGTGCGGGCCGCCCGCACGCTGGACGTACACGCGAAGAGACCCGCCGTGCGTCGGCAGTTCGTCGACGTCGTACACCTCGAGCCCGTGGGCACGCATGATCTCGACCGTGGTCGCGAGGGCGAAGTACGAGAAGTGCTCGTGGTAGATCGTGTCGTATTGCAGCCCTTCCAGCAGCCGCAGCAGATGGGGGAACTCGAAGGTCGCCGTCCCGTCGTCGCGCAGCAGCGTTGCCACGCCGGCCACGAAGTCGTTGAGGTCGGGAACCTGCGCGAGGACGTTGTTGCCGACCACGAGGCTCGCCTGCCCCGTCTCCTCGACCAGCTGCTGTGCCGTCTCGCGGCCGAAGAACGCGACGAGCGTGGGTACTCCTCGTTCCTCGGCCGCCTCTGCGACGTTCGCCGCAGGGTCGATCCCGAGCATCGGAATGCCGCTCCCGACGAAGTGCTGCAGGAGGTATCCGTCGTTCGAAGCGAGCTCGACGACGAAATCGGAAGGGCCGAGGGCCAGGCGCTCACGAATCATCTCGACGTAGCTCCGGGCGTGCTCGACCCACGACGTCGAGTACGCGGAGTAATACGCGTACTCCGCGAAGATCTCGTCCGGGGGGACGAACGACGGGAGCTGCACGAGCCAGCAGCGCTCGCACGCCCGGACGTGCAGCGGGTAGAAGGGCTCCATCGCCTCGAGCCGGTCAGCGGGGAGGAAGCTCTCGCAGAGCGGCGACATGCCGAGATCGACGACCGTGAGCTGAAGCGGCGCCGCACAGAACCTGCACACGGAGCGACCGTCGGCGTCGGCTGGCAGCCCGGTCGACATAGGGCGAGCCTAGCGAGGGTTCAGTACGCTGCTCGCGCGCGCGTCAGGGCCGGGAGGGTGAGGGAGATGAGCCGCAGGTCCTCTCGCAGCGACCAGTTGGTCACGTACAGGTAGTCGAGCTTCGTCATCTCCTCGAAGGGGATGTCGCTCGCTCCGAGCACCTGCCAGAGACCGGTCATCCCGGGCTTCAGGTCGAGGCGACGCCTCGCCCAGCGCTCGACGTGCTGGTCCTCGTCCAGGATCAGCGGTCGCGGCCCAACGAGGGACATCTCGCCGGTAAGGACGTTCAGGAGCTGCGGGAGCTCGTCGATGCGCCATCGACGCAGGGAGCGGCCCACTCGCGTGACGCGCGGGTCGTCCGGCACTTTGAACATTCGGGGGTCGCCGGTCACGTGCATGTTCATGTGCGCGATCGCCGGCTTGACGCTTTCCGCGTCGCGCACCATCGTCCGGAACTTGAACACCTTGAACGTGCGGCCGCCGGTGCCCATCCGCACCTGCCGGAAGAACACGGGGCCTCTGGAGTCGGTCTTGATCGCGACGGCGACGACGACGAACATCGGCGCGAGGAGCATGAGCCCAAGCGCAGCCGCAACGAGATCCAGCGAGCGCTTGAGGAACCGCGACGAGCCCGACAGGCGTGGACTGGACAGCCCGAGCAGCGGGAGGCCCTCGATCGTGTGAAGCTGCACGTTGGCGCCGAGCACCTCGAACATCCGCGGGACGATGTCGATCTGGACGTCGCTGCCCTGCATGGAGCGGATCACTCCCAGCGTCTGATCGTGCGAGTCCGTGGAGAACGCAACCGCAACGCGATGGACTGCGTGTTCGTGGACGAGTCGGGGCAGGTCTTCGGTGGTCCCGATCAAGTGCGTCTTGCCGTTTCCCGAGCCGACGGCACGGTCGTCCTTGTCGACGAACCCGACGCAACGGAGGCCGTACTCGGGGTGCTTCTCGATCTTGTCGGCGAGGAGGCGGGCAACCTGGCCCGAACCGACGATGATCACGTTCTGGATGTACGCAGCCTGCCTTCGCCCGATCGCCCTGCTCACCGCGCGCAGAAAGGGAATCAGGGCCACGGCGAGCAGCCAGAACACGACCAGTCTTCCGAGATTCGGGTACGGAGCGCCGAGGACGTGGGTGATGACGAGGAAGCTCCAGGTCCCGAGGGTGACCACCTGAAAGACGCCGACGACGTCGTCGACGGTCGAGTGGTCGCTCCGCTCCTCGTCGCGATCGTAAAGACCGTAGACGCGTGCAAGCAGTACCCAAAGTGGGAGGGTCGCGACGAAGAGTGCGAACTCCCAGATCGGTGCGATCCGATCCGCCGACGCCGGAGGCGACGAGAGGCCCAGAGCGACGAGGTACGCGACGGACAGTCCGACGACGTCGGCCGCGAGCAGCAGGCGTCGCATGAGCCAACCACGCCGCTTGCCAACGAGCGGCCACGTCCGGTCGGCCTCGTAGACGAACCGATCGCCCTGCGGGGCAGTGATCGCATCCTGCGATACGGCGCTCAACCCAGTCCTCCCCCCGTACAACGACCGACCGCTCCCAGCGCCCGGCCGCGCTCCCCTTATGCCACACAGGATACTCACGGAAACTCTTGATTCATAGGGTGGCAGGGGCCATCCAGGACCTTCGTCTGGACCTGACGCTACTTCGCGCAGGTCAGTACTCGAGCCCCTCGCCGCGGGCGAGCACCCGAACGGTCCTCCAGAGGATCCCGAGATCCATGCGCACGATCCCGGCGGCGCTCGAGCGGCGGCAGCGGCTGACGTAGTCGATGTCGAGCTCCGTGTAGCCGGCGGACTCCGTGACGCCCTTCTGGACCTGCGCCGGGCCTGTCCAGCCGGCGACGAATTCGTTTCGGTAGGTGAAGCCCTTCTCCACCTGGGATTGCACCATCGACGGCGGCCATGGCCGCGGCCCGACGAGGCTCATGTCGCCTCGGAGGACGTTCCAGAGCTGGGGCAATTCGTCGAGATACCACGGCTTCAGTACGCGTCGGCCGGCCCACGTGAGGTTCCCCGGCTCGGCTTCGTGGAGGCGCGCGTGTGGCTCCGCTCCCGCCGACCTCTCGATGACGTCGCGTCGGAGCGTCCGGAACTTCAGAAGGTCGAACTGGCGCCCGCGTGAGATACGCGGCTCGCGGTAGAGCCACGGGCCGCGATCGCGTCGACGCAAGACCATGTCGGCTCCCATCGCCGCGGCGACGAACGCGAAGACCGGCGAGAAGAGGACGAGCAGCACGAGGGTCACGCTCTTGTCGAGGGCAAGCTTCGACGTCGGGTACTCGTCCATCTCGCTCGATTCTCACGCCGCCGCGGTTAGGGTGCAGCGATGTCCGTCGGCATCGGGCGGGAGCGCCAGTTCCAGGTGTACGTCGCGGGGGCGCGCGGGTCGTATCCGGCGGTCCCGGTCTCGATGGACAAGCTCCAGGCGGCTGCGCAAGCCGCGATGACCCCAGAGGGGTACGCGTACGTCGCCGGGGGTGCGGGCCGCGAGGAGGCGATGCGCGGGAACCGCGAGGCGTTCGAGCGCTGGCGGATAGTCCCGCGCGTGCTCCGGGACGTCTCGACCCGCGAGACCGCCGTCGACGTTCTCGGAACGCAGCTCGCGAGCCCGTTCGTCCTCTGCCCGATCGGGGTCCTCGAGATGGCGCATCCCGACGCCGACGTCGCCGTGGCGCGGGCAGCCGCCACGGAGGGCGTCCCCTTCGTCTTCTCGAACCAGGCGTCCCGCCCGATGGAGGAGGCGGCGGAAGCGATGGGCGAAGCCTCGCGCTGGTTCCAGCTCTACTGGAGCACGTCGGACGACCTCGTCACCAGCCTCGTCTCGCGCGCGGAGAGGTGCGGTTGTAGCGCCATCGTCCTGACGCTCGACACCACGATGCTCGGCTGGCGCGTGCGTGACCTCGATCTCGCGTACCTCCCCTTCCTCCGCGGCAAGGGAATCGCCCAGTACACGAGCGACCCGCTGTTCCTCGACGCGCTCCAGGAGACGCTGCGCCAGGAGTCTCCACCGAGTGGCCGGATCACGATGGCCGCCATCTCGACGCTGTTGGCCCAGGCGCGTTCTTTTCCGGGGCCCCGCCTTGCAAGCCTCCGATCCGGCCTCGCGCGAGCCGCGGTGCGCCGCTTCGTCGAGACGTATTCGCGACCGTCGCTCTCGTGGGACGACCTCGCCTTCCTCCGGGAGCGGACACGTCTCCCGATCCTCCTGAAGGGGATCCTCCACCCCGCCGACGCCGCTGCGGCGATCGAGCACGGGATGGACGGCATCGTCGTTTCGAACCACGGCGGGCGACAGGTGGACGGAGCCGTAGCGACAATGGACGCCTTGCCCGGGATCGTGGACGCGGTCGCCGGACGGGTGCCCGTACTCCTCGACAGCGGGGTTCGCTCGGGCGCCGACGTGTTCCGTGCGCTCGCGCTCGGGGCGACCGCGGTTGGCCTCGGTCGACCGTACGTGTGGGGACTTGCAGCCGGGGGCGAGGCGGGCGTGCGCGAGGTGATCCGCAACCTGCGCGCAGACTTCGACCTCACGCTGGGTCTCGCCGGCGTCGCGTCGGTTCGCGACCTCAGCCACGATAACGTCACGCGGGCTTGAGCGCGATCCAGGCGGTCGTCTTCGACCTCGACGGCGTGCTCGTCGACTCCGAGCACGTCTGGGACGAGGTGCGCGAGGAGCTCGCGCGCGAACGCGGAGGGCGGTGGCACGACCGCGCGCAGGCCGACATGATGGGGATGAGCTCGCCGGAGTGGTCGCGCTACATGCACGATGTCGTCGGTCTCGCCGAGTCGCCGGAGGAGATCAACGACGAGGTCGTCCGGCGCCTGCTCGCACGCTACGCGGTCGAGCTGCCCCTGATCGACGGCGCTGTCGAGGCCGTCGAGCGGCTCGCCGGGTCGTTCCGCCTCGCGGTCGCGTCATCCTCGAACCGTACGGTCATCGACGCGGTCCTCG
>DATAET010000033.1:0-47373 GCA_036257855.1 Gaiellaceae bacterium | reverse complement strand
GGCTCAAATAGAAAGCCCTCGCGTCTGCGGGGGCTTTCCGTAGCAGGCCTGTAAGCCGGATTCTGTCGGGGGTGACCATCTCTCTGAGCGGCGCACCCGGCTCCTCGGCGGGCCACGTCGTCGGAGCCTGCTTCGCCTTGCACCGGACGGGGTTTGGCTAGCCGGCCGTGTCGCCACGACCGCTGGTGGGCTCTTACCCCACCGTTTCACCCTTACCGGCTCCGGTCTCCCTCGGCCGGCGGTCTCCTTTCTGTTCCACTTTCCGTCGGCTTTCGCCGCCTGGGTGTGTCCCAGCGTCCTGCCCTGTGGTGTCCGGACTTTCCTCGAGCGCCTCGCCGAAGCGGGCGCCCGCGGTCACCCGGCCTGCACGGCTGATGGTAACGCGATCTGGGCGATCCGCTCCTCGCTCTTCGCGAGGATCGACCGGCATTCGGGGCACGCGAGGGCTCCCCGTACATGCAGGACGAACTCGCCGCACACGAGGCACTCGAGGCTCACCCCGCGAACGAGCGCCGCGAGCTCCTGGTCGAGCGAGCGGTTGAGCGGTGCCACGCTCATCCGAGGCTCCTGAACACGCCGGTCACCTTCCCCAGGATCTCGACGTGGTCGGGGTACAGCGGTTCGAGGCTCGCGTTCTCGGGCTGGAGGCGGACTCTGCCGTCGCGCTCGCGGAAGAACGTCTTCACGGTCGCCTCGTCGGCGGACTCGTCGTCCCCGACGAGGGCGACCACGATCTCCCCGGCGCGCGCGTCCGACTGCTTGCGGACGACGACGATGTCGCCGTCGAGGATTCCGGCGTCGATCATCGAGTCGCCGGTGACGCGGAGGAGGAAGTCCGCGTCGCGGCCGAGCGGCTCGGGCACCGCGATCTCGTCCTCGATCGACTCCTCTGCGAGCAGCGGCGCGCCGGCAGCGATCTGTCCGACGAGAGGAAGGGTCGGTGTCGAGACGGCCGGTGGCGCGGGCGTCTCCCGGCGGCGTCCGACGAGCTCGATGGCGCGCGGCTTGGTCGGGTCGCGGCGCAGGAGCCCTGCGCGCTCGAGGTTCGCGAGATGCGCGTGCACGGTCGAGGGCGATGCGAGGCCGACCGCGTCGCCGATCTCCCGAACCGTCGGCGGGTACCCGTGTGCGTCCACGTACTCGGCGAGGAACTGCCAGATCTCCTGTTGGCGGGTCGTCAGCATCGGGCTCTCCCGGTCTCGGTGACGGAGGGGACGAACATATGTTCGTCACCGAGGGTAGAGATCCTTGCGGACGACGTCAAGTGGTCGGGCGACGGGCGGCGAAGGCCGCATGCTCGAGCTCGAACGGGTCTTCGACAGTGGTGTCGACGAGCTCGAGGCCCGCGTCTGCGAGCAACCCCCTCCACGTCGCCTCCGGGAAGAGCCCGAGCACGTGCCGGTCGTGGACGACGCGAAAGGGCTCGTCGGGGCCCTCGACGGCGATCAGGAAGTCGACGACGTACGTGGTCGCAGCCGGCTCCGCCGCGCGCGTCCACTCGAGGTAGCGCAGGCGTCGCCCGTCCTCGCCGTCGTGACCGCCGTGGTCGGTCTTCGGCTGGAAGATCTCCGTCGTCGCGTCCGGCACGAGGATCACGACGCCCCCAGGGCGCACGTGGACGGCCGCGGTTTCGATCGCACGTCGGAGGTCGTCCTCCGTCGTGAGGTAGGCGACCGCGTCGTGGGCGAAGACGACGTCGAACGTGCGCCCGAGTCGCAGCGTCCGCATGTCGCCTTCGAGGTGCTCGCACTCCGGATTGAGCGTCCGGCTGAGCGCGAGCATCTCCGGCGAGATGTCGGTCAGCGTGCACGTGAACCGCTGCTTCAGGTGCGAGGCGTTGTTGCCTCCACCGGAGCCGAGCTCGAGCAGCGTGCGGGCCGGGCCCTCGACGACCTCGTCGACGACACGCGACACGAACGCCGCCTCGTCGGAGTAGTCCGACGGGTGGGTCAGGAGGTGGAACCAGGGCGCAAGATCGGAGTACATGTGCATCTCGCCCCGAGGATGCACGAAGGCGGCTCCCGCCGCCCTCGCTGCCTGCATGCGCTGGAGAGGACTTGAACCTCCACGGCCTAAGTGGCCACTAGGCCCTCAACCTAGCGCGTCTACCAATTCCGCCACCAGCGCGCGCTTCGCTCGATTCTAGAGAAGGTGGAACAGGATGACGGTGTTCAGGCCGAACACCGTCGCGACGACCACGGTCAGCCGCGTGAGGTTGCGCTCCACGATGTGCGTCCCACCCTGCGAATGCGGCGTGAAGCCGAGCCCGCCCATGCCCGCCTCGCGGCCCGAGTGCATGAGGACGAGCGTGATCACAGCGGCGCTCAGGAGCACCTGGAGAACCGCAGATATCTGGAGCCAGGGCATGGGGGCGCAAGGGTAGCAGCGGCTGTACGCTCCGCCGGTGGCCGAGGAGGACGCCCGCGCACGCATTCAGAAGCTGCTCGTCACGGGCGACAACAGGCTGAAACAGGGCGTCGCCGCAGAGAAGGTTCGGAAGACCTACGAGGAGGCGCTCGCCCTCGCGCGGGAGGCTGGCCTCGAGGATGCCATCGGGCCGCTCGTCGAGCTCAGGCTCGCCGACCTCCAGCGGCTCGCAGGAGGATCGCCTCCACCCGTTCCGCCTGCCGCTTGACGTCGTGCTCGCCGGCGGCTTCGCGGCCGGCGAGGTTCGGACGCGGGAGCGCGGCGGCCTCCGAGAGCGCCGTGGCCAAGGCGGGCTCGTCGAGCGGGTCGACGAGGACGCCGGCCTCCCGACTGACGAATTCGGGCGGCCCTCCGACGGAGGTGGCGACGACCGCGCGGCCAGAGGCCATCGCCTCGAGCGTCGCCAGGCCGAACGGCTCGACGAGGCTCGGCTGGCACAGGACGTCGCACGCGGCGATCCACGCCGGAACCGCCTCGTGTGCGACCCGGCCAACGATGCGGACCCCGGTGCGACCCTCGAGAGCGGCGCCGAGCGGGCCGTCGCCGACGTAGGCGAGTCGGCCCTCGCCCCGGTCCCCGAACGCCCGCGCCAGGCGCAGGACATTCTTGCGCTCGGTGAGCCCGCCGAGGCAGAGGAAGGCGGTCCCCTCGCCCTCCCAGCCGAGCTCACGCCGCGCCTGCTCCGCATCGCGTGGGGCGAAGCGCTCGAGATCGACGCCGCAGTCGACGACCTCCATCTTCCCCACGGCGGCGGGCACGGCGGCCTCGAGACGGTCGCGGAGCCAGTGCGAGACCGCGACGACGGTCGCTGCCCTGCGCACGACGAACCCGGTCGCGCCGCCGACTCCGCGCATGGATCCGATGTTCGCGACGTCCTGGCCGTGCGCCGTCACGACCAGCGGGGCCCGCGTCGCGAGGGCGGCGGCGAGGCCGGCCGGGACGAGGAAGTGAGCGTAGGCGACGTCCGGCCGGAACCGCCTCGCAATGCGTGCGGCGTCGCGGAAGAGCGCGACGTGACGCCCGCGTCCTCCGCGGCGATTCACGACCGCGCGTGCGATCTCGTGGCCACGCGCGAGGAGCTCGCGCTCGAGGTTCGCCACGAACACGCCGAGGTCCGGGTCGTCCGGCCCCGGGTACATCTGGGAGACGAGGAGGATTCGCAGCTGGGGCTACCCGCGCGTCACCTGGAGGATCCCGAGGCACATCTCGTCCGTCGTGCCCTCGCCCCACAGGACGTAGCGCGGCGTCCTCGGCACCCCGTGACCGGCGTAGGCCCGCTTCGTGACGTCATGGCGGCAGGTCACGCGGACGACGTCGCCCGGCTCGGCCTGCACCGGATGCTCGAGCGTGTACGCGTTCTGCCAGTGGAAGTTCCAGCGCGGGATGTCGAGGAGGACCTGCGCGCGCGGGGTGCCAGGGTTCAGCTCGACCCGGATGGACGAGCCCAGGAGGTGCATGTGCCCGGCCACGACGTAGATCGTCGTCGGGGTCGTGATCCGCCGGTCGCACGTCGAGACAGCGCTGGCCACCGGGTTGGCGGCACTTCCCCGACAGAGCAGGAGAAGTCCTGCCGGCACGAAGGCTGCCGCCGGGCCGTACTTCCGCGCGAGCGCGGAGAGCGCCTGGTTGCGGTTGCAGAGCTTCCCGTGCTCGCCCTTGGCGCAGGCGAGCTCGACCGGGCCGGGCAGGAGCATCGTCTGGAGTGGGCGGAGATCCTCAGACGCCGGGGCGATCGTGAGAAGCGCTCGGGAGCGGTCGGGCGCCCGGCCGTTCAGGAGGTTGTAGTGCACCTGCATCACGATCCGGCTGCCCTTCGGCAGCGAGACGCCGATCCCGTCCGGGAGGTGGTTCCCGCCCCAACCGGGCGCCCAGGCGGCGATCCAGTTCGCGTTGTTCAGCGCGTCGGCGATCCCGGCGCCGTCGCTCGGGGGCAGACCCGTGCCCCCGAAGCACGACCAGCCCGGGCCCGCATCGCCGGCGTCGAGGCTCTTCGACGCCCCGACCTGCTCCGCGCCGACGCGGAACAGGATGACGTGGTGCACGATCTTCGGCTGGCCGGGCTCGATGCGCGCCGAGGTCACGAACGAGTCGCGCGTGAGCTTCGGGTCGACGAGGAAGCAGCGGTAGTCGTCGGTGACGCCCTTCGGCGCCGACGGTCGGTAGACCGCCTGCATCCGCAGGTTCACGAGCGTCTCGCCGGCGCGCACCTCAGGCCCTTGCGGCGCCGCCGGGCGTACTGCGGGGCCGTCGACCTTGCCACCGGCCTGGGCCCAGGCGAGGATCGTGGAGCGCTGCTCCGCGCTCAGCGTCCGCGTGTCCTGGCCGACGTAGGCGGGAGAGCGGTTCCCCGGAGGCCACGGGGGCATCAGCCCGGCCTCGACCACCGCCGCCATCGCGTCCGCCTGGCGCGAGATCTGCCGTGCGGTCTCGAGTGGAAAGGGCGCGATTCCGCCTGCTCGATGGCAGCCCGCGCACTTGTCCGCCACGATCGGCGCGACGTCACGGGTGAAGCTCGGCGCCTTGCTCTCCGCCGTGGTGTCCCCGCGTGCTGTCGCGAGGGCTGCGAGCGGGACGGCGAGCGCGACGGCGGCTGCGGCGGCGAGGCCGAGGCGGGTGCCGCTACGCATGCTCAACCATCAGCGGTCATATGTACCCCATAGGTCGCGCAGCGCGCCACAGATCTCGCCGACTGTGCAGCGCGCGCGCAAGGCCTCGCGCATCGCAGGCAGCAGGTTCGCCTCGGTGGAGGCTACGCGAGCGACTTCCGCGAGCGCTGCGGCCGCGGTCGCCGCGTCGCGCCCGGCACGAGCGCGTGCCGTGCGCTCGCACTGACGGCGCTCGATCTCGGGGTCGACCTGGAGGAGCTCCACCCGCTGGGAGGTGTCCTCCGTGAACGCGTTGACGCCGACGACCATCCGCTCATTCGACTCGATCTCGCGCTGGTAGCGAAAAGCGGCCGCCTCGATCTCCGCCTGGACGAAGCCCTGCTCGATCGCCGCGACGGCCCCTCCGAGCTCGTCGACGCGTGCCATGAGCTCCTTCGCGCGCTGCTCGAGCTCGTCCGTGAGCGCCTCGACGAAGTAGGAGCCGCCGAGCGGGTCAGCGGTATCCGTCGTGCCGGCCTCTGCCGCGAGGATCTGCTGCGTGCGCAGCGCGATCGTCGCCGCGTGCTCGGTCGGCAGCGCGAGTGCCTCGTCGAACGAGTTCGTGTGCAGCGACTGCGCGCCGCCGCACACCGCAGACAGCGCCTGGATCGCGACGCGGACGATGTTGTTCTCGGGCTGCTGCGCCGTGAGCGTCGAGCCTCCCGTCTGGGCGTGCAAGCGAAGCGCGAGCGCGCGTTCGTTCGACGCTCCGAAGCGGTCGCGCATGATCCCCGCCCAGAGCCGTCGCGCGGCGCGGAACTTCGCGACCTCCTGGAAGAAGTTGTTGTGCGCGTTGAAGAAGAACGACAGCCGCTCGCCGAACGTGTCTGGGGAGAGCCCCGCGGCGACGGCCGCCTCGCAGTACGCGATGCCGTTCGCGAGGGTGAAGGCGAGCTCCTGGGCCGCGCTCGCCCCGGCCTCGCGGATGTGGTAGCCCGAGATCGAGATCGTGTTGTAGGCCGGGAGGCGGTCCGCACAGTAGGCGAACAGGTCGGTCGCGAGCCGCATCGAGGGCCGCGGGGGGAAGATGTAGTTGCCCCGCGCCACGTACTCCTTGAGCACGTCGTTCTGCACGGTCCCGCGAAGCCGCTCGCCCGCGACGCCCTGGCCTTCCGCGACGAGCTCGTACAGCAGGAGGAGCAAGGCGGCGGGCGCGTTGATGGTCATGGAGGTCGAGACCTCGCCGAGCGGGATGCCGTCGAGGAGCACTTCCATGTCGGCGAGCGAGTCGATCGCGACGCCCGTGCGGCCCACCTCTCCCTCCGCGATCGGGTCGTCCGAGTCGTAGCCGAGCTGGGTGGGGAGGTCGAACGCGACGGAGAGGCCGGTCTGCCCGCGGGCGAGGAGGTAGCGGAAGCGCGCGTTCGTCTCCTCGGCGGAGCCGTAGCCGGCGTACTGGCGGACGGTCCACGGACGTCCGCGGTACATCGATGCGTACGGCCCGCGGGTGAAGGGGAACGTGCCCGGGAGCTCTTCGGCAGGCTCGACGTCGGCGGCCGTGTACACGGGCTTGATCTCGATGTCGGAGTCGGTCAGCCGGTGATCCTCGGCGCTGGCCATCGGGCCAATCGTAGGTGGGTGGGAGCTAGAGCACGCCGCCCGCGCGCTCGATCGCGTCGAGCGCGATCCGGCGTCCGGTCTCGATGTGCTCCCGGATCGCTGCCTCGGCCGAGTCGAGCTCCCCCGCGGCGAACGCCTCCAGGATGCGTCGGTGCTCGGTCACGAGGTTCGCGTGCCCCTCGACGTTCCCGTCCCGAATGACCTGCATCATGAGATTGACCGAGAGCTCCCGATAGAAGCGAGACAGGAGCGCGTTGCCGGCGAGGTCGATCTGGAACTCGTGGAAGGACGCGTTCGCCGAGTCCCATTCCTCGTGTGAGATCGCCGCGTCGGTCGCCTCCAGGAGCTCGGTGAAGCGCTCGAGCTGCGCGTGCTCGACACGGCGGACGGCCCGCTCCGCGGCGAGGAGCTCGAGGGCGAGCCGCACGTCGTACCCCTCGTCGACCGCGCGCGCGGTCACGGGGGTCACGTAATAGCCCCGCCGCGGCCTGACGGTCAGCAATCCCTCGGCGACGAGACGGGTCAGCGCGTGATGCACGGGGCTCCGGGACACGCCGAGCTCGGTGGCGAGCGAGTGCAGGCTCAGCTTTGCGCACGCGGGCTCCTGCCGCGTGAGGACGCGCGCCCGGAGTTCGTCGTAGACCCGCTCGTTGAGGTGCACCCCGGTGAGCGTCGTGAGCATCCCGTGGGGGACCTAACATGTCAGGGGCCGCGAGGCAACCGACGGCTACGCTCCGAAGCGTGAAGGTTCGCGTCAGGTTGTTCGCGGCGCTACGCGAAAGGGCCGGCGCCGGGGCGCTCGACGTCGAGCTCGGTGAAGGGGCCACAGTCTCCGAGGTGTGGGCCGCGCTCGGGCTCGGCGAGGAGCCGGCGGGCGTTCTCTTCGCCGTGAACCGGGCGTACGCAGACCGGCTCGCGGTGCTGACCGCGGGCGACGAGGTCGCCGTCATTCCGCCGGTCTCCGGCGGTGACTTCCGACTCGCGGAAGAGCCTCTCTCGGTCGACACGGTCGTCGCGGAGGTGCGCGACGACAGCGCGGGCGCGATCGCGACCTTCGTCGGCACGACGCGAGCGAGCTCGCGCGGACGGGAGGTGCTCTACCTCGAGTACGAGGCGTACGAGGGAATGGCCGAGCAGGTCATGGCCGACCTCGCGACGGACCTCGGCCGCCGTCACGAGCTCACCAAGGTCGCGATCCATCACCGGGTTGGGCGGGTCGACATCGGCGAGACGAGCGTCGTCATCGCCGTGTCCTCGCCGCACCGGGCCGCCGCGCTCGCGGCGTGCAGGGACGCGATCGACGAGTTGAAGACGTCCGTCCCGCTCTGGAAGAAAGAGACCTACGTCGGCGGTGAGGAATGGATCGGCCAGGGGTCGTAGAGCGCGAGCCGGACCCGCGGTACGAGCCGGTCGAGGCGCCCGAGCCGGGCAGCTTCCCCGCTCCGAGCGCGTCGTCCGAGGGAGGCCGCGGGTACGAGCCCGTCCGGCCGCGTTCGGGGTTGAGGGATCTCCTCCGCAAGCTCGCCGCGCCGTTCCTCGTGCTCGGCGGCCTCGTCGTGAAGTTCGGCGGGCTGCTCCTGAAGCTCAAGGTGCTGACGACCGGCGCTTCCATGCTCGTCTCCGTCGCGGCCTACGCGTGGCTCTGGGGCCTCCCGTTCGCGATCGGCTTCGTGCTCCTGATCTTCGTCCACGAGCTCGGCCACGTCATCGAGCTCCGGCGCCAGGGCGTCCCCGCGAGCGCACCGCTCTTCATCCCGTTCCTGGGCGCGGTCGTCGGGATGAAGAAGCTTCCCGAGGACGCCTGGAAGGAGGCCCGCGTCGCGCTCGCGGGGCCGATCTTGGGATCGGTCGGTGCCGCTGCCTGCTGGATCGCGGCCGAGATCACGGGGTCGGACATGCTCCTCGGGCTCGCCTTCGTCGGGTTCCTGCTCAACCTCTTCAACCTCATCCCGATCGTCCCGCTCGACGGCGGGCGCGCAGCGGGCGCGCTGCATCCGGCGATCTGGTTCGTCGGGTTGCTGCTGATGGTCGGCCTCGTCGTCGTCAACCCGAACCCGCTGCTCCTGATCATCGTGATCCTCGGAGGCCTGGATCTCTGGAGCCGCTGGCGCGGGCGGGGTGAAGCTGGCGACTACTACAAGCTGTCCGTCGGCCAGCGCGTCGCCGTCGCCGTCGTCTACCTCGGGCTCGTGCTGGTGCTCGGGGTCTCGATGACCGAGACGCACGTCGAGCGCACCTTCTGATGCCCGACGGCACGACGCTTCCCCGCCGGATCTTCCGGCGGAGTCAGGAGCCGCTCGCCGCCGACGTCTCGCTCATCGCCTCGGAGTTCCTCGCCGGCTTCCAATTGATCCAGAAGGTCGACCGGCCGGCCGTCTCGATCTTCGGCTCGGCACGGATCCGTGAGGGAGCCCCGACCTACGAGCGGGCGCGAGAGGCGGGTCGCGCGTTCGCGGAGGCGGGCTTCGCCGTCGTCACGGGAGGTGGCCCGGGCGTCATGGAAGCCGCGAACCGCGGCTGCAAGGATGCGGACGGCCTCTCGATCGGATTCAACATCGCGCTCCCGTTCGAACAGGCCACGAACCCGTGGTGCGACCTCGCGCTCACGTTCGACCACTTCCACGTGCGCAAGGTCATGTTCGTGAAGGCCGCGGAGGGTTTCGTGATCTTCCCCGGCGGCTTCGGCACGCAGGACGAGCTCTGGGAGGCACTGACGCTCCGTCAGACGAGGAAGATCGGGGACTTCCCGATCGTGCTCTTCGACTCCGACTACTGGGAAGAGATGCTGGAGTGGGTCCGCGACGAAATGCTCGACGACGGCCTCATCTCCCCCGAGGACTACGCGGCCCTGCTGACGACGGACGACGTCGCGGAGGCGGTCGACCTCGTCGTCTCGCGGTACGACACGCGGGTTGCCGAGGGCTCCGCGTGAGCGTCGAGGAGGCGGTCGCCCGCATCCGGGAGGAGACCGACCTCGAGCCGCTGGTCGGCGTCGTCCTCGGCAGCGGGCTCGGTGGCCTCGCGGACGGGGTGGAGGAGCCCCTCGAAATCCCGTACGCGGAGATCCCCGGCTGGCCGGTCTCGACCGCCGTCGGCCACGCGGGCGTGCTCGTGCTCGGGGCCATCGCGGGCGTGCCGGTCGCCGTGCTGCGCGGACGCGCGCACCTGTACGAGGGCATCGGCGCGGAGAGGGTGGCCTTCGGCGTTCGCGTCCTCGGTCGCCTCGGGATCCGCTCGTTCGTGGCGACCAACGCGGCAGGGGGGATCAACGCCCGATACCGGCCCGGGCAGCTCGTCCTCGTCTCCGACCACGTCAACCTGCAGGGGGCCTCGCCGCTCGTGGGCCCGAACGACGAATCGCTCGGTCCGCGCTTCCCGGACCTGAGCGACGCCTACGACCCCGACTTGCGGGCGCACGCTCGCGAGGCCGCCGAGCGGCTGGCGATCGAGCTCGACGAGGGTGTATACGCGGCCTGGTTGGGACCGCAGTTCGAGACGCCGGCGGAGATTCGCTTCCTCCGCACGATCGGCGCCGACCTCGCCGGGATGTCCACGGTTCAGGAGGTCATCGCCGCGCGGCACATGGGGATCCGCTGCCTCGCGATCTCGGTCGTGACGAACATGGCCGCAGGCGTCGTGGACGAGAAGATCGACCACGAGGCCGTGCTCGAGGTCGGCGCGGGCGCGGCAGGCGAGCTCACGGCGCTCCTGCGCGAGCTCGTTCCTACACTCTCCGTGTGAAGCTCCGCGACCTTCCGTCCGTCAACGAGCTGCTCCGCGACGAACGCCTCGCGAGCGAGCCGCACGAGCTCGCGGTGGCGGCGGCACGGGCCGCGCTCTCGCACGCACGAGAGGCGATCGAGCAGGGCACGGACCCCGGCTCGCTCGTCGAGGCGGCCCTCCGGGAGCTCGCACGCATGCGACGACCGTCCCTCCGCCGCGTCCTCAACGCGACGGGCGTCCTCGTCCACACGAACCTGGGTCGTGCGCCTCTCTCGTCGGCCGCACTCGCCCGGGTGGCCGAGGTCGCCGGCGGCTACTCGAACCTCGAGTACGACCTCGAGCGCGGCGAGCGGGGATCCCGCCAGGATCATCTCGCGAGCCTGCTCGGTCAGCTCACGGGTGGCGAGGCGGCGCTCGTCGTCAACAACAACGCGGCGGCCGTCCTGCTCGCCCTCGCCGCGCTGGCCGAGGGTCGCGAGGTGGTCGTCTCGCGTGGCGAGCTGATCGAGATCGGCGACGGCTTCCGCATCCCGGACGTACTCGCTCGCTCGGGCGCGCGGCTCGTCGAGGTGGGAACGACGAACCGCACACGCGCTCGCGACTACGAGCAGGCGATCGGGCCCGACACGGCCGTCCTCCTTCGCGTCCACCAGTCGAACTTCCGCGTCGTCGGCTTCGCAGAGCGCCCGGAGCTCGCGGAGCTCGCGGAGCTCGCACAGCGGCACGATCTCCCGCTCGTGGACGACCTCGGCTCCGGGGCGCTTGCCCCGGTGGGAGACGAGCCGACGCCAGCCGAGAGCCTGCGCGCGGGGGCAGACCTCGTCTGCTTCTCGGGCGACAAGCTGCTTGGCGGCCCGCAGGCGGGGATCGTCGTCGGCCGCGCACCGCTCGTCGAGCGACTGCGGCGTCATCCGCTCCAGCGCGCGCTCCGTGCGGACAAGCTCACGCTCGCCGCGCTCGAGGGGACGCTCGCGCTCGCTCTCGACCCGGCGACGCGCGCCGACCTGCCCGTGCTGCGCATGCTGCACGAGCCGCTGGAGTCGGTTCGCGCCCGCGCCGAGCGCCTCGCCGGCCTCGTCGGCGGGGAAGTCGAGGAGACCGTCGCGCGCGTGGGCGGAGGCGCGCTCCCGCTCGCGGAGCTCCCGAGCGCAGCGTGCGCGGTCGAGGAGGATCTCGCCGAGCGCCTTCGCCTCGGCGAGCCGCCCGTGGTCGCGGTCGTCCGCGACGGCCGCACGCTCCTCGACTGCCTGACGCTGACCGATGCCGAGGTCGGCGAGGTCGCGACCGCCGTCGCAGAGGCGCGGGCGGGATGAGCGAGCGCACGCCGGAGGAGGTCCTGTGGGACTTCTTGCGCGGCGCGATGATGACCAAGGCGCTTGCGATCGTGGCCGACCTCGACGTCGCGGAGGCGCTCGCGGACGGTCCGCGGTCGGTCGACGAGCTGGCACGTGAGGCAGGCGTCGACCGCGATGCCCTCTACCGGCTGCTGCGGGCGCTCGCGAGCGACGGTGTGTTCGCAGAGGAGGAGTCCGGCGTCTTCCGGCTCACCGAGTCCGCCGAGCTGCTCCTGCGCCCCGGCTGGAAGGCGTTCGTCCATCTCTTCGGCGGCGTCTTCTACCGGGCCGTCGCCGACCTCGACCAGGCGGCTCGCACGGGCTCCGAGACCTTCCCGGAGGCCTTCGGCGAGGAGTTCTGGCCGTGGCTCGGCGCCCACGCCGCCGAGCGGGTCGCCTTCGACCGTGCAATGGCAGAGGGGAAGGAGCGGAAGGCGGAACGGCTGTCGAAGGTCGAGTGGCACGCAGGGGAGACGGTCGTCGACGTCGGCGGGGGCAACGGCGCGCTGCTCCTCGAGGTGCTCGGCGACAGGCCGGACGTGCACGGGATCGTGTTCGACCTGCCCGAGACGGACCGCGACGAGGCGTCATTCGGCGGCAACCTGGAGTTCGTCGCCGGAAGCTTCTTCGAGCGTGTGCCGCGCGGAGAGACGTACGTGCTGTCCGCGATCCTGCACGACTGGGACGACGAGCGCGCGAGTGCGATCCTGGGCACGATCGTGGCAGCCGCGCGCCCCGGCGCGCGACTCTTCGTCGCCGAAGCGGTCATCCAGCCGGGGAACGACCGCAACGGCTCGAAGTGGCTCGACCTCTTGATGCTCGTCCTCGCCGGCGGTCGTGAGCGGACCGAGCGAGAGTGGCGGGCGCTGCTCGAAGGTGCCGGGTTCGAGCCGGTGGCGATCGAGGACGGCCTGGTCGAAGCGCGATGCCGCTGACCGTCGGAACGGCAGGCCACATCGACCACGGAAAGACCTGGCTCGTCCGGGCGCTGACCGGAAAGGACACGGATCGCCTGCCGGAGGAGCGCCGGCGCGGCATCTCGATCGACCTCGGGTACGCGCCGCTCGAGCTGTCCGAGGGGCGGCGGCTCTCCGTGATCGACGTCCCCGGCCACGAGCGCTTCGTGCGCGCGATGGTCGCGGGCGCAAGCGGGATCGACCTGTTCCTCCTCGTGATCGACGCGGGCGAGGGGGCGCGCCCGCAGACGCTCGAGCACCTCGCGATCCTGCGTCTCCTCGGGATCGAGCGCGGCGTCGTCGCGCTCACGAAGGTCGATGCAGTCGA
Organism: Gaiellaceae bacterium; assembly: GCA_036257855.1. Classification (GTDB taxonomy): domain Bacteria; phylum Actinomycetota; class Thermoleophilia; order Gaiellales; family Gaiellaceae; genus GMQP-bins7. The sequence continues at coordinate 34,400 of DATAET010000033.1, read as the reverse complement.
CGTCGAGACGACAGAGCTCGCTGAGGAGGAGGCGCACGAGCTCGTACCCGCCGTCGACGTCGTGCGCGTGAGCGCGCGTACCGGCGAGGGGCTCGACGAGCTCCGTGCCGCGCTCGGCCGGGCCGCGGACGCCGTCGCGGGTCGACGCCGCGAACGGCCGACGCGGCTCTACGTCGACCGCTCGTTCTCGCTGCCCGGCTTCGGGACGGTCGTCACCGGGACGCTCTGGTCAGGATCGGTCGGCGCCGGCGACGAGCTCCGTCTCGAGCCGTCGGGTCGCGGGGTCCGTGTGCGGAGCGTCCAGGTGCACGATCGCGACGTCGAGCGGGCGGAGGCAGGGCAGCGCGTCGCGGTCAGCCTGCCCGGAGTCGAGCGGGCCGACGTGCGGCGAGGCGAGGCGATGGTCGAGCCCGGTGCCTATCCGTCGTCGTACCGCCTCGACGTCGTGCTCGAGGAGCTCGTGCCCATCGAGGACGGCGCCCGGCTCCAGGCGCACGTCGGCACGTCCCACGTCGCCGCGCGTGTCGTCCGCGTCGGTGAGCGCCACGCGCAGCTCCGGCTCGGCGAGCGCGTCGTGGCCGCGCGCGGGGACCGCGTGATCCTTCGTGGCGAGACGACGGTCGGGGGCGGCCTCGTGATCGATCCGGCTCCGCCGCGCCATCGCGACGCCTCTCGGATGCTGCTGCTCGAGCGCGCCGACGTCGCGGCGACCATCGACGCGCCCGTGCGCGTCGAGTCGCTGCGCTTCGTGCTCGACGGTGACGGCGACCGCGAGCTCGAAGGGCTCGAGCGCACGGGGCCGTGGGTGTTCTCTCCAGCCTGGCTCGCTGCCCTCGAGGACGAGCTGCGCGCGCGAATCGCCGCCGCCGATCCGATCGACCCGGGAGTCGCTCCGCCCGCAGCCGCATGGGCGGCCGAGGTCGTGGCGCTGCTGCCGTTCGAGCGCAGGGGATCACGCCTCTATCTCCCGGGTGCGGTCGCCACGCTCGGAGCCCGGACCGAGGACGCTGCTGCTCTCGAGTCCGAGCTCGAGCGCGCGGGCGCGCGCGCGACGAAGGTCGAGGACGACGAGCTCGCACGCTTCCTCGAGGCAAGCGGCCGTCTCGTACGGCTCGGAGACGGCTATGCGATCGGGGCCGGCGCCTACGAGGTCGCGCGTGACGTCCTGCTCACGGAGTGTCGCTCAGCCGGTGGGATCACCCTCGCCCGCTTTCGAGACCTCGTGGGAACGGGGCGGCGCGATGCCCAGCTGTTGCTCGAGCGCTTCGATGCCGACGGCCTCACGCGCCGCGAGGGCGAGGGCCGGGTCCTGCGAAGGCAGGCGTCGGGCGGGTAGGCCCTACCTGGTCTGCGGGAAGCCGAGGTCGACCTTGCTCGTCGCCGGGTCGGGCCAGCGGCTCGTGATCGCCTTCGTGCGCGTGTAGAAGTCGATCCCCTCGGGGCCGTAGATGTGCCGGTCGCCGAACAGGGAGCTCTTCCAGCCGCCGAACGAGTAGTACGCGACGGGCACCGGGATCGGGACGTTGATCCCGACCATGCCGACGTTCACGTCGAACTGGAACTGCCTCGCGACGCCGCCGTCGCGCGTGAAGAGCGCGACGCCGTTCCCGTACGGGTTCTCGTTGACGAGCCGGAGCGCCTCTTCATAGGTCCCGACGCGCACGACCGACAACACCGGCCCGAAGATCTCGTCCCGGTAGGCGTCCATCTCCGGCGTGACGTCGTCGAGAAGGGAGACGCCGAGGAAGAAGCCGCCGTTGTCGGGGGCCGTCTCGCGCCCGTCCGCGACGAGGGTCGCGCCCTGGGCCGGCCCGGACTCGAGGTACGAGGCGACCTTGTCGCGGTGCTCGCGTGTGACGAGCGGGCCCATCTCGGAGGACGGGTCGAGCCCGTCGCCGACCTTCACCTGCGGGAGCCGCTCCTTGATCGCACCCACCAGCGGATCCGCCGCATCGCCGACCGCCACCACGACCGAGATGGCCATGCAGCGCTCTCCGGCCGAGCCGTACCCGGCGCTCACGGCCGCGTCGGCGGCCATGTCGATGTCCGCGTCGGGAAGGACGATCATGTGGTTCTTGGCCCCGCCGAGCGCCTGCATGCGCTTCCCGGCCTTCGTCCCCGTCTCGTAGACGTAGCGCGCGATGGGTGTCGAGCCCACGAAGGACACCGCGGCGATGTCGGGGTGCCCGAGGATCGCGTCGACGGCGACCTTGTCGCCCTGCACGACGTTGAAGACGCCGTCCGGCAGGCCGGCCTCCTTCAGCAACTCGCCTGTGAGCACCGACGCCGACGGGTCCTTCTCCGAGGGCTTGAGGATGAACGTGTTGCCGCAGGCGATCGCCGGCGCCCACATCCACATCGGGACCATCGCAGGGAAGTTGAAGGGCGTGATCCCGGCGACGACCCCGAGGGGCTGCCGGATCGAGTAGACGTCGATGCCGGTCGAGGCCTGCTCGGAGTAGTCCCCTTTCAGGAGCTCGGGGATGCCGCACACGTACTCGATCACCTCGATGCCGCGCTGAACCTCACCCAGGGCGTCCGAAAGCACCTTCCCGTGCTGGGCCGTGAGCAGTCGCGCGAGGTCCTCGCGGTGTTCGTCGACGAGCTGGTAGATCCGGAAGAACAGTTCGGCGCGCTTGGAGAGCGACCACTGACGCCAGGTCACCGACGCCGCCTTTGCCGCCGTGACCGCCCGGTCGACCTCCTCGACGGACGCGAACCCCACCTCGCCCGCCTGCTCTCCTGTTGCCGGGTTGTACACCGGGCCCCTTCGACCCGACTCCCCCGCGACGGCCTCGCCGCCGATCCAGTGCGTGATGAGCTTCAACTCGGTGGTGACCGCCGCGTTCATCTCTGCCTCCCTGGCACGCCTACTCGCCCTAGCGTATCGCCCCTAGGCCGGAATGATCAGGCTCGCGAGGTCGCGCGGGTAGTACGTGAGGACCTCGCTGCCCTCGTTCGTCACGAGCACTGTGTCCGAGTGGCGGAAGCCACCGAGCTCCGGTGAGTAGAGCCCCGGCTCGACCGTGAACACCATGCCGGGCCGGATCTCCGTGTCGTCGCCCGAGTCGAGGAACGGGCCCTCGTGGTAGCGCAGCCCGATCGCATGGCCCGTGTGGTGGCGCCAGTGGGCCCACAGGTCGTGCTCCTCGAAGTAGGCGCGCACGGCGATGTCGACCTCCGCGCACGCCCGTCCGGGCCGGATGGCCTCGAGCGCGAGGTCCTGGAGCGCGAGCATGTGGGCGAACATCTCCGCCTGCTCGACTGTCGGCTCGCCGAGCACCATCGTCCGCTCGAGCTCCGACAGGTAACCCCACACGGGAGCCCCGGCGCCCGTGACGAGGACGTCTCCCGCCTGGAACACGATGTTCCCGGCCAGGGCGTGAGGGATCGCGGAGTTCCGCCCGATCTGGCCGCGGTACCCGGCGTGCGCGCCGGTGGCGACGAAGCTCTGCGCCCGGTAGATCTCGCCAATCGCGTCGAGCATCGCGAACGTGGCCTCGTCGCTCGCCCGCTGCGACACCTCCGTCTCCGTCGCGCCCACGCGGGTGTAGCGCTGCAGCAGCCGGTGCGCGAGACTGCCCCAGCGAACGCTCTCGCGGATGAGTGCGACCTCGGTCTCCGACTTGACCGCCATCTGCGCCTCGAGCCGCTCGACGACGCGTACGACCGTCGCGCCCGAGAGCTCCGAGAGCGTGGGCCCGCGGTAGCCGAGGATCCACGGGTAGCCGTCCTGATCTGCCCCGATCGTCCCGGCGAGGCCGAGGTCCGAGAGGGTCCGAGCGAGGACGGTCTCGGCACGCGGATCCCCGGGGTACTCCGCGTAGTGGTCGACGCGATCGAGCGTCGACTTCGCCTCTGCGTGCTCGACCTCGAGCCGCGGGACGACGAGTGCGCGGGTGCCGTCGGCTGCCAGCACGAAGGCAATGGGACGCTCCGTGGGAACGAACGCGAAGCCGGCGTAGTAGAGGACGTAGTACGGGTCGAAGAGGACGACGCCCGAAAGGCCGTCCGCGACCGTCGCCTCGACCAGCGCGTCGCAGCGCGCGCGATGCTCGTCGGGCGTGATCGCGATGGACGTGACCACCGCTCGCGGAGCCTACTGCGATGCACGAATCGGGGGAGGGATCCAACCGGCAGCCGGGCTACAGTCAGGCCAATGCGAAAGCTCGCGATCGTCATCGGCATCGCAGCCCTCATGGGGCTCCTCTTCGTCGTCGGCGGAACGGCGCAGAACCACGGCTGTCTCCCGTGGAAGGACGCCATCCACATCGGCGGGAGCACGTTCTCGGAGGGTGACCGGGGCCACTACGTCTGCAAGTGACCTCGCTGCCGCCCGAACGGAGCGGCGCCGGAGTCGAACCGACCGAGCCGTGGGCTGCACGACCGCACGGGTTTTGAAGACCCGCTGGGCCACCGGGCCCATGCCGCTCCGGCGTGCAGGTTAGACGGGCGTCGCATTCGAGCGGAGCGATACGCTCGCGCGCGTGCCGCGCTTCTCCCTCCGCCGCGAGGTCGGGCTCGTCCTCGCGGTGTACGGCATCTACCTCGCCGTCGGGAAGCTCGCGCTCCGGCGCGGCGGCCGAGCGCGCGCGCTCCGCAATGCGCAGCGGATCGTCTCCCTCGAGGAGCGGCTCGGCCTCGGCGCCGAGCCGGCGCTGCAGCAGGTGCTCCTGCGGCGTCCGCGGCTCGTGCACGGGCTGAATGCGGGGTATGCGCTTTTCAACGTCACCCTCACCCTTGGCTGGCTCGCGCTCCTGTACCGACGGCGCGACCCGCGGTACCACCGCGTGCGGCGCGCTTGCCTCTTCGCCCATCTAGGAGCGCAGCCGGTCTTCTTCCTCCTCCCGACCGCGCCGCCGCGAGCACTCGACGGCTTCGTCGACACGCTCGCCGAGGTGAGCGGCGTCGACCTCGAGCACCCCTTTCTCGTTCGTTTCTACAACCCGATCGCGGCGATGCCGAGCCTGCACGTCGCGTTCGCCGTGCTCACGGCTGGTGAGATCGCCGGGAGGACGCGGTCGCGTGTGCTGGGGACGGCTGCACGTGCGTACGCGCCGGCAGTGTCCGTCGTCGTCGCAGGCACCGGGAACCACTGCGTGCTCGACGCGCTCGTCGGGGCGGCGTTCGGAGCGGGGGCGCGCCGGCTCGCGTGAAGCGCCGTCGGGGACGGCGAACGGCCGTCTTAAGATGGCTCGATGCGGCTGGCCTTCCTCGCGCTCGGCGCGGCGCTCGCGGCAGCGGCAGCGGCAGCCGCAACGGCGGCAGGCCCTGTGAGCGCCACCATGTCGACGAGCTCGACGATGCCGGTCGCGGAGGCGCCGTGGCGATACACCATCACGGTACGGACGCAGGCGGGAGATCCGGTTCGTGCGCGGGTCCGGCTCCAGGCTCTCCGCGGGTCGCGTCTCCTCGGCTGCTGGACGCGGACCGGGTTCGTACGCTGCTCCAAGAACGCGGGCACGTGGATCGCGATCAGCGGGAGACGGAGCAGCGCTATCGTGTGGCCGCCACGGTGGGTCGGCCTCGAGCTGACCTTCCGCGCGGTCGTGGCGACCGGGACGCACACGCTTGTCCTCCGCGCCCCGGTGACGGTACGCACGATGGGCTAGAGCTACCGGCGCTCAGCGCCCGCGCCAGGACGTGAGGTCGAAGCGGTCCTCGAGCCGCTCCAACACCTTCGCGGCGATGAGGTCACCGGCCGGGCGCTCGAAGTGGACACCGTCGTCCGCGCGCATCTTGACGAGCTTCCCGGAGGGGTCCTCGACGTACTGCGCGTAGCCGCCGTCGTCGCCTGCGAAGAAGAAGTAGGTGTCGAGGTACGCGACCCGGCCCGGGCGCTTCGTCGCCTCCGACTGGACGATCGTGTTGATGACGTCGAAGCGGAGGGTCTGTTGCGGGTCGTGCGAGATCGGGAGCCCGATCCAGACGAGGAAGGCGCCACGCCGCGTGACGGTGTCCATGATCGTCGCGACCCGGCGCCGGTACTCGGCGCGCCAGCTCGGGCTCCCGAACGTGCCGACCTCCCTCCCCTCCGGGATCCCGGTCATGAAGTTGTGGTCGTCGTTGCCGCCGAACATGAGCACGACCGCCCGCGGCTTCTCCTTCTGCATCACCTCCTGCACGTGCGTGTACCAGTTGAAGACGTCGGGGCGCTCGAGCCCGCTCGCGATCCTTCCGTCGATCGCGCCGATGGGCACGATCGCGGCGTTCGCGGCCGTCTCGCGCAGCAGCGACTCGCCGGGGACGACGACGAGCGAGTCGCCCGCGATCCACAGACCCAGCGGACGCTTCGGCGTGAACCGCGCGTGCCTCGGTGGCGTGACGGGCGGCTTGACCGGCGTCGTGACGCCCGGCGACGGTGCGGCCACCTGGGTGTCGATGTCGTCGTCGCTCGAGCGGCCGAGGGCGGCCTTCAGCGCGCGGCGGGGCCGGTCGAGGTACAGCGTCCGGCTCACCGTCTCGAGAGGCCCGGTGACGTCCAGGGCGAGATCCCGCTTCCAGCCCTCGGGCTGAATCGTCGCTGACTTGTGCAATCCGGGAGCGTTCAGGAGGAGCGCCACCCCGAGCGCCGCGAGGGAGACGACGATCGCGGAGCCGGCGGAGTGCAAGCGCCTGCCCCCTTCGGCGGTCCGGGGCCGCGGGCGTCGTCTGCGGGATTCGCGCGTCACCATCAGAAGCGGAAGTAGATAAACGGTGCCACGCCCTCGGGCCCCATCGCGTGGATGACGAGGAGCCCGAGCGCGAGAACCGTGGCCTGCGCCGGGACGGAGAGCCGCGAGAAGCGCGCCATGACCTGGAGCGGGAGTCGCCGCGGGAGGTACTGGGACCCGAGGCCGACGGCGATCGCCGCGAGCACGCCCCAGGTGACGAGCGGCGACGGCTCGCCCCAGGCGGTGAACAGTCGCTGAATGAGCGTCCAGGCGTCTGCGAACGAGTCGGAGCGGAAGAAGATCCACGCGAAGCACACGACCTGGAAGGTCACGAAGCGGTGCCACACGCGCCTTCCCCGCGTCCACGGGCGCTCGACGAAGCCCGCCCGTCCTCGCCACCACCGCTCGACGACGAGCGCCGTGCCGTGGATCCCTCCCCAGACCACGAAGGTCCATCCGGCCCCGTGCCAGAGGCCCCCGATGAGCATCGTGAGCATGAGGTTGCGGTACGTGAGGAGCGTGCCGCCGCGATTCCCGCCGAGCGGGATGTAGAGGTAGTCGCGCAGCCAACGTGAGAGGGTCATGTGCCAGCGCCGCCAGAAGTCCGTGATCGACGTCGCCGAGTAGGGGGCGTCGAAGTTCTGGGGGAACGCGAAGCCGAGAAGGAGCGCGATCCCGATCGCGATGTTCGTGTAGCCGAAGAAGTCGGAGTAGATCTGGACGGCGTAGGCGTAGATCCCGACCAGCACCTCGAGAGACGAGTGCCGGTTCGGCGCGCCGAACACCTCGTCGACGATGTTCGCCGCGAGGTGGTTCGCGATCACCACCTTCATGAACAACCCCGTCCCGATGAGGAAGAACGCACGCGAGGTGTCGACGTAGCGCGGGTCGCGCGGCGTCGCGAACTGCGGGATGAGCTCGCCCGGACGGACGATCGGGCCGGCGACGAGGTGCGGGAAGAACGAGAGGTACGCCGCGAAGGTTCCGAAGCGGACCGGCGCGAAGTCGCCCCGGTACACATCGACGATGTAACTGATCCCCATGAACGTGAAGAAGGAGATCCCGACCGGGAGAATGATCGAGCGCGTCTCGAGCGGGAGATCGACGCCTGCGAGCGCGAACGGGTTGTTCGTCGAGGTGACGAAGAAGTCGTAGTACTTGAAGTACCCGAGCAGGCCGAGGTTCCCGACGAGCGCGAGGACGAGCAGCCGCTTCCTGGCCCTCGGATCGCGCCGCCGGTGGATCGCGCCCGCGAGCATCTGGTTCCAGGCGATGGAGAACGCGAGCAGGAAGCAGAACCGCCAGTCCCACGCGCCGTAGAAGACGAAGCTCGCCGCGATGATGAACGGCCGCCACAGCTCGCCGCGTGGCTGCAGCAGCCAGGAGAGCGGCAGCACGACCATGAAGAAGATCGCGAAGGTTGCGGTCGGGAAGAGCACGCGTCTCGAGTCGGCCGCGGTGTGGTTGGCCGCGCTACTCCGGCTGGGGTGGCGGCAGGCGCGTCGTTGCGCGGTCGTCCGAGCCGACTTCGAGGGCGGTGTCGTCGGCGTTCGGAGCGAACCAGGTGGGGTCGTCCGGAAGGCCGCTCGGCGGCGCCGTTACGCCGTAGAGCAACGCGCGCTCGTCGATCGCCGCCCGGGAGGCCACCCACTCGCCGGCCGCGACGAGTAGCCAGGCCACAAGCATCACGCCGGCGATCACCGCGGCGTCGAGCCCCGCGACGGCCGCGAGGACCGCGACCGCGACGAGGAAGACGATCTCGAGGAGGAGCCACGGGACGTCGAGGCGGCGGCCTCCCGGCGAGTCGACCGTCCGGACCCACGCCGGGCTCTCGCGCACGAGGGGCTGTCCTTCCTCCCAGCCGGCGCGTTCGCCGTCGCCCGTCGGCAGGAGCCGCGCGTCGTGACGCAGCGCCTGGAGCTCCGCCTGGAGCCCACCGACCTGCGCGGCGAGTGCGTGCACGGCGTGCATGAGCTCCTCCCGCTCGAGGGTCGCGGGCTCGTGTGAGACCTGCGTCGTCTCGGACGGGTCCGCCATCGTGACCGCTTATGCCTCGTCGACGGACTTCATGTCGTCGAGCGTCGCCCGGGCGTGGTCGTGGACCTCGCTGCGGCGTTCCTCGACCGTCGTCTCGGGGACGACCTCATCTTCCTCCACGACGTCGTCGACACGCGACGCGGCGAGCTTACGCCTGAGCTCGTCGGCCGGATCGGCGGGAGGCGGAGGGGCGGACAGGTCCGTCGCCGCGGCACGACGTCGCTTGCGCCAGCGCAGGAGCGCGCGGATGCCGAGCGCGATCACGGCCAGCTGGACGAGCCTGCGCACGGCGCGATGGTACCGCCACTGCCAGACCGTCTGATGCGGCCATCGGCAGTCACCATGACCGCGACCGCGAAGCGGGCGCCTTTAGGGATTTTCGCGCGACCGCGATCGGCGCGAGCGGATCGCGAGTCTGCGCAGTGCTGGTACGATGCCGCGGCTTCCTGCCTCGCAGGAGACGCCGTCAGTTCCCGGCGGCGCCGTCGACAGCGAGGCCGACTCAGACCGAAGGAAGGAGACAACGGGAACGTGAACGAGTACGAGATCTTGCTGCTGCTCGACCCCGAGCTCGACGACGACCGCCAGGCCGAGATCGTCACGCGGGCGCGCGAGCTCGTGGAGCGAGGAGGCGGCACCTGGGACCTGCACGACGTCTGGGGTCGGCGAAAGCTCGCCTACGAGATCCGGCACAAGGGCGAGGGGAGCTACCACCTGCTCCACTTCACGTCGGATGCCGGCACGCTCGACGAGGTGTCGCGCGTGCTCCGGATCGACGACGGCGTGATGCGCCACATGGCGACACGTCGGATCCAGGGGAGTCCCGTCCGGCCCGTAGCGCCGGCCGCCCCTGCGCGCGAGGATGCAGTCGTCGCAGCCGACGTCGAGGAAGAGGAGGAGTAGCAGATGGCAGGCAACATCAACCGTGTCGTCCTCGTCGGGAATCTGACGAGGGATCCGGAGCTCAGACACACCCCCTCGGGGACGCCCGTCTGCTCGCTCCGTCTCGCCGTCAACACGCGGCGCAAGGACGAGTCCGGGCAGTGGACGGACAAGCCGAACTACTTCGACATCACCGTGTGGGGTCAGCAGGGCGAGAACTGCGCCCAGTACCTGTCGAAGGGTCGGCCGGTCGCCGTCGACGGCCGTCTCGAGTGGCGGGAGTGGGAGGCGCAGGACGGGTCGAAGCGACAGGCCGTCGAGGTCGTCGCAGAGAGCGTTCAGTTTCTCGGCGGTCGCCAGGAGGCGGAGGCCGCATACGTCCCCGCGGGCGCGGCAGCCACCGGCGACGACTTCCCGACCTCGCCGACGGACGACGACATTCCGTTCTAGGAGAGGACGATGGCCCAGAAGAAACAGCAACCGCGCCGGCGCACCGGCCCGACCACTGCACCTGGTAGGCGCAAGAGCTGCCACTTCTGCCGGGACAAGGTCGACGAGATCGACTACAAGAACCTCGCCCAGCTCCGGCGCTACATCTCGGAGAAGGGGAAGATCCGCTCGCGCCGGATCACGGGTGCGTGTCGACGCCACCAGATCCAGGTCGCGGCCGCCGTGAAGCGAGCTCGTGAGATGGCCCTCCTCCCCTACGTCGGCTAGCGATGCAGCTCATCCTCCTCCAGGACGTCGAGAAGCTCGGGCTGCGCGGGGACGTCATCGACGTCGCCCGCGGCTACGCGCGCAACTACCTGCTGCCGCGCCGCCTCGCGGAGGCGGCGACGCCGGCGCGGGTCGCGGAGCTCCGTCGCGTCGACGCGGAGCGCGCGAAGCACGAGGCCCGGACCGCCGAGCAGGCGCAGGAGATCGCGGACCTCCTCGCGAAGACGGTCCTCCGGTTCGAGGTGAAGGCAGGCCCGACGGGGTCGCTCTTCGGCTCGGTGACGCCGTCTGACGTCGCCGACGAGATCTGGCGCACCCGGAAGGTGCGTGTCGACCGGCGGAAGATCACGATCGGCCCTCTAAAGCGCATCGGCCGCTTCTCGGTCCCGATCGAGCTGTTCCAGGACGTGCAGGTCGAGGTGAAGACGCTCGTCGTGCCGGAGGGCGGAGAGCTGCCCCCGGAGGAGGAGCTCGCTGCCATCGAGGCTGCCGAGGCGGAGGCCGCCGCAGCGGCCGCCGAGGACGCCGAGTCCGAGCACGTGCAGGCGGAGACCGCCATCGCCGAGGTGCTGGCCGAGGTGGAGCTCGACGAGGGGGATTCCGACGAGAGCGTCGAAGACGGCGCCGAGACCGATGCTCCCGACACCGACGAGCAGCTTCCGCCCACGGCGGCCTGAGCGTCGTCGCATGCAGCGGGCGCTCTCCGCGCTCGCCGTCGTCACGGCCGCCGCACTCGTCGCCGGCGACGCCGCGTCCGCCCATTCGTCGAGCAGGACGAGGGTCACGGTCATCGGCGACTCGGTCATGGCGTCCTTCGACTACGTCCCTGCCGCACGGCGATACCTCGGGAAGGGCTTCGACCTTCACTCCGACGCCGGCGTCTGCCGCCGACTCGTCGCGGCGAGCTGCGTCTTCCAGGGCTCGAAGCCGTTGACGGTGCTCGAGCTCGTCTCCGCCGAGGGTCGCACCCTCGGCCCTGTCGTCGTGATCAACGTGGGCTACAACGACTGGACTGCGGTCTATGACGTCGATCGCGTCATGCGCGCCCTCACCTTCGCCGGCGTTCGCTCGGTCATCTGGGTCACGCTCCGGCAGACGACATCGAATTACGCGGGCAACAACAACCGGATTCGCGCCGCGGCGCGTCGCTGGAAGCAGCTCGTGGTCGCCGACTGGAATGCGTACAGCAGCGGGAAGGCGTGGTTCCGAGAGGACGGGCTCCACCTCACGCCCACCGGTGCGTTCGGGCTTGCGCGGCTCCTGCGGCCGCTTGTCCTGGCGGGCGCGCAGTCCGGGTAGGCGCTGTCCACGGCCTTCTCCACACGCGTGTGGAGAACGCGCGGAAGTTCGTGCTCGGAGCGCATGTTTCCGGGTTGACAACTTCGACGCGCCTGTCGACAGGCCGTCCGCAGGCGGGGATAAGCTGGGAACGTATGTTCTGTTCTCCCTGCGTGGAGGGCTGTCGAAGCCTTGCCGCTGAGCAATTGGACGTGCCCGTCGAAGACGAGTTGACTCCCGACCCGTGAATCCCGCGACGGCGAGCACGCAGTTCGAGCGCGCCAGCGAGCGTCTGAGCGCGTTCGTCCCACCGCAGAACCTGGAGGCCGAGGAGTCGGTCCTCGGCGCGATGCTGCTCTCGCCCGTCGCCGTCGGCACGGTAAGCGAGATCCTGGACGCGGCCGACTTCTACCGCGAGAGCCACGCGAAGATGTACCGCGCCGCGCTCGCGCTGTGGGCGAAGGGTGAGCCCGTGGACGCCATCACGCTCGTGAACGAGCTCGAGGAGCGGGCCGAGCTCGAGGGCGCTGGGGGACAGGCGCGGGTTGCCGAGCTCGCCGCGCTCGTCCCGGCGGCCTCGAACGTCGAGCACTACGCCCGGATCGTCAAGGAGATGTCGACGCTCCGCGGGCTCATCAGGGCCGGCCAGGAGATCGTCCGGCTCGGGCAGGAGCGGGAGGGCGAGGTGACGGATCTCGTCGATCGTGCCGAGCAGATCGTCTTCGAGCTCGGCCAGCAGAGAGCGACGAGCGACTTCTCACACATCCAGGTGCTGCTCAAGGAGAGCTTCGAGCGCATCACGCAGCTCTACGAAGCCGGCGCCGAGATCACGGGCGTCCCCGCCGGGTTCCGCGAGCTCGACCTCCTCACGTCCGGGTTCCAGCCGGGGAACCTCGTGATCCTCGCTGCGCGCCCGTCGATGGGCAAGTCGGGCCTTGGCCTCTGCATCGCGGCGAACCTCGGCGTCCGCCACGAGACGCCGGTTGCCCTCTTCACGCTGGAGATGTCGAAGTCCGAGGTGACCCAGCGGATGATGTGCAGCGAGGCGAAGGTGGAGTCGCAGCGGCTCCGCACGGGGCGACTGGCGCCCGACGACTGGCCACGACTGACGGCGGCGTGCGATCGTCTCATGAAGGCGCCGATCTACGTCGACGACGCAGGCTCGACGTCGATCATGGAGCTGCGCTCGAAGGCACGCCGCCTGAAGTCACGCGAGCCGAACATCGGGTTGATCATCGTCGACTACCTGCAGCTCATGGCCTCGGACAGGAACGTCGAGAGCCGGGTGCAGGAGGTCTCCCAGATCTCGCGGGCGCTGAAGGTGCTGGCGCGGGAGCTCGAAGTGCCCATCCTCGCCATGTCCCAGCTCTCCCGTGCCGTGGAGCAGCGCCACGACAAGCGGCCGATCCTGTCCGACCTGCGCGACTCCGGGTCGATCGAGCAGGACGCCGACCTCGTCTTCTTCATCTATCGCGACGAGTACTACCTCGGCGAGGAGTCCGACCAGCAGGGGATCGCCGAGATCATCCTCGCGAAGCACCGGAACGGGCCGACCGGGACGGTCAAGCTATCGTGGCTGCGGCGGTACGCGAAGTTCGCCGATCTGGCAGCGACGTAGTCGGCTCTACGCGAGCCGAGCAAGCTCGCTGTCACTTGGATCCGCCGCCCTCGCCGCACCTGAGCTCGGTTCATCCGACACGCGCGGGAGACTCGCCGCGTGTTCCTCGCCGTCGAGTTTCCGCCCACGTCGGCCGAGTGGACGTTCTTCGTTGCGACCTTCGTCATCCTCGTCGGCCCACTGGTCGTCGAGCGGATCGGGCTTCCGGGGATCGTCGGGGTCATCCTCGGTGGCCTGATCGTCGGGCCGTTCGCGCTCGGCTGGATCGAGCGCGACGGGGTGGTGGAGTCGCTCGGCGACCTCGGCATCCTCGTGTTGATGTTCCTCGCGGGCCTCGAGCTCGACCTCGACGAGTTCCAGGCCAACCGGCGTGCCGCTCTGACGTTCGGGACGTTCACGTTCACGATCCCGTTCGCGCTGGGCGCACTCCTCGTGCTCCCCTTCGGCTACGGGCTCGCGACCGCGCTGCTCTTCGGCTCTCTGTGGGCGTCGCACACGCTCGTCGCGCATCCCATCGTGCAGGAGCGCGGGCTCTTGCGCGATCGCGCGGTGGGCGTCGCAGGCGGTGGAACGGTGATGACGGACACGCTCGCCCTGTCGGTCCTCGCCGTCGTGGCCGGGTCGGTCGAGAGCGACGCGCGACCGGCCGTCCTCCTGATCGAGGTTGCCCTCGGCCTGGTGCTGCTCGCTGCCTTCTGCGGCCTCGTGCTCCCGCGGGTGACCCGCTGGGTCTTCGCCGGCGTGGGCCAGCACCGCGGCGCACGCTTCCTGTTCGTCCTCGTCGCGCTCACGTCCGCGGCGCTCGTTGCGGATCGAGCCGGCATCGAGGGCATCGTCGGCGCCTTCTTCGCCGGCCTCGCCCTGAATCGGCTCGTTCCCGCGCGAAGCCGACTGATGGAGCAGATCGAGTTCGTCGGAGGCGTGCTGCTGATCCCGTTCTTCCTGCTCTCGACCGGGATGCTCATCGACCCGGCGAAGTTCACGGAGCGCCGGGTTCTCGCGATCGCAGGCCTCGCGCTCCTCGTGGTGTTCGTGGGAAAGGCCGCTGCCGCCTCCATCTCGGGCCGGATCCTCGGCTTCGCTCGCCCGCAGGTCCTGCTCCTGTTCGGCCTCTCGGTCGCCCAGGCCGCGGCGACGCTCGCCGCGGTCACGATCGGCGTCCAGATCGGGCTCTTCGACGACGATCTCCTGAGCGCGACGCTCGTCGTCGTCCTCGTCACCGTGCTCGTGTCGAGCGTCGTGACCCGCAGCGCCGCTGGGCGCATCGAGCCTCCCTCCGTCCAGGGCGAACGGCTCGCGGAGACGGTGTTCGTTCCCGTCGACGTCGTCGACGATCCGGCGGTCGTCCGTCTCGCTGCGCGGCTCGCGATGGCGAAAGGCGGGCGCGTGCTGGTCGGAGCTGTGGCTGCAGCGTCGGGTGAGCAGCTCGACTCGGCGCCGCGGCGGGCCAGAGAGGCCGAGGAGCTCGCCTCGGCGACGGGCGCCGAGGCCGAGTCGACTGTACGGGTCGACACGTCGGCGACGGCCGGGCTCGCAGCGATCGTCGCCGAGCGCCGCGTGACGCTGGTCGTCACGGGTTGGCACAAGGCAGCGGTGGCCGCGGACATGCTCCTCGGCGGAGAGAACGTCGATCTCGTGGCGATCGTCGACGCACCGGTCCTCGCGCCGCTGCGGGCACACGACGGGTACGACCGTGTCGTCCTGGCACTCGATTCGACCGATCTGAGCGACCGCCGAGCCGCCGAGCGTGACCTCACGGTCGCCGTCGCGTCGATCGCTGCATCCGCGTCTCGCGGCCGGGCGGTCGTCGTCGTGCCGGAGGGCGGCGGAGCCGCGGCGGACGTTGCCCGCCTCGTCGGCGACGACGCGGAGCTCGTCGTCGACCCGCGTCCGCGGCGGGACGCGGTGGCGGCCATCGCGCGCGCGGACGACCTCGTCCTCATGCCGTCGCGCCCCGGAGGGTCGCCGTTGCACCGCGACGCGGTGTTCGTGGCAGCGCTTCCGGTGGGCTGCTCGGTCGGAGTCCCTGCCAGACCGCACGCGACAACGGGTCTCGTCATCGGGGCACCCACGCTCGTCGGTCGCCGCGCGGCCTGACGACGAAGAGCTCTGCAAGACTGGCGCACGTGCCAGCCACCGTCATCGTCGGTGCGCAGTGGGGCGACGAGGGGAAGGGGAAGATCGTCGATCTGCTCGCGCAGGACGCCGACCTCGTGTGTCGGTACCAGGGCGGACCGAACGCCGGGCATACGGTCGTCGTCGGGGGCGAGACGTACAAGATCCGCCAGATTCCCACCGGTCTGATCGCGGGGAAGCGCTGCGCGATCGGCGCGGGCTGCGTCGTCGACCCGGCCGTTCTCGTCTCCGAGCTCGAGGACCTCGAGCTGCGCGGGCACCCTACGCGCGGGCTGCTCTTCGTCTCGGGGAACGCGCACCTGGTCATGCCGTGGCACGTCGCGCTCGACGGCGCTCGGGAGCGACGGCTCGGCCGGCTCCACATCGGGACGACGCGACGCGGCATCGGGCCGGCGTACGCCGACAAGGCCACCCGCATCGGCATCCGCGTCCAGGACCTCCTCGATCCCAAGATCCTCCGACAGAAGCTCGAGCTCGCCGTGGCCGAGAAGAACGTCTGGCTCGAGCGCGTGTACGACCTGGATCCGTTCGACGTCGAGGAGGTCGTCTCGACGCAGCTCGGGTACGCGGAGCGGCTCGCGCCCTACGTCGAGGACACGTCGCTGCTCGTCGACGTCGCCCTTCGCGACGGGGAGCGCGTGCTGTTCGAGGGAGCGCAGGGAACGTTGCTCGACCTCGACCACGGGACGTACCCCTTCGTCACGTCCTCGAGCCCGATCGCCGGCGGCGCGGCGGTGAGCTTCGGGATCGGCCCCAACCGCATCGACGAGGTGCTCGGCGTCGCGAAGGCCTACGTGACGCGCGTGGGCGAGGGCCCCTTCCCGAGCGAGATCGTCGGCCCGGAGAACGCGCGCGTCCGCGAGCTCGGCCAGGAGTTCGGCACGGTCACGGGCCGCGAGCGGCGCTGTGGGTGGCTCGACCTCGTCGCGCTCCGCTTCGCCGTCCGGGTCAACGGGATCACCTCGCTCGCGCTCACGAAGCTTGACGTGCTGTCGGAGTTCTCCGAGCTCCCGGTATGCGTTCGCTACCGGCTTCCGAGCGGTCAGGAGACCCCGCACTTCCCGGCCCACCAGAGCGACTTCCACCACTGCCGGCCGGTGTTCGAGGTGCTCCCCGGTTGGGCCGTGCTCGTCGACCACGAGCTTCCTCCCGCGGCGAGGGGCTACGTGTCGTTCGTCGAGGAGGCGCTCGGCGTCCCGGTCACGCTCGTCGGCACGGGTGCGGCACGCGAGCACGTTCTCGCGCTCTGACTCAGGCTGGTCGCTTCATGTAGAGCTCCGCAAACTCGCGGCACCGGCCCTCGCCGTCGAAGTCGAGCAGGAAGACGTTGTGGTACTCGCGCTCGACGGTACGTCCGTCCGGCGCGAGGTAGCGCGAAACACCGACCGCAACGGCGCGATCGCCGTTGACGAGCCACGGGCGGTACTCGGCGGTCCACGAGCCCGGAGCGTCCCGGTCGCCGAGCCAGCTGGCGACGATCTCGTCACGACCGCGAACGTGACTCGGCGTCGGCTCGTCCCAAGGGTGATAGCGGTACACGGCATCCTCGCTGAACAGATCTCCGATCGCAGTTGGGTCGTACGACCTCCATGCGTCGAGATAGGCCGCGAGCCAGCGCGTGACTGCTGCCTCGTCCACGAGGGCAGGCTAACCGGCCCGAGGCTCGCTGGCACGCTCACTAGACTCGCGCGGTGCGAGTCCTCGTCGTCGGTTCCGGAGGTCGCGAGCACGCGCTCGCGTGGAAGCTGGCGCAGTCGCCTGCCCTGACGGAGCTCCATGCGGCGCCGGGTAACCCGGGCATCGCCGAGCTCGCCGAGTGCCATCCCATCCGCGCGGACGATGCCGAGGGCATGCTCGGGCTGTCGAGCTCGCTCGGGGTCGACCTCGTCGTCGTCGGGCCCGAGCTCCCGCTCGTCCTCGGTCTCGGCGATGCCCTCCGCCGCTTCGGTTTCTCGGTCTTCGGCTCGAGCGCCGCCGCGGCGCGCATCGAAGGGTCGAAGGCGTTCGCGAAGGACGTCATGGCGAGTGCGGGCGTGCCCACTCCGGCGCGTCTCCCGCTTGCCCGACCGCCGTGCGTCGTCAAGGCCGACGGGCTCGCCGCCGGCAAGGGCGTCCACGTGTGCAGGACGCAGACCGAGGTCGACGACGCATTGCGTGCGCTCGCCCCGGTCGGTGGCGACGTGGTCGTGGAAGAGCTCCTCGAGGGCGCCGAGGTCTCGCTGTTCGCGATCTGTGACGGGCGCGACGCTGTTCCGGTCGTCTCCTGCCAGGACTTCAAGCGCGCGTTCGACGCCGACGAGGGCCCGAACACGGGAGGGATGGGTGCCTATGCACCCGTGCCAGGCATCGGTCCGGGCGAGGCCGAGGCGCTCGTCTCGCAGATCCAGCGCCCTGTGCTCGCGGAGCTCGAGCGTCGAGGTACGCCGTTCGTCGGGCTCCTCTACGCGGGCCTGATGCTGACGGAGTCCGGGCCAAAAGTGCTCGAGTTCAACGGCCGCTTCGGGGATCCCGAGACGCAGGCCGTCGTGCCGTTGCTCGATGGCGATCTGCTCGAGACGCTGGCGGCCGCCGCCGCCGGTGATCTCGGCGGGATGCGGGTCGAGCAGGCGGAGGGGGCAGCGGTCACCGTCGTGCTCGCCGCGGAGCGGTACCCGGCCGCGGGTGACCGAGGCGCCACCATCACTGGCGTCGAGGACGCGAGGGCGGCGGGCGCGCTCGTGTTCCATGCGGGGACGGCACGCCACGGCGAACGGTTCGTCACGAACGGCGGTCGGATCCTCGGCGTGACCGCGGTCGGCACGACGGTCGCCGAAGCCCGCGACGCCGCCTACGACGCAGTGCGTCTCATCGACTTCGACGGCATGCGCTATCGGTCGGACATCGCGGCCGCGGCGGCCGCGGGCGCGAGCTATGCGATCGGCGCCGAGCGTCGTTCGTGACGCAGATTTCCCACCGAAAACGCCTGGGGCCACCCCTTGCCTCCTCCCACTTCGAGCCTAGCGAGGGAGTCCGCGCAGGTGGTCAACGGCTTCGACGCAATTCGTTGCCGATGAGTGCGCACAGGTGCCCCGTCTAGAATCGCGTCGGTGATCGCGCGCTACGCCAGACCCGAGATGTCGAGGGTCTGGTCCGACGCGGCACGGCTCGAGCGCTGGCTCGACGTGGAGCTCGCCGTCGTCGACGCGTGGGCGCAGATCGGCGCGTTCCCCGCCGCGACCGCCCGGACGATCCGCGAGCGCGCGCGAGTCCCGACCCCGCAGCGCGTCGCCGAGCTCGAGCGCACGACGCACCACGATGTGGCCGCTTTCGTCGACGCGGTCGCGTCCGGGCTCGGTCCGGAGGGGCGCTGGTTCCACTTCGGTCTCACGTCCTCCGACGTTCTCGACACGGCCCTCGCACTCTCGCTGCAGAGCGCCGGATCGCTTGTGAGTGGCGGCCTCGCTCGCGCGACGGACGCGGTCGTCGTACGTGCCGAAGAGCACCGCGACACCGTGACCATCGGCCGCACGCACGGCGTGCACGCCGAGCCGACGACGTTCGGCCTCAAGCTGCTCGGGTGGGCGTTCCAGCTCGAGCGCGACCGGGGCAGGCTCGAGCACGCCCTCGCCGGCCTGCGGGTCGGGAAGCTCTCAGGCGCCGTGGGGACGTACGCGACGACGACGCCCGAGGTGGAGCGAATCGCGTGCGAGGCTCTCGGGCTCGAGCCCGCCCCGAGCTCGACGCAGATCCTCCAGCGCGACCGGCATGCCGAGCTCCTCTCCGCCCTCGCCATCCTCGCGTCGTCGCTCGACCGGTTCGCGCTCGAGATCCGACACCTTGCCCGGACCGAGGTGCGCGAGGTGGAAGAACCGTTCGGTCGGGGCCAGAAGGGATCGTCTGCGATGCCGCACAAGCGGAACCCCATCGTCTCCGAGCGCATCTGCGGGCTCGCGCGGCTCGTCCGCGCCTACTCGTTGGTCGGCCTCGAGAACGTCGCACTCTGGCACGAGCGGGACATCTCGCATTCCTCGGCCGAGCGCGTCGTGCTGCCTGACGCGTTTCTCGCCGTCGACTACATGCTCGACCGCTTCGCCTGGCTCGTCGAAGGCCTGGTCGTCCGCCCGGAGCGGATGCGAGCAAACCTCGAGGCGACCGGCGGCCTCTTCTTCAGCCAGCGCCTCCTGCTCGCGCTCGTCGAGTCGGGCCTCGTTCGTGACGACGCCTACCGACTCGTGCAGCGGCACGCCATGCGCGCGTGGGACGAGGGCCTCGACTTCCGGGCTCTCGTGCGAGCGGACCCCGAGATCGCGGTGCGGGTCGATCTGGGCGAGGTCTTCGACGTCCGGGCGTATACCCGGCACGTCGACGACGTCTTCGGTCGCTTCCGCACGCCTTCGATCCACGAGCAGGTGGGCGCGTGAGCACGGGAGCGACGCATGTCGGGAGCGGCAAGGTCCGCGAGATCTACGCCCTGGACGACGGAACCATCGCACTCACAGCCAGCGACCGGATCTCGACCTTCGACGTCGTCCTGCCGACGCCGATCCCCGACAAGGGCCGCGTCCTGACGGGCCTGTCCGCGTTCTGGTTCGCGCGGACCTCCGAGATCGTGCCGAACCATTTGCTCGGCCTTCGGGACGACGGGCGCACGATGATCTGCCGCAGGCTCGAGATGCTCCCGATCGAGTGCGTCGTTCGCGGCTATCTCGCAGGCTCGGGCTGGAAGGACTACCGGGAGACGCAGACGGTCTGCGGCCACGTGCTCCCGGCCGGCCTCGGGGAGTCGGTTCGCCTGCCCGAGCCGATCTTCACGCCTGCCACGAAGGCAGCCGAGGGCCACGACGAGAACATCGACGAGGAGCGAGCAGCGGCGCTCTGCGGGGAGGAGCGCTACGTCGCCGCGAAGGACGCCGCACTTGCGCTCTACCGATTCGGCTCCGCGCATGCCGAGGCGCGGGGAATCATCCTCGCGGACACGAAGTTCGAGTTCGGCATCGCCGCCGACGGTTCGATCGTGCTGGGCGACGAGGCTCTCACGCCCGATTCCTCCCGGTTCTGGCCGGGCACGGAGTATCGACCGGGTCGCGCGCAGCCGTCCTTCGACAAGCAGTTCGTGCGCGACTGGTGCGAGAAGACCGGGTGGAACAAGGAGCCACCCGGACCGGAGCTGCCGGTCGAGATCGTCTCGGGCACGCACGATCGGTACGTCCAGGCGTTCGAGCAGCTCACGGAGATTCCGTTCGCCGACTACCTGGCGCGTCCTGAGGTCGTGCGGTGAGGGCATCTGTGCTCGTGCGTCCGAAGGAGGGCATCCTCGACCCGCAGGGGGACGCGGTGCGGCAGTCGCTGCGAAAGCTCGGCTTCGAGGTCTCGAGTGCGCGCGTCGGGCGCGTCGTCGACCTCGACGTCGACGCCAGCGGGGCCGACGAGGCTCTCGCCCAGATTCGCCGCATGTGCGGCGAGCTGCTCGCGAACCCGCTCATCGAGAGCTACGAGATCCGGCTCGAGGAATGACCGACAAGCCGCTCGTCGCCGTCGTCGTCTTTCCGGGCTCGAACGATGACCACGACGCCGCCTGGGCGTTGACCGCCGTCGGCGCGCGCCCCGAGCTCGTCTGGCACGAGGATGCCCAGCTGCCGCCCGAGACCGTTGCGGTCGTCCTGCCGGGAGGCTTCTCGTACGGTGACTACCTTCGCACCGGGGCGATCGCGAGCCTGGCCCCGGTCATGCGCGCGGTCCGCGAGTTCGCCGCAGGAGGCGGACCGGTTCTCGGGATCTGCAACGGATTCCAGATCCTCTGCGAGGCGCGGCTCCTCCCCGGAATACTCCGTCCGAACCGGCAGCTCGAGTTCGTCTGTCGCGACGCGAGGGTTCGAGTCGAGAACACCGGCAGCCCGGTCCTCGGGCGGTGCACGGTGGGCCAGGAGCTCGTCGTCCCGGTCAAGCACGGCGACGGCGCGTGGTATGCGGACGAGGGCTCGTTCGTCCAGCTCGTTGCTCGCGGTCAGATCGTGCTCCGTTACACCGAGGACGTGAACGGCTCGTTCGGAAACGTCGCCGGCGTGGTCAACGAGGCGGGCAATGTTCTCGGCCTCATGCCGCACCCGGAGCATGCCGTCGATCCGCTGCTCGGCTCGGCGGACGGCGGACTCCTGCTCGCGGGTCTCGTGGACGCCGCGGCTGCGCATCGCGCCGCCCTTGCGGCCGCGTAGCGCGAGCGGAACACCCACGGGAGACGCCCGCTACAGCCCAAGCGCAGCCTTGAGGACGGGCGCACGCTCGAGCGCCGCCCGCAACCGCTCGAGATCGCGCGCCCGCATCGTGACGGGGCCGCGTCGCGCGGCCCCGTCGGTCGTGTACGCGAAACGAACGAGGCGCTCACCGCCCGGCGCCTCGAGGAGCTGTACGACGACCGAGAACCGCTTGTCTCCGACGCGCTGTGGGATCGTCGCCTCCTCGAGCAGGCCGGCAGCGCCCCACGGGGTGGCGACGGTCTGTGTCCTCGGAGAGCCCTTCGCGGCCGCGGTCGCCATGGAGCGACCGTAGGGGGAGAACGGTCACGCGTGGGAAACGACTTCGTGCCGATATCGCAACTAGCGGGGAGGCGGCCCGACGAAGCGCCCGCCGGTGAACCTGCCGTCAGCGACGTCCAGGATCCACGTGCTCGCGACCGGTGCGTCGCCAGGTCCGTCGAGCTCGAGCCCCCTTTGGGCGAGCGAGCGCACGACATCGAACACGACGTCGCCGTGCGTGCAGCATGCGATCGGATCCTCGTCGACAAGCGAGAGCAGCAGCGCGGCAGCGGACGCACCCGGGGCGCCTTCGGCGAGCAGCTCGGTCGTCTCGATCGGAAGGTCCACCGCGAGCGCGAGTGGCTCGAGGGTCTGGACGCAGCGCACGTAGGGACTCGAGACGAGGCGACGCATGGGCTCGCTCGCGAGGCGCTCGGCGAGCGCCAGGGCCTCCCGTCGGCCCCGTTTCGTGAGGGGGCGGAGCTCGTCGTCCTCGCTCCAGACGGCGCGGTTCTTCGCCTTCGCGTGGCGGATGAGGTGGACGGTGCTCACGCCGTATCGGCGAGCACGTCGAGCAGCTCGACGTCACGGTCGTAGGTCAGGAGCCTGCGGGCTTCCACGAGCGGGACGAACCTTGCGTCGTCGACCTCGTTCGCCGCGGCCAGCAGCCCTCCGATCGGCGTCATGAGCCAGTAGCGCACGGTCTTCGGACGACCGCGTCCATCCCGGTAGCTCGTCGTCCGGAGCTCGCTCTCCACCCGACAGCGCAGTCCCGTCTCCTCCTCCACTTCGCGCGTGGCGGCCTCCACCTCGCGTTCGCCCTCCTCGAGCTTCCCCTTTGGGAAGGACCAGTCGTCGTACGCCGGACGGTGGACGAGGAGAACCTCCTCGACCCCGTCCTCACGTCGGCGGTGCACCAGTCCACCCGCGGCGCGAACGGTCTTCGTCACATCCAGGTGCGGAGCTTGGGCTCCTCGAGCTCCTCCCAGGCCTCGCGCCAGCATCCGCGAAGGTGCTGGGCGGCCGAGCGCTCTCCCGCCTCGAGGGCGTGTGCGGCGAGCCGCTCCTCGGACGCGCTTCGCGCCTTCGCCCACTCCTCGAGCCAGGCCGCCGCCACGACCGCGTCGTGCAGGGCGCCGAGGACGTCCTGAACTCGGGCGGCAGCCTTGGCGAACGCGCGCGCGTTCTTGCCGACCACCGGCGCGACCGCCTCCGCGGCGTAACGGACGCGCTTCGCCCGTATCCGCACGTCGTGCAGGTCCGCATCGGACGGATGCTCCCCGAGCCCCTCCACGCGCTTCGTGAGCTTGTGCCACGGACGACGGATGAGACCGGGAACGACGTCGATCGCCCGCTCTTCCGCACCATCGTGAAGCGCAGGGGCGCTCGCAGCCTCCACGAGCCGGTCGAGGAGCGCGACGTACCGCGGGCCGCGCAGCGCCTCGAGCAGTTCCGTGAGTGCCGCGTTGCGGGCCTCGCCGAGCGTGCTCAGGACCGGTGCGGCCGCGTCCTGATCCGGCCCGGAGAGCTCGGATGTTCGCCCGCGCAGCCGCTCGAGGAGGACGTCGCCGTCGCGTACCTCACCGAGGAGGCCGGCGAGCCAGCCGAGCTCGTCGCGCAGAGAGATCGACCACGCCCGGTCGACGAGCGGGCGAAACGTCCGAAGATCGGAGCGGAGACGCCGCGTCGCGACGCGCGCCTGATGAACGCCCTCCGAGTCGAGGTCGAGGCGCACAACCGCGTCGTGCCGGATCAGCCGGATGACGGAGCGCGCGAGCGCGTGGCGCACGACGTCACCCGCGGGCGCCTCGGCATCGAGGTCGGGCACGGCGATCTCCGGCAGGAGCGGCGAGCTCGGCGCGAGGGCGCGGATGTACTTCGCGGTCTTGGTGGGTGCTCCGGCACCGGCCTGTCGGAGACGGTCGACGAGTGCGTCGAGGAGCTCGGGCGTCGTATCGTCGCCGATCTCGACCTCGAGCTCGCGGAACGACGCCGGGCCTTCGCCGTTGCGAACGGAGACCGCGTCGTCGACGACGCCCGCGACGAGCCGTCCGTCGGCGTCGTGGAGCTCTGTTCGCCGGCGGATCGTCGTCATCTGCACCCGTGGGCGGAGCTCCTCCCCTCGTACGAATCCCCGGACGAGTTCGACGGCGGCGGCCGGCGGGCTGTCGCCGTCGCCCTCGAAGACGATCTCGGGCCGCTCGAGGAACGGTGCGTCCCGCTCGGCGCGGAGCTTGACCGTCCAGCCCTCGCCCGGGCGATGGCGAAGGCTCGCTCCCCAGCGCGCGAGGCGGAGATCGGCCGTGTCGTAGTACGTCGACTCGTTGCGTTCAGGTGGAGCGAGGCGCGCGGTGTGGCCGACGAGGCCGAAGATGCTGGGCATCCGGAAGCTCTCCGTCGCGGTGAGCTTCAGCTCGCGTTCCGCGCTGTGCTCCACAGTCGTCTCAGCGTACCGGCCTGGCGCTGGAGAATCGCCTAAGGCCGTGCGCGCCGGTTCCCAGCCCAGAGCAGCACGAGCGCCGCGAAGGCGAAGCCCAGCGTCAGCCCAGCCGAGCGCGCGATCACGCCTCCGTACCCGAGCGTCGCGACGTCGACGAAGGGATAGGGGTACCAGTCGACGATCTCGCCCCGCGCGAGCGTGTGAACGCGAGCCGCGCGACGTTCAGCACGACAGCCTGGCGACGATCCGGTCGCCGGCGAGCAGAGTGAGGGACCGCTCCTCGAGCTCGTACGCTGTCACGCGAGCGAGCGCGACCAGGAAGTCCCGCTCACGGCTCAGCACGGTCTCCGAGCACGCCATGCGCGTCGTCGCGAGCGTGCCGAACCGGAGCTCGTCCCCGGCGAGCGCGAAGCTGCCGACGAGCCGGTTGCATCCGCCCGAGCCGGTGACGTGGGCCTCCTCCAGGTCGAGCACGAGGATGGGCGCTCGCTCTTCGTCGGCGAGGTCGAGAGGCGCTCCGTCGAGCTCGCCGAGCGTCCACTCGACGCCACCCAACCTGCTCGCGGCCGACACGACCGCTAGCGCTCGATGAGCTCGATGCGATAGTCGTCCGGGTCGCGGACGAAGCAGAGTCGGGACCCACCCTCCCGAACTTGGTACGGAGGGCGCTCGGGCTGGATGCCCTGGGCGTCGAGCGCGGCGAGCGTGTCGTCGAGGTCGTCGACGCCGATCGCGATGTGCCCGTACCCGGTGCCGAGCTCGTACGTGCGCCCGTCGTGGTTGAACGTCAGCTCGAGGACGTTCTCGTCGTCGCCGAGCGAGAAGAAGTAGTTCGTCGCCTCGAGCTCGCCGTTGCGGACGATGTCCAGGTCGCGGGAGAAGCGGAAGCCGAGGGCCTCGTAGAAGGCCCGGCTCCGCTCGGGGTCGGTGATGCGCACCATCGTGTGCAGGAAGGTGGCCATGGCGCCATCCTACGGATCACGTCGTCGATCGAACCGGTGCCGGGACGGCGCGGGCCGACTCGCTCTCAACAGCCGGCCTCTTGACATAAGGCGTGCAAACGTTTCACTTTGTATCGAACGGTAACGGCACGTGTCTCCCGCCGGTGGGGCCGCCGGGAGCGTCACCTCGCTCCGTTATTCGTTCGACTGTGGCAAGGGGGAGGTATGGACGGGAGCATTACCCGGCACGGCTTGCTGAAACTCGCCGGCGTCGGTGCCGTTGGGCACGTAACAACTGGTTCTCTTTCGACCGACGGGGACGCGGCTTTTCTCTACGTGTCCCCAGCGGGTAACGATGGCAGTGACGGAAGGACTTGGGCCAGCGCAAAGAGACAGATTTCCTCGGCGGTCTCTTCGCTGGGGCGTTCCGACGGAGTGATCTGGGTTGCGCCGGGCTCGTATTCGCCCTTCTCGCTCATCGGACCGTATAACCGGATCTCCGTGATCGGGCTCGGTGACGTCAGGGTCACGCCAGCCGGCAGTCAGGTTGGCATCCTGATCGACAACTCCGCCGGCACCCCTCTTGTCGGGCCCGTTGTCGAAAACATCCTGGTTGAGGGTGATGGCGCTCAAAGGTCTGCCGTCGGAGTGCGTCTGAAGAATGCGTTGCGGAGCACCATTCGTCGATGTCGCATCGCGAATTGTGCCGTCGGGATAGATCTCTACAACGATGCATCTGGCTTCACGGAACGCAACGCCGTCGAGAGCACTCTCATCAACAACTGCGGCAGGGGGATCAGGTATTACCGCACGGCATCGGGGGCGGCCAGCTTTTCCTACAACCACTTCTCGAACGTGGGTATCGATTTCTGCTCTACCGGCATCGACATTGGGAGTGACTCTCCGGCCATTCCCGCCCCTTTTGCGAACTCGTACGTCAATGTCGTCGTGTGGGGGCATTCGGACGCCGATGTGCTCGTGAAAATAGCCGGCGATATCCTCGGGTGCTTCTTCAACCTCAACCTGGAGCGACTCTCGGGAGCCAATGTCATCGGCTACGACGTACTCGCGAATGCCGCGCGCACCATGGAAGCGACGATCCTCACGAAGTTCATCGGCCCTTTCGGAGACAAGGTGCGTCTCGCGTCGGGCAAGGAGCTGCGGTGGATGGAAGGACGCAATACGTACGTTGCTTCGGGCTCCGTGGCCAGCTACGCCCACTACCTGAAAGACGGTGACACGAACCCGAGAACGGCAATCTCCGATGGGAGGATCGAATTCGGGGCCGGTGGTACGAATGCGGTCGACGTCAACGTCTATCGCGGCGCCGCCGACAGGCTCCAGTCGGATGACGAGATCCGGTCAACGCGGGCGGGGAGTGCTCGTGCGTTCACTGCCCAGACCAAGGGCGAGGTCGATGCACGACTCCGGATTGCGACGGACGGAGGTATCGCGTGGGGTGATGGTTCGGGGTCCTTCGACGTCCGCCTCTCGCGACCTGCGGCGAACGTAATGGCGCTCGACGCCGGGGATGGACTTCAGTTCGCAGAGGCCGCCGCCGAGCTCGCGGCTCCGGCCGCCAACGGAGCTCGCCTCTACGCCCGGGACAACGGCTCGGGGAAGACGCAGCTGGTGGTCCGGTTCAACAACGGGCCGGTAATCGTCCTCGCCACGCAGCCGTAGTCGAGCGAGCCGTTAGAGGCGCCGTCGTAAGGAGAGCGCGCCGGCTGCGACGGTAGTAGCCGCGAGGATCGCGAGCAGGCCGATCATGCGCGTGTCGCCTGCCGGTGCCACTGCGGCGGCAATGGCTTCGAGCGACTCGCGGTTGCCGGCCGGCGATTGGGTCGTAGCGCGCGTATCGCGGGCGATCCGTCCCGAGGCACCAGTGCGAAGCCTCGACGGCGCTCCGTACGTCGAGGACGTGGCGACCGTCACCAGGGCCACGGCCGTTGCCTTCGGGGCTCCTTCGAGGGCACGCTTGGCCGCGGGAGAGAGGGGCAGTCGTCGTTCCTTGTCGACCCCGGGCGCTTTCGGGCCGGCCGCGGTCGGTACGAGCTCGACGTACTGGGCGACCGACGATGCTCCGGGACGCGGTGTAGCAGCTCTCGCGGGAGCAGCCTCCGCGAGCGTCGTTGCGAGGAGGGCTACCAGCACGGCAGTGAGGGAGCTCCGAGTCGCTCGAGCGCGCCTCGATCTCGCCCGTGACGAAGCCGGCGGCACCACCGAGTAGCGTACCGCCGTGCGGCGGCGACTCGCATCGTCCACGCTTGGCCCGGCGCTGAGCGTAGGAATCGTCGCTGCCTCACTGTTCTGGATCGCGTACGACAACGGAGGCTACGGCGTCGAGGGCCGGGATTCGCTCGCGATCGCGATCTGGTGGACGGTCATCGTCGTCATCGTCTTCGGCCTCCTGCCGAAGGAACGCATTCCTCGGGCGGCGCTCGCACTCGGGGCCCTGTTGGCGGCACTCGCTCTCTGGACATCGGCATCGCTGGTCTGGGCCGTGAGCTCCGAGAACACTTTCGACGAGGTCAATCGCGTCACTCTCTATCTGGGAGTCTTCGTCGTCGTCGCCCTCGCTTCTCCCCGCCGATCTCTTAGTCGGTGGATCGGTGGGCTCGCGACGGCGATCGGCGCCATCGCGGCCGTGGCGGTCGTGGCCCGACTCTTCCCCGGCTCCTTTCCCGGTCGTGACCTCGACGCGTTCCTTCCTGCTTCCGCCTCCAGACTGAGCTTTCCGCTCGGGTACTGGAACGGACTCGCGATCTTCGTTGCACTTGGAGTTCCCCTCCTCCTGAGCGTGGCCGTCGTCTCGCGCGCGGCTGCAATTCGCGGTCTGGCGTTGGCGCCCATGCCCGTGGTTGCAGCGGTGATCTACCTCGCTTCTTCTCGGGGTGGGGTTGCCGTCGCGACGGTCGGCGTGGCGGTCTTTCTCATGCTCACGGAGCGTCGTTGGACGGCTGTCACCGCTCTCGCGACATCGGCGCTGGGCGGCGCCGTGGCGATAGGGGTTCTCCTTCAGCGGGACGAGCTCGTGAACGGACCGTTGGGAACTGCTCTCGTCGAGCGTCAGGGGAGAAGCGCCGCTCTCCTGATCGGGCTCAGCTGCGCGGCGACCGGCCTGATCTACGCCTACGGGTCTCGAGCTCTCCGGAAGAGGGGGATCGAGCTACCACCCGTCGTGGGCTGGGTGGGTGGTCTCGTCGCGGTGATCGCCGTCGCGCTGGTGGTGACTCTGGCGAACCCTGTGGAGCGCTTTCGGACGTTCAAGACATCCCCCGGCGCAGCGGCGGCGATCGACCGAGGCGATTTCGTCAAGCAGCATCTCCTGAGTGGTAGCGGGAGCGGCCGCTGGCAATTCTGGTCAGCTGCTGTCGACCAGTGGCGACAGGCACCCGTGTGGGGAGACGGGGCCGGCTCGTTCGAGGCGTGGTGGGCGGAGCACGGGTCGATCGCGCTGTTCGTCAGGGACGCGCATTCTCTGTACCTCGAGACGCTTGGAGAGCTCGGCGTGATCGGGCTGGCTCTCGTTCTCGCCTTGGTGGGCAGCGGCATGCTGGTTGGAGCCCTACGTGCGGTGAGAGCTTCAGGGGACACCCGCGTCTACGGGGCCGCCGCAACCGCAGTGTTCGTGGCCTATGCCACAGCCGCGGGAATCGACTGGGTCTGGGAGCTGACCGCCGTGAGTGTCGTCGGGTTCGCCTCCCTTGCTCTTGCCGTCGGGCCTGCGACAGCCGCTCCGACGCCTCTCAGCGCGGTCGAGGAAGTCGGGCCGCCCCGCCCGTTGCGGACGCGGTTCGGGCTCGGTGCGGCGGCGATTCTCCTCGCATGGCTCCTCGCGTTCGCCCAGGCGATCCCGCTGTTCGCTCAGCGCGAGATCGGGCACAGTCAGGCTGCCGTCAGGCGTGGTGACCTCGGCGATGCACTGGCTGCGGCGAAGAGCGCGCGCGAGATCCAGCCGTGGGCGGCGACGCCGTACCTGCAACTTGCTCTCGTGAGCGAGCAGGCCGGCGCTCTAGCGCCCGCGCGAGCGTGGATCGACATGGCAATCGCCCGCGATCGAACCGACTGGCGGCTCTGGCTCGCCTCCACCAGAATCGAGACGAGGCTCGGCCGCGTCAAGGCAGCGGAGCGCAGCCTGCGGCGAGCAGTCGAGCTCAATCCTCGCTCTCCACTGCTCAGAGGGATCGTCGGCCGCACCGGGTCACGCTGACGACAGCACGGGTCGGCGGATCGAAATGCCCGGAAATGGGGTTTCGTTACGGCGCCGTAGCGTCGATCTGACACTTCCATGGCCGCGCCGCAACCCTCGGCCGTCGAGGGAACTTCACTTCCTGTCCCGCTCGCGCTCCGCGCGCCGGCGGCGGTGCGCGCCGATCAGCTCTGGCGGCTCCGCGCTCCCTCGCAC
The DNA here is from genome assembly GCA_036257855.1 of Gaiellaceae bacterium. Taxonomy (GTDB): domain Bacteria; phylum Actinomycetota; class Thermoleophilia; order Gaiellales; family Gaiellaceae; genus GMQP-bins7. The sequence continues at coordinate 4,799 of DATAET010000033.1, read as the reverse complement.
GCTTGGCGCTATCCGCTTCTCCGTCGCATGCTGGCCTCGACGGACGTCGTTGCAGCAGCGTTGGCTTGTCTTTCGCTCAGGTTCGCGGGAGGAGGCGGCATCGGCCAGTCGATCTGGTCGCTCGCGTTCCTTCCCGTCTGGGTCGGTCTGGCGAAGGTGCTCGGCCTATATGACCGCGACGAGCGCGCCCTTCGCCATACGACGATCGACGAGTCGCGCCAGGTCCTCCTGTGGGCAGTGATCGGGGCCATGTTGTCGGCGCTCCTCCTTTCGTGGACGCCTGCGGCACGACCCGATGCGGCGAGCACGCTCGTGGCCGCAACCGTGGCTGCTGTCTCTCTCTTCCCGCTCCGCGCGTTGGCTCGCTTCCTCTGGCGGAGAGTGACACCGCCCGAGCGCGTGGCGATCGTCGGGAGCGCCGCAGCGGCTGGTGCCGTGAAACGCAAGCTCGAGTTGTTTCCCGACTTGCATTTGACGATCGCGGAGGAGCGTGACGAGCTCGATCCCGAGGACAGTCAGGTTGCCGAACTGCTCGAGCGCGTGGATCGGCTCGTCTACGCGCCAGACTCTCTCGACGACGAGGAGGTCGGTAGGCTCCTCCACCTCGCTCATGCGACGCGGAGCCTCGTCACGGTCCTGCCTCCCTCTCGCGATGTCTTCAGCCCGGCCGTTCGGCTGACGCACCTGGCTGAACTTCCCGTTCTCGAGTACAGAGAGCCGGACCTCTCCCCTTTCACCGCTCTGGTCAAGAGGACGCTCGACATGCTCGTAGGCGTGACGGCACTCATCCTCTTGCTCCCGCTGTGTCTCCTGATCGCTCTCGCGATCAAGCTCGACAGCCGGGGGCCGGTCCTGTTCGCGCAGGTCCGCGTGGGCAAGGGCGGCCGCCCGTTCCGGATGCTCAAGTTCCGCTCCATGGTCGCCGACGCGGAGGAGCAACTACACGACCTCGTCACGCTCGACGCTCTTCCGGAGCCGGTGTTCAAACTGCACGGCGATCCGCGCGTGACTCGCGTCGGTCGAACGCTGCGCCGCTGGAGCATCGACGAGCTTCCCCAGTTGTGGAACGTCGTCACGGGGGAAATGAGCCTCGTTGGCCCACGACCCGAACAGCTGGAGCTCGTCGTGCAGTACGAACCTGCGCATCTCCGTCGCCTCGCGGCGAAGCCCGGAATGACCGGGCCGATGCAGGTCTACGGGCGTGGTGAGCTCACCTTCGCCGAACGGCTCGCCGTCGAGCGCCACTACATCGAAAACGTGTCGATCTTCGGTGACCTGCGGATCCTGGCGCTGACGATCCCTGCCGCGCTGTCCGGCAGAGGCGCCTACTGACTCGTACGTTCCAGGCCGTCTTCGGCCAGCGCGGTGCTTGAGACGTGAGCCCGCTCGTCCGATACCGACTCGGTGGATGTTCGCCGCGAGACCACCGCCTCGGTGCCGGTTCAGGCTCCTCCCGCCTCGTACTCCCCGGAGCTGCGGAAGCTCGTCGAGTTCGACGAGACCCTCTCGTCGATTGCCGCAGACGTCGGGGACTTGGAGGAAATGCTCACTCGTCTCCGCAACGAGAGCGCGGAGGTCGAGCGGTTGCTCGACGAGCGCCAAGCCGAACTCGCGGAAAGCGAGCTCGCTCGCTCGCAGCTCGCAGAAGAGTGCGCACGTTCGCACGAGCATCGCGCCGAGGCCCGTGCATCGCTGGCCGAGGCGCAGAGGGGCCTGGAAGCGATGCGCACCCAGGTCGCAGCGCTCGAGCACACGCTCTCCCAGCGCGAGAGCGAGCTCGCCGAGACGCAGGCATCTCTCGCCGACGCGGAGATCCAGCTCGACGCTCGCGGGGCGCAGATCGCCACGCTGGACGGTGAGCTCCACGCACTCAGGCTCCGCCTCCAGGAGGCGGAGACGGCGCAAAGCGGGACTCTGCGCGGGCCGTCGGAGCCCGAGCCCGCCTTCCACCTACGGCTCGTAGCGCAACCCACCGGTTACGTACTCTCGGAGAGCCCCGGGCCTCCGCCGGGAGTCGGAGAGCGGGTCGAGGCAGACGGCAGGCAGTTCTGTGTGGCACGGGTCGGACGATCTCCGCTTCCCGACGATGCGCGACGGTGCGCGTTCCTCCTGCCCGAGCCCGTGGAGAACGCTGCGCCTGCCGAGGGCGCCTAGTTGCGAGCGACCTGAGATGGCGAAACCGAACGGCATGTGGAACGGCGAGTACCATGCGACGCTCGCCGAGAGGCTCGGATCGGGTCCCGAGGAGGTGCCTGGAGAGCCGACAGCGCCAGAGAGCGAGCACTCGCTTTGGATTCCCGAAGAGCCCGCGGAGCGACGTCCTGAGCTCGAGCTAGTCGTCGAGCCCGTGAGCTCGCTCCCGCGTCCCGAGCCAGCCGCCTCACTGCGGGAGGGGCTGAGAACGGCCGAGGAGAGGGCGCACCGCATCGCAGAGGAGATCGCGCGCGTGCAGTCCGAGCTCCGACTGACGCTCGACGCGGGACTCGCCGAAGCTGCACCGGCGGCGCGCTCATTTCCTCGGCTTCCTGTCCCGCGCCTGTCGAGGCGGCTCGTCGTCGGCCTGCTGGTGATGCTCGCAGTACTGGTCTCCTGGGAAGTCGGTCTGCTCTGGACGGACAAGGTCGAGAACTTCGTCGTCGACAGCGGGTACAAGCGGACTTCGGTGCCTTGGTATCCGGCTGGTCATCACACCGAGGTCTCGCGAATGGCGGGACGGGGTCGCGGCGGGTCCGCCGCGCTCGAAGTGCACACGCAGGGTGCGGCCGATGGTGAGGGGCCGGGATACCTCAATGTGTCCGGCATCCAGCAGGGGAAGCGCCACAGCTTCTCCGCCTATGCGCGCAGCCTCGGCGGAGCCACGGTCTACGCGGAGATCCGCTGGAAAGCGAGCGACGGCTCGTTCGTAGAGGCGTCTCGCGGGGCTTCACACCGGCTCGGAGCCTCGTGGCAGCGTGTGGTCGCGAGCGGAGTTGCTCCGGAGGGCGCCGCGTCTGCGCTTCTCGTCGTAGGCGAGGCCGCAGGGACTCCAGGTCGGGTCGGCTACCAGATCGACGATGCGCAGTTCGAGCAAGCATCCGACGCGGGGACGTACGTCGCGACGGATGGACGAACGGGTGTCCTTCCGGCACACCCGACCGACGTCGCGGCGTTGCTGATGCTGGTCGCTGCGGCGCTCTTCGCGCTCACGAGCCTTCGGCTCGTCGTGCTCGTCGCAATCCCGCTGAGCCTCCTCGTTCCGGCGAGCATCACGACGGTGGGCTCGTCGCTGCCCGACATGACGCCGACGCGCGCTCTCGTGCTGGCGAGCTTCTGCGTCTTGCTCGCTCGGCGGCAGTTGCGGTTTCCACCAAGGCGCGTGACGGTTCCGGCGATCGTCTACGTCGCAGCGGTCGGCGCGGCCGTCCTGTTACAGCCGTCGGTGCATGCGGGCGTCCAGGCGCTCTCGGTGACGCTCGGCGCGTGGGCGCCGGCGCTGCTCGTGCTCGGCGTCGCACGTCGTCCGCGCGATCTCTGGCTCTTGTCGGCGGTGTTGTCGGGCGTTGCGACAGTCGCAGCCGGGCTCGCACTATTCGAAATGGCAACGGGCCACTACCTGCTCGGCGAAGATCCGGGTCTGATCTTTCGCGTCCTCGAACGCTCGGGGACGCTTCGGACGCAGGCGACGTTCCCTCACCCGATCCTCCTGGGGACGTTCGTCGCGCTCGCCCTTCCGCTCGTGGTCGCCCTCGTAGTCCGTCGAGGCGGCTGGTCGAGAGCGGCCTGGCTCGCCGCGTTCCTGCTCGGCGTCGCGGGACTCTCGTCGACCTTGAGCCGGGGTCCGTGGCTTGCCGCCGCCGCGGGCTTGACGGTGTTCCTCGTGCTGTCAGGACTTCGGAGAAGATGGATCTACCTCGCCGCCGCGCTCTCGGCGCTAGGACTTGCCGCAGCGTTGCCCGTGGCGACACCCGTGCGCCATGCGGCGGTGGGCGCCGTCACGAGATCAGGCTGGCAGGACCGTTACATCGTCGACTTCAGGCTGCAGCAGGCAGGGGCGCTCGCTCGCTATGCCGTTGCGAACCCGTTCTCCGCCCACCTCGACGCTGCGTCTCGTCCGCGCCTCCCCGGTGTCGTGGAGGGCCGCGAGATCGACAATGCCGCTCAGCTCGACAGCATTTACGGGAACGAGCTGATCCAGACCGGCGTCTTCGGGTTGCTCGCCTACCTCGCAACGGTTGCGATGGCCATCTCGGTCGTCTTTCGCTCTTCACGGTGGGCGCGCGGCGAGCTGCGCGTCTTGGGTAGTGCTCTGTTCGCGGCGTGCACCGTCGCCCTGGTGGTCGGGCTGTTCTCCAACGTTCTCGGGTTCGCCCAGGTGGGGACCGCGTTCTGGCTGGCGATCGGGGCGGGGATCTGCCTGGGTTCGCTGGCTCAAGGGGGCGACGAGCGGACCGAGGTCGCCGATGCCGGCGACTAGAGCCGCCGTCGCGTCCCGGCTCGCTCCACGTCCCCGAGGAGCCCGGTCGGAGTGGTGGAGTCGCATCCGCATCGCCGGCACGTACTCGGGAACGGATGCGGCGGCGAAGGCGGCGGTCTTCGTGGCTCTCGTGGTCGCCGCGCGCGTGCTGGGTCCGGAGGGGTTCGGGGAGTTCATGCTCGTCTACACGGCGGCGCAGATAGCAGCGCTCATGGCGGATATGGGCCTCACGACCGTCGTGCTCCGACAAGGAGCACGAAGCGGTCGGATGCACCAGGCCGCTCTCTGGACTGCTGTCGCTCTCAACGTCGGAGCGTCGCTCGTCTGTGGACTCTGTCTCATCGGC
>DATAET010000032.1:0-59924 GCA_036257855.1 Gaiellaceae bacterium | reverse complement strand
CCTCGACCAGCGCTGGCGGCGCCTCGCCGCCGCGGAGGTGGTGTGGCCCGGCGACCGCGTCCTGGACGCATGCTGTGGCACGGGCGACCTCGCCGTCGAATGCGAGCGTCGCGGAGGCCGCGTCGTCGGGCTCGACTTCTCAGAGCCGATGCTCGCGCGCGCGCGGAAGAAGTCCGGCGCGATCGAATGGGTTCAGGGCGACGCGCTCGCACTCCCGTTCGAGAACAGTGCGTTCGACGCCGCGACGGTCGGCTTCGGCGTCCGGAACCTCGCCGACCTAGAGGGCGGGCTGCGCGAGCTCGCCCGCATCCTCCGTCCCGGCGGCAAGCTCGCGGTTCTCGAGATCACGCGACCGCGAGGGCTCCTCAAGCCGTTCTTCCGGCTCTGGTTCGACGTCCTCGTCCCGCTCGCGGGTCGCGTGCTGCCGGGCGGGAAGGCGTACACGTACCTTCCGGCCAGCGTCCGTCGCTTCCCCGGACCGGACGACCTCTCTGCCCTGCTCGAGCGGGCCGGCTTCGAAGACGTCCGCTACCGGCTTCTCGGCGGTGGCAGCGTCGCCCTCCACGTGGGGACACGTCCGTGACCCAGGCGGCCGCCATCCTGGAGAGAGCGAGCCCATATCTCGCCGAACTCGAGCAGCGACTGGTCGCGGCGGTCGAGCGCTACCCGGGGCTCGTCGCCATCGTGGGGAGCAGTGCCGTGGCGTCGGGTGGAAAGCGGCTCCGACCGGTCCTCGTTCATCTGACCTCACCCGTCCGCGAGCGGGCGCTCTGCTGCGGGGTGGCGGTCGAGCTCGCCCATGTCGCGTCTCTCGTCCACGACGACGTGATCGACGGAGCCGAGCTCCGCCGCGGCCAGTCCTCCGCCTGGCGGGAGCACGGCGAGCTGGCGGCCCGTGCAGGAGGTGACTACCTGTTCTCGCGCGCGTTCGGAGAGCTCGCCGAGGTCGGAGACATCGAGGGGGTCGAGATCCTCGCGGCAGCATGTCTCGCCATCACCCGAGGGGAGGCGATGCAGCAGCAGCAGGCGCATCGCGCGGACACGACGATCGACGCGTACGTGGAGCGCATCACGCTCAAGACCGGGAAGCTCTTCGAGGCGGCGTGCCTCCTCGGCTCACGTGACGAACGGCTCGGCGCGTTCGGGCTCGCGCTCGGCATCGCCTTCCAGATCGCAGACGACATCCTCGACTGCGTCGGGGACACGATCGAGACGGGGAAGATCCCGGGCGCGGACCTCCGCGAGGGCGTTCCGACGCTCCCGCTGATCATCGCCGCGCAGGAGGACGAGGTCGTCCGGTCGGCGCTCGAAGGAGGCCCGCTCGAAGGCGCACTCGTCCGGGTCCCGGACACGAGCGCGCTCGAGCAGTCCCGGACCGTTGCCCTCGACTACGCTAGGCAGGCGAGGGAGTTCCTGCGCGACGAGCCGGAGCTCGAAGCACTCACACACATCGTCATCGACCGGGAGACCTAGGTTGGTCGCCGTCGCCCTGAACACGCTCGAGCCCGTTCGCGAGAAGGTCGAGGCCGGAGAGCGTCTCGACTTCGACGACGGGGTCGCGATCCTCGAGTCGGACGACCTGCTCGAGCTCGGCGCACTGGCCGACCTCGCGCGGCGGCGTCGTGGAGGCACGGACGAGGCGTACTTCGTCCAGAACCTGTACGTGAACCAGACGAACGTCTGCCGCGTGAAGTGCAAGTTCTGCGCGTTCGCGGCGACGCGGAAGCAGGAGCATGCGTACACGCTCACGACCGCGGAGCTCGTCGAGGACGTGCTTGCGCAGCGTGAGGTGACCGGGTTCACCGAGATCCACATGGTCAACGGCGAGAACCCGCACGTCGACTTCGGCTTCTACCGCGACACGATCGCGGCGCTGCACGACGCCGTTCCCGACGTGCACCTGAAGTGCTACACGGCCTCCGAGATCCACCACATGACGACGCTGTCCGGGCTCACGCACGAGGAGGTGCTGCGTGAGCTCCAGGCCGTCGGGCTCGGCTCCCTCCCAGGCGGCGGCGCGGAGGTCTTCGCGGATCGCGTCCGCCGCCTCGTCGCGCCCGGCAAGGAGTCGCCGGAGATCTGGTTCCACGTCCACGACACGGCGCACCGGCTGGGGATCCCGACGCATTGCACGATGCTCTACGGCCACGTCGAGACCTACGAGGAGCGCGTCGACCACATCCTTCGGCTCCGCGACCAGCAGGACCGCACCGGCGGCTTCCTCGCCTTCATCCCGCTCGCCTTCCACCCCGAGAACACCGTCTTCGAGCGGCGTGGCTGGCGTCACACGACCGGCTCGGACGATCTGAAGATGCTCGCGTTCTCGCGCCTCATGCTCGACAACGTCCCGAACATCAAGGCGTACTGGATCATGATGGGGATGCCGCTCGCGGCCGTCGCGCTCCATTTTGGAGCGAATGACGTCCAGGGGACGGTCGTACGCGAGGAGATCTTCCATGCCGCCGGCGCGCGCACGGAGACCGAGCAGAAGATCGACGAGCTCGTCCGTTTCGTCCGCGAGGCGGGCCGCATTCCCGTCCAGCGCGACACGCTGTACAACGAGCTGCGGCGCTGGAGCTGAGTGGGAGCCGAGTGAGTCGCGAAGGAGCTTCGGACAAGCGGAAGGCGAAGGCCGCCGCGCCTGCCGCCGGCACGCCGATCTGGGTCTGGGCGATCTATGTCCTCGGGATCTTCGCCGCGGTCGTCTTCGGGGTCTCGATCCTCTTCACGGCGGGCGCGCTGTTCCTCTCGAACGACGTGCCCGTCTCGGCGCGGTTCTCGGGGCCGGCCGCGATCCTCTGGGGTGGCCTGGTCGTCCTCGCGGGCGTGACCTGGTTCATGCGCCGGAGGCGCCGATGAGGCTGGGCCGCATCTCGTACGTGAACATGGCGCCGGTCTTCTACGGGCTCGAGGCCGACGTCGAAGAGGTCACGGGCGTCCCCACGGAGCTCAGCCGGATGCTCCTCGACGGCGAGATCGACATCGCGCCGATCCCGTCCATCGAGTATGCGCGGAACGCCGACCGCCTGCGGATCCTGCCCCGCGTCTGCGTCTCGTCGGAGGGCGCCGTGGACTCGATCCAGCTCGTCACGCGCATGTCGTTCGGGCAGGTCCGGTCGGTCGCGGTGACGCCGGAGAGCGCGACGTCGGTTGTCCTCGTCCGCATCCTTCTCCCGAAGGCCGAGATCGTACCGCTCGGGATGGATGCGGACGCGACGCTGCTCATCGGCGACGCCGCGCTGCGCAGCGCGTTCGAGGACCCGACCCCGCACTTCGATCTCGGCCGGCTCTGGCTCGAGCGGACGGGGCTGCCGATGGTGTTCGCGGTCTGGGCGGCGCCCGAGCCGCTCGCCGAGGGGCTCCTCGAGCTGGAGCACGCGCTCGTCGCCTCCGTGCGCCTCGCCCGGTCGGAGCCGGAGCGGCTCGCGCAGCGCGCGAGCGAGACCTACGGCTATCCGCCGGGCTTCCTCGCTCGCTACTTCGAGAAGCTTCGGTACAGCTTCGGCCCGCGCGAGCGGGCGGGCCTGTACACCTTCCTGGAGATGGCACGTGACGCAGGAGAGCTGGCGCACGTTCCCGAGTTCCGCTTCGTGCGGGAGGAGGTCGCGGCGTGACGGTCACCGTCGAGCCTGCACCAGCGGTGGACGCCGTCCTCGAGAAGGCACTGAACGGCGAGCGCATCTCGGACGCCGACGCGATCTCGCTCCTGCGCTCGCGCGACCTCGTCGCCGTCGGGCGCGCAGCCAACGAGGTCCGCAACCGGCTGACCGACCCCCAGAAGGTGACGTTCATCGTCGACCGGAACCTCAACTACACGAACGTCTGCGTGACCGACTGCGACTTCTGCGCGTTCTACCGACGGCCGGGCGACACGCGCGAGGGGTATCTGCTGCCGAAGCCGGTCATCTACAAGAAGATCGAGGAGACGCTCGCGCTCGGAGGCACCGGCCTGCTCATGCAGGGCGGGCACCATCCGGACCTCGGCATCGACTACTACGAAGACCTCTTCCGCTCGATCAAGGCGCGCTACACGGTCCATCTGCACGCGCTCTCGCCGCCGGAGATCCAGCACATCGCCAGGCGCTCGAAGCTCACCGTGCCCGAGACGCTCACACGCCTCCGTGACGCCGGCCTCGACTCCGTGCCGGGCGGCGGCGCCGAGATCCTCGTCGATCGCGTGCGCCGGATCATCGCGCCCAAGAAGACGAAGTCGGACGAGTGGCTCGACGTCATGCGTCAGGCCCATCGCCTCGGCATGTCGACGACCGCCACGATGATGTACGGCCACGTGGAGACGCTCGAGGAGCGTGTCGAGCACATGCGCCGCATCCGCGACCTCCAGGACGAGACACGCGGCTTCCGCGCCTTCATCTCGTGGACGTTCCAGCGTGACGGGAACCGGCTCGACGACCTCGTGCCGGAGGACACCCGGCCCACCTCTTTCGACTACCTGCTCACGCAGGCGGTCTCGCGCATCTACCTCGACAACGTCCCGCACATCCAGTCCTCGTGGGTGACGCAGGGGATGAAGATCGGCCAGGTCGCCCTGGGCTTCGGCGCCGACGACATGGGCTCGGTGATGATCGAGGAGAACGTCGTGTCGGCGGCCGGCACGACACACCGGACCACGACGGACGAGCTCGTCCACCTCATCAGGGCGATGGGGAAGACCCCGGTGCAGCGCGACACGCTGTACCGCGAGGTCCGCGTGTTCGCGTAGCGGCCTCGCTGTACGGATCCTGTAAGACCCTGCAAATCGCCCTTTCGGGTTCGGCTACCCTCGGCATCCGTGCTCCGGCTCGTCGTCGTCGCTCTCGCCGCCGCTCTCGCCCTGGCCGTGTTCGCCGCGCCGGCGTCCGCCCAGGCGACGCAGCTCTTCCCGGGCGCGACCTACGAGTCCTCGATCGAGTTCACGTCGCACGGGCCGGTGTCGATCCACGTCGTGCGCGGCCCGAAGCCGGTCGGGCTCTATCGCTTGAAGCCGGTGCTCTCGAACGAGTCGATCGTGCAGCGCGAGACGGTGTCGGCGATGGAGAAGCGCCTTGCGAGCCAGGCGACCTCCGTCGGCGTCAACGGTGACTACTTCTCGCCCTCGGACGGTCGGCCCAGCGGGATCCTGCTCCGCGACGGCATCCTCGCGACGCCTCCGAACTCGGCGCGCTCGAGCGCGGGGGTCACGCTCGACGGCCTCCTCGACGTCCGCAAGGTCGGCTTCCGCGGGACGTGGCGCGGGACCGGTCAGCGCCGAGCGCTGAACTTCCTCAACAAGGCACCCGGGACGAACGGGATCTCGCTCTTCACCTCCGACTGGGGGCCCAGCACGCCGCGCATCACCGGTGCGGTCGCGGCGGTGCTCGGTTCGTTTCCGCCGGCGACGCCGAACACCGACCTCGCCGTACCGGTGACCGCGACCTCCCAGGCCGCAGCGGTGCGCATCGAGCCCGGAACCGCCGTGCTCGTGGCGCGCGGCAATGCAGCGGCGAAGCTCCAGGCCGAGGCGCAGCCCGGAACCGTCGTCACCCTTCGGCTCATCCTCCAACCCGACTGGTCGGTCGTCTCGGACGCGATCGGAGGCGGCCCGATCCTCATTCGTGACGGCGCGCCCGTGTACCGCTCGAACGAGGCCTTCACGACCTCACAGCTGGCGCCCCGGGGGCCACGCACCGCCGTCGGCCAGCGTGCGGACGGGGGAATCGTCTTCCTCACGACCGACGGACGGCAGCCGGGGTACTCGGTGGGGATGACGAACTTCGAGCTCGCGCAGGCGCTCGTGCGGTTCGGCGCGGTCCGCGGGATGGCTCTCGACGGCGGCGGCTCGTCGACGCTCGCGTTCGAGGGAACCGTTCTGAACTCACCCTCGGACGGGAAGGAGCGCGCCGTCTCGACGGCGCTGCTGCTGCAGTACTACGGCGTGTACGCTCCGCCTCCCCTCGAGGCGGTCGTCTCACCGAACGGCGACGGCATCGCCGAGGCGCAGACTCTCTCGTTCAAGGTCGTCCGGCCCTCGACGGTCACCGTGACGCTCACCGCTCCCAACGGGACGATCGCGTCGCAGGAGACCGTCCCTCGGGATCCCGGCACGTACGAGATCCCCTTCCCGCCCGCGTCGCCCCCACCGGTCGAGGGGCAGCCGCCACCCGTGCTGTCGCCGCCCGACGAAGGGCGCTGGACGCTCGCGGTGACGGCCACCGACGACCAGGGGCTGGCGTCGGCGGCGTCCCGCCGCTTCGCCGTCAACTCGACGATCGGGTTCCTGCGGGTTGCGCCCACACGCCTCGTCGTCAGGCCGAGTGGAGGGAACGCCTCGATCCGCTGGACGCAGACGCGTGCCGCCCGTGTCAAGGTGACGGTCGAGACGCCGCAGGGCGTCGTCGTCCGCACGGTCGCGAACGGCTCGCTGCCGCCAGGGGAGCAGATCTCGACCTGGGACGGCCTCGGGGCCGGCCGCAAGCCCGTCGCGGGGGGCGCGTACGTCGTGAAGGTCACGGCCACGAACGAGCTCGGCGTCGTGTCCCTCACGCAGCCGGTCGCAGTTCGTCGCGTGAAGTAGCAGCCAGCCCCGCCAGTACAGTCCGCGCTTCGTGCTCGTCGCATCCGCCCTGAGCGAGATCACCGATGCGGTCACGTCCGCGATCGGGGACTACGGCCTCTACGCCGTCTTCGCACTGATGCTCGTCGATGCGCTCCTGCCCGCGGCGAGCGAGGTCGTGATGGTCTACGCAGGCGCGGTCGCCTCCGGTGCGTTCGCCGGCCAGGACGTCGTCCTGTTCGGGACATCGGTCGACTCGGGATTCCCCGCCTACGTCGCGGTCGCCGTTGCCGGGACGCTCGGCTACACGGTCGGGGCGATCGTGGGCTGGGCGATCGGGCTGTACGGCGGCCGTCCCTACCTCGAACGACACGGGCGCTGGTTGCACCTGGATGGGCAGAAGCTCGACCGTGCGGAGCGCTGGTTCGAGCGCTGGGAGGGCTGGGCCGTCTTCCTCGGTCGTCTGACGCCGGTGATCCGCTCTTTCGTCTCGATCCCCGCGGGCGTGCTGGAGGTCCCGTTCGTCCGCTACACGCTCCTCACGCTCGCCGGATCTGCGATCTGGTGCTTCGGCTTCGCCGGGATCGGCTGGGCCGTCGGAGCGAACTGGGAGGACGTCCACCACGCGTTCTCGTACGTCGACTACCTCGTCGTCGCTGCGGTTGTGGCGGCGGTCGCCTGGCTCGGCTGGAGGCACGTCAGGCGGCGGCGGAGGCGGACGGCCCAGGAGTCGTCCAGGGCCTGACGAATCGAGAATGGCCTGGAGCTAGACTCGCCTGCGTGACAGAGCAGATCCCACTCATGAACTCCGAGGCTCAGTACGCGCCTCTCATGCCCGAGCTCGAGGAGCGTTTCTCCGCGGTCCTCCGGTCGGGCCGCTTCATCTTCGGGCCGGAGGTCGAGGCCTTCGAGCACGAGGCGGCCGCCTTCCTCGGCGTTCCGCACGCGATCGGCGTCGCGAACGGCACCGACGCGCTCGTCCTCGCACTCGAAGCAATGGCGATCGGCCCCGGCGACGAGGTCGTCTGCCCCTCCTTCACCTTCTACGCAACGGCCGAGGCGATCGCCAGGGTGGGCGCGACTCCGGTCTTCGCGGACATCGAGCCGGCGACGCTGAACCTCGATCCCGAGGACGTCGCCGCCCGGATCACGCCGCGGACGAAGGCGATCGTGCCGGTCCATCTGTTCGGCCGACCGGCGCCGCTCGCCGAGCTCTCCGCCCTCGGGCTCCCGCTGCTCGAGGACGCTGCACAGGCTTTCGGAGCGGAGGGCATTGCGCAGACCGGCGTGTGCTCGACGTTCAGCTTCTATCCGTCGAAGAACCTCTTCGCGCTCGGCGACGGAGGGCTCGTGACGAGCCTCGACGACGACATCGCCGACCGCGTCCGCATGCTGCGCTTCCACGGCTCGCGCGACAAGAACACGTTCGAGCTCGTGGGCGTCAACTCCCGGCTCGACGCCGTTCAGGCTGCGATGCTGCGGGTGTTCCTTCCGCGGCTAACGGGCTGGAACGACGCGCGCCGCGCGGCAGCCGCCAGCTACGACGAGCTCGGGCTGGGGGACGTCGTCGAGCTGCCCGTCGACGAGCCTGGCCACGTCTATCACGTCTACGCAGTCCGCACGACTCACCGCGACCGGATCTCCGCCGCGTTGCGCGAGGCGGGCATCGCGAGCGGCTCGTACTACACGACGCCTCTGCATCGGCAGCCGGCGCTGCGTTACCTGGACGTTCCGGAGGGCTCGCTGCCCGAGACCGAGCGTGCGGCGGCCGAGAACCTGGTGCTGCCGATGTGGGCGGGAATCTCTCCCGAGCAGCAGGAGCGCGTCGTGGAGGCGGTCCGGTCGGCGGTGGGCGTCCCCGCGTAGGCATGCACTCTCCCGTCAATCGCCATCGCCTGTGGCAGGTCGCGGTCGACGCGGGCCTCATCGCGGCGGCGTGGGTGCTCTCCTGGTACGTCCGCTTCGAGGGCGACACGCGCCCCGTCTACTACGACCGCTACCTCGAGTGGGACGTCGTCGTCCTCGTCGTCGGGATCATGCTCCCGGTCTTCGTCGCCTTCGGCTTCTACAACCGCTGGTGGCGCTACGTCTCGACACAGGACATGTGGGGCGCACTCCGAGGCGTCACGGCCGCGGTCATCGCCGCGTATCTCGTCTTCACGCTCCTCGACTTCCACCCGGCGAAGGTCCCGCGCGGGATCTGGATCGTCGATCTTCTCCTCCTGCTCGCGTTCGTCATGGGCGTGCGCCTGCTCGCCCGGACGCTCATCGAGCGCCCGGCGGCGGGCACGATCGTCGCGCGGGGCAAGGAGGTGCTCATCGTCGGCGCTGGGGACGCGGCGCAGCTGATCCTCCGAGAGATGCTGCGGAACCCCGGGCTCGGGTACACGCCCATCGGGCTCGTGGACGACGATCCGCGAAAGAAGAATCTGCGCTTGCACGGGGTCCGCGTGCTCGGGACGAGCGCCGAGCTGCCCGACCTCCTGCGTGAGCGCCGACCCGACGAGCTCCTGATCGCGATCCCGTCGGCGTCGGGCGAGGCGCGCGAGCGGATCGTCGCGACCGCGCGGGCGGCACGCATCCCGGTCAAGACGCTCCCGGGCCTCCACGAGCTCATCGCGGGCGACCTCAACCTCACAGGTCAGATCCGCCCGGTCGAGGTCGAGGACCTGCTCGGTCGCGAGCCCGTCGAGACGGACATCGACTCGATCGCGGGTTACCTCGCGGGCGAGGTCGTCCTGGTGACCGGGGCGGGCGGCTCGATCGGAGCAGAGCTCTGCAGGCAGATCGCGCGCATGGGCCCGACCCGGCTCGTGCTCGTCGACAACGGCGAGCCGGGCCTCTTCGAGATCGAGCGCGAGCTCGTCGACGAGCGCGACTTCCACGCGACCGCGGCCGTACTCGCCGACGCCGGAAATGCGACGAAGATGCGGCAGGTCTTCGAGAAATACCGGCCTGCCGTCGTCTTCCACGCGGCCGCGTACAAGCACGTGCCGCTGATGGAGGCGAACCCGCTCGAGGCCGTGCGCAACAACACGCTCGCGACGCGGACCGTCGCCGACGTCGCCGTCGAGTACGGGGCGAAGCGCTTCGTTCTCGTGTCCACCGACAAGGCAGTCAACGCCAAGACGGTCATGGGGCAGTCGAAGGCGCTCTGCGAGTGGATCGTCGAGTCGTGGGGGCATCGCGACGACACGGGCACCAAGTTCTGCGGCGTGCGCTTCGGGAACGTCCTCGGCTCGTCCGGGAGCGTGATCCCGATCTTCCGCAAGCAGATCGCGCGCGGCGGTCCGGTCACGGTGACCCATGCCGAGATGACGCGCTTCTTCATGACCATCCCCGAGGCGGTGGCGCTCATCATCCAGGCGGGTGCGATCGGCGGCCGCGGGCAGGTCTACGTCCTCGACATGGGCGAGCCGGTGAAGATCGTCGAGCTCGCCGAGACCATGATCCGCCTCTCGGGGAAGGAGCCGCGAGTCGATGTCCCGATCGAATTCGTCGGAGCGAGGCCCGGTGAGAAGCTCCACGAGGAGCTGTGGTCGGCGTCGGAGTCGGTCATTCCGTCGTCACACGCGGCGATCCTGCTCGTGACGAGGGCACCGATCGATCAGCAGTGGCTCGAGGACGAGCTGGACGGGCTCGCCCGTCTAGTCGACGACGGCGAGACGCTGGAGCTGATCGGTCGACTCAACACGATCGTCGCCTCGCCGCGCCGGAACGGCCTCCTGGCCGGAGACGGCGCAGGCGCCACCGAAGTGGCGCCTGCATCCGAGAGCGTGTAGCGACGCCGGGCTATGCGCCCGGGATCTTCAGCAGCAGGAGCTGCCCACCCTCACGCTTGAAGGTGAAGTCGGGCTCACCGTCGCCCGTGTTGTCGTCGCCCGGTGCCTTCTCGACCCAGAGCGTGTGTGCCTGGACGTCGATGAGGAACGAGCCGGGTCCGAACGCCGCGGATGCATCCACGACGCCACTCGACTCCCAGGCGCCCCAGTTCCCGTTCGGCCGGCCGTCGACGTCGGTCGGCCCGCCGTCGGCCGACTGGTCGACTTTCACGACGACCTGCGCAGAGCCCGAGAACGGGACCCACCAGAGCCGTGCCGTCGTCGCGTTCGGTTGCGACTGCTCCGCCGGCGCGAACTGCTGGCTCGATCCGGGATCCTCGGTCACGAGCAGGCCTGCGGCTGTGGACTCGACGTTGTCCGGCTGGTGAATCTCCCCGACGGTCTTCACCGGGTTGTCGTCGCCTTCGACCAGCACCTTCAGCGAGGTCACCGTCGTGGGATCGCTCTTGTCGAGCACCATCCTCCACACGCGCCCGTTCGTCGAGCGCCCGGGCTGCGACGCCCCGGCGGTCCCGCGGCCGGAGTCGACGACATAGACGACATTCCCCATGCCGGGCCGCTTGTCGTACGCGATGTCCTCGACCCGGACGAACTGGAACACGTGATTGAGGTCGCTCCAGTACTCGAGGACCCATTGCGGCCCGTCGATCCCCGTCGGAGTCGTCGTGCGCAGGTCCCTCTGCCACGATCCGTCGGTCGGCGGGGCCGGGAACCCGACGTCCGCTGCCCTGATCTCCGAGCCGTCGGCGTTGCGGCCGGTGGCGATGTTCTTCGGGACCTTGATGAAGTGTCCCGTCGCCTCCTGCGTCGCGCTCATGCTCGGCGTGAAGTCGTAGTAGTCGTCGAGCCCCGGCGTGTCGGACACGAACGCCCACAGATCGCCCTGATCCGCGAGGAGCGCGTCCGTGCTCGGGGCGACGTACGAGTAGAGCTGGGATTGCGCCGGCACCGAGGCGACCGTGAGCGGCCCTCCCGGCGGGATGGTCAACGGCCCGCTCGTGAACGTGTCGTCGCCGGAGAACACGACCGGGTGTCCGTAGCCCGGGATCGCGACGTCGTTCTCGTGGTTGTGCCTTCCCATGCCGTAGACGGTCTCGTATTTGCCCGTCTTCACTTCGAGTGCGACGACGACGCCGTTCTCCTCCTGCTCCGTGCTCGTGAGGGCGGGTGGCCAGGAGTGCTCCTGCCGCAGCACGTAGTCGGGCGACTCCTCGTTCGTGAAGAAGATCTCGCGGTCGAAGTCCTCTCGCGCTGTCGCCAGGTAGTTCGAGCAGAAACGCTGGAACCCCCCACTGCTCGGGATTGCGAACGAGCCGTTCAGTGTCCCCGCCGAGTGCTGGTTGAGGATGAGGTGGCTCACCTGGGCGTTGTCGAAGTCGCTTTCGCCGTTGGCCGCCGTGGGCGCAGCGGTGACGTACGGGAACGGCACCTTGCTGGTCTCGTGGTTCACGTACAGGTCGACTCTCCCCTGGCCTCTCGTGCGTACCGAGATTCCGTCGGGAATCGACTCGAATCGGAATCCACTCTGGAGCGCGTCGCCTACGGTCAGAAGCGGCGTCACGCCGACGCCTGCCATCACGGGTGTCAACATCGAAGGACGTGTGGTCTTGAAGCCGCTGTCGTTATCGCCCGCCGCCGCGGTTGTCGCGAGCCCCGATACGGCCACGACGGCTGCCAGCAGGACGCTGAGCTTGCGTCTTGTCACGGTCTCCCCTTCCCGTTGTCTGCCGCCGGGACCTTAACCAGATCGAGATAATCGCGCTACCGCTCGAGCGCAGTGAGCATGAGGTCGAGCAGGAACGCGGGATCGCGCGTCGTCGGCTCCGTCGCCGCCGCCCGCTTCGCGACCTCGAGATCGTCGGCCGACCGAAGGACACGGAGCCGTCCGTCGCGGACGAGCGACTCGTCGACGGCACCCAGTCGGCCTGCGAAGGTCGTGTACACCGGGACGCCGAGCGCCACTGCTTCGCGATTCATCGTCCCTCCCGCGGAGACGACGAGGTCCGAGAGCGCGACGAGGCTTTGCGCGTCGATCGCGTGCTCCGGCACGACGACCGAGGCCGCGCTCTGCCTGCGAATTGCGTCGCGCTGCTCCGCCGTCCGGGGGAGGGCCACGACCTGGACGCTCGGCTCTCGACCGAGCCGCGCGAGCACGTCGTCGAACAGCGGGCTTCCGTGCCGGTGGTAGAGGGACACCTCGGGAGGTGTCCGGACGACCACGAGGATGTGGTTGTGATCCAGGTCGAGACCGTCGAGGACGCTTGCGTCGGGAGCGAAGTCGTGGAGGTAGTACTCCTCCTTCAGGCCGGGGTAGCGGCGGACCTTCGCGACCCGCGCCCCGAGGCGGTCGAGTCGCTCCTGGGGGATCGCGTCGGGGACGACGACGCGATTCGCCGCACGGCAGCCGAGCCCGTGCTGCACCGTCGCGTACTCGTAGTCGAATGCGTACGTCGCGGGGACACCCAGCGAGCGGGCGACGAGCGGAAGCTCGTGGGACGCATGCGAGACGGCGAGGTCGAAGTCTCGGCCCCGTGCGTAGCGGCGCAGGGCGCGGAGGCGCCCCGCCATCGCCAGGGCCTTTCCCCCTGCCCGTGCCCCGCCGTGGCGTGGGCCGACGACATCGTGGTCGATGCGATGGAGCCCTAGGAGCTCGATCGTCTGTGCGTACTCGCGGGTCGTCACATGGACGTCATGGCCGCGCTTCAGGAGGAGCGCGACGAGCGGTCGGAAGAGCGGCACCTGCGGCGAATTCGAGATGTCGACCCAGATCCGCACCCCTGCGACCCTACCAGACAGGTCTGCTGTGAGCAGACCAGGTCGTCTACATGCTGTAGACAGAATCGCCTGCGTCGTGCAGACTGCACGCGTGGCCGACGCCAACCCGTTCCGCATCGCCGGCGAGCTTCTCGCCGGCGAGATGATCGACCGGGACGACGAGACCGGCCGTCTGCTCGCGCTTGCGGCCGGCGGGCACGCCGCCCGGCTCGTCGCACCGCGCCGGTACGGGAAGACGAGCCTGCTGCGCCGCGTGCTCCTCGACGCCGCGGGCTCCGGGTGGACGACGGCGCTCGTGGACCTCGAGGGAGTCCTCTCGCTCTCGAGCGTGGTGGTCCGCATCGAGCGCGCATACGATCGGTCGCTGAAGGGGTCCATCCGTCGTACGGTCGACGCGCTCTTCCGCTCCTGGAAGATCGGCCTCTCGCTCGGGGCGGGTGGCTTCACGGCCTCCCTCCAGTCGAACCCCCGGATCGACGTGGAGAGCGTCCTCCTCCGCCTGCTCGATCTGCCGGCGAAGGTGTACGAGCGCACCGGCGCGCGCAGTCTCGTCGCGTTCGACGAGTTCCAGGACCTCCTTCGGGTCGACGGTGCGGACGGAATGCTCCGGAGCGTCATCCAGCACCAGTCGGCCGTCGCGTCGTACGTCTTCGCCGGCTCGGCACCGACGTTGATGGAGCGGCTGTTCGAGGACCCGTCGCGTCCTCTGCTCGAGCATGCGGTCCCGGTCGAGCTCGGGCCGCTCCCCGACGACATCGCGGCCACGTACGTCGAGGACCGGTTCAGACGGACGGGCCGCGACGTGGGCAGCGCGCTCGATCCGCTCATCGTGTTCACGCGGGGGCATCCGCAGCGGACGATGCTCGTCGCCCACCATCTGTGGGAGCTCGTGCCACCCGGCTCTCCTGCGGACGAGACGGCCTTCGTGGATGCTCGTGAGCGCTCGCTCGCGCTCACGGAGCCGGCGTTGCGCGCCCGCTGGGAGTCGCTTTCGGTGAACGAGCAGCGCGTCAGCGTCGCCCTTGCGATCCCGTCGCGGAGCCTCTACGCGGAAGAGACGCTCCGCTTCCTCGGTCTCCGCAAGGGGAGTGTGGATCGGGCGCTCTCCGGGCTCGTCGGCAAGGCCGAGGTGCGGCTCACGGCGGCGGGCGCGCAGCTGACGGATCCGCTGCTCGAGCACTGGCTCGCCGAGCGCGGCCTGTTCTGACGTGTATAACGTTCGCTTATGGACACCCGCCAACTCGCGGCGTTCTGCGCCGTCGTCGAGCGCCGGAGCTTCTCGCAGGCCGCTGATCGCCTCGGCGTGACGCAGCCGGCGGTGTCGCTGCAGGTCCGCGCTCTCGAGAAGCGGCTCGGCACCCAGTTGCTCGACCGTTCCGGACGACGCGTCGAGCCGACCGAGGCGGGGTGGCGGCTGTACCGGGGGGCCCAGCGGATGCTCGCGCTCGAGGATCAGCTCGTCGCCGAGGTCGGAGGGTCGGGCGAGGGTGCGCTCGCGGGCGATCTCGTGCTCGGTGCATCGACGGGGCCTGCGGCGATCGCCGTTCCCGTCGTGCTCTGCGAGTTCCAGCGCGAGAACCCCGACGTCCGTGTGTTCCTCACCGTGTCCGACACCCACTCGGTCGTCGAGCGCGTCGCTGCCCGAGAGCTCGAGCTCGGGATCGTCGGCGCCTCCCGCCGCCACCGAGGTGTTCGCTTCGAGCCCTTCTTCTCCGACCAGGTGATCCTCGCCTGCCCGGCGGGACACCCATTCTCCGGCCGGGCGGTGACGCTGGAGGAGCTCCGCGGCGAGACCCTCATCCTCATGCAGGACGGTGCGGGGGTCCGGCAGATCGTGGAGGACGCCCTCCGGCGGCAGGGAGTCAGGTTGCGTGACCTCGACGTGCGGCTCGAGCTCGGGCTCCAGGAATCGGTCCGTCGCGCGGTCGAAGCGGGCTTCGGCGTCACGTTCATCTCGCGCACCGCCGTCGAAGCGGATCTCGCCGCCGGACGGCTTTCGGAGGCACGCGTCGAGGGCCTCGACGCGACCCGTGAGATCTCGCTCGCCTCCTCGTCGGGCCGCGCCCGGACACGCGTCGCCGATGCATTCGTCGCGTTCGCGCGGGAGCGCCTCGCCACGTGATCGTCCGCTGGGGGCTCGACGAGCTCGCGCCCTTGCTCGACGAGCTCGGAGTGGAACGGCCTCTCCTCGTGACCAGCGAGCGCTTCGCAGGCCTGGAGCGCCCTATCACGGCGCGGTTCACGGGTGTGCGGAGGCATGCGCCGCTCGACGTCGTTGCCGCAGCGACGGAGGCGGCAGCCCGCGCAGACGGCCTCGTCGGGCTCGGCGGCGGGAGCGCGATCGACACGTCGAAGGCGGTCTCCGCCGCGACCGGGCTAGCGCTCGTCGCGGTTCCGACGACGTATGCCGGATCGGAGTGGACGACCTACTTCGGGACGCGCGACGAAGCGCGTCGCGCAAAGAGCGGAGGCGGTGGTGCGCGGATCGTCGCGATCGTCTACGAGCCCGAACTGACCCTCGACCTCCCGCGCGACGAGACCGTCGGCACCGCGCTGAACGCGCTCGCACACTGCGCAGAGGCGCTCTACGCAGGCCCGTGCGAGGACGCGGTCGCCGGCGCACGGCTGATCGCGGAGTGGCTCCCGAGGGTCGTGGCCGACGGGCGCGACCTCGAGGCGCGCACGAGGCTGCTCGAGGGAGCGATGCACGCGGGACGGGCTCTGGCCGAGCGCGGTCTGTTCCTTGCGCATGCGATGGCGCAGGCTCTCGGTGGCCGCTACGGCCTTGCACACGGTGCCGCGAACGCGCTGTGTCTCGCGCCCGCCCTTCGCTACAACCACGTCGTCGTGCCCGAGGCGCTTGCGATGCTCGGCGAGGCCATGGGCACGGAAGATCCGATCGAACGGGTCGAGGAGCTGGCACGGCTCGGTGGCTTCGAGCGGCTGCGCGACCTCGGCGTGCCCGAGGACGACCTCCAAACGCTCGCCGCCGAGACCGCGCAGCGCGCTGCCGCGCGAACGAATCCGCGCCCCGCCGGGCCGAAGGACGTGGAGGAGCTCCTCCGCTCGATCTGGTGACTCGGTTGACGTATCGGCGGGTGAGGCGGACGATGGGGACATGGTCGTCGAGTACGCCGGAATCCTCGCTGCGGTGTCGCTGCTGGCCGTGACGCTGACCGGCGCCTACGGCAAGGACGTGACGGCGGTGTTCGCCACGAGCGGCGCCGGCGTCGCCGCGGTCGGGAAGGCGGCGCACGCCCAGCACGTGTCGTCGACCGGAGCGAAGACCGCGTACAAGCGCGCGCCCTACGCGAAGCCGGCGCTGAAGTACCTGTATGCGCTCGGCTGGATCGGGGGCACGAAGAACCGCACGCAGTGCGGGCTCACGCTCCTCGGCGAGGGCGCGGCGCGGGATCAGGCCGCGGAAGGGATCCGCACGAACAGGAAGCTCGCGGCGCAGCTCAGGAGACGCGGGATCAGCGTGTCCGCAGCCGCCAACGCCCTCACCAAGGGCGTCGTCTCGGCATGCGCGTAGGAGCTCGCCCTCAGGGATACCAGCGACGGCTGCGCAGGAGCCGCGTCAGTCCGAGGCCTGGCGCCGGCCGCCCATGATTCGGCGGAGGCTGACGATCCCGAGGATGCTGTCGCCCTCGACGACGGGGAGGTGGCGGAATCCCTTGTCGAGCATGATCCGCGACGCCTCCTCGAACGTCATGTCCGGCGGCGCGGTGACCGGATTCTCGGTCATCCACTGACGAACGCGGGCGTCGCTCGTGTGCACTCGAGCGGCCATCGCGCGGAGCATGTCGCGTTCGGTCAGGACGCCGATGAGGCGCCCGAAGTCCTTGACGACGACGGCACCGACGTTCTGCGCGCTCATCCGTTCCGCCACCTCGCCGAGCGTGTCCTCGGGAGCGACGGTGATGAACGTCGGCCGTACGATCTCGCCCAGGGTTCCCATGAGCGGGGGAGTGTAACCGTTCGCCCTTAGCGGTGCCGGTGTCGCTCCGGTGACCTTCCGATAACGACGCCTAATGACACGCATAAGATGATGCGCTAGTATGCGGCGCGTGCGCGACCGCGCCTCCTTCGATGTGCTCGCGATCGGCAGCGGCGCCGCCGGTCTCGCCGCGGCCGTCTCCGCCGAGGGGGCGGGAGCGCGGGTCGCTCTGGCCACGAAAACGACGGTGCAGGCGTGCAACTCCGCCAAGGCGCAGGGTGGCATCCAGGCCGCGTTCGGCGAAGACGACTCGCCCGAGATCCACGCCGAGGACGTGGTGCGCAGCTCCCACGACACGGCGGACCTGCGGCTCGTGGAGATCCTGACGAGCGAAGCTCCCTCGGCGATCCAGTGGCTCGAGGAGATCGGCGTCGAGTTCACGCGCTCGAATGGCGGCTACCGCCTTGCGCGCTGCGGCGGAGCAACCCGGAAGCGCTTGCTGCAGGTCGGTGACCGGACGGGTCACGCGATCACGAAAGCGCTGCGGGAGCGCTTCGAGGCCGGCTCGGGGGTAGAGCTCGCGCATCACGCGCTCCGTGAGCTCCGGCCTGCCGACGGCTGGGTCGCCTCCTTCGAGACGAAGGACGGCATCGTCGACGTGGCCGCCGACTCCGTCGTCCTCGCGGCCGGTGGCCGGTGCTTCGCGGAGGCGAGGACGCGCGGGGAGCTCTCTACGAATCACCCGAACGCGACCGGCGAGGTCACGCGCATCGCGCTCGAGGCCGGAGCCGAGTCGCGAGACCTCGACGCGCTCCAGTACCACCCCAACGGCGGTGCGTGGCCCGCGACTCTCCAGGGGTACTCGATCCCCGAGACGACCCGTGCGTACGGCGCGGTCTTGCGTAACGCCGACGGCGAGGAGTTCACGGACTCGCTCGGCGCGCGCGACGCCGTGTCCGCGGCGATCGTGTCGGAGGTCGAGAAGGGCAACGGCGTCCTCACCCCCGACGGGCGCCCCGCCGTATGGCTCGACACGACTCGCATCTCGCCGGAGGACGCGGAAATCTCGCTGCCGTACATGCTGCGCCGGTACCGGGCGGCCGGGATCGACCCGCTCGCCGTGCCGATCTACACGTATCCCGTCCTCCACTACCAGAACGGTGGGCTCGTGATCGACGAGCATGCGGAGACGACTCTCGAGGGCGTATTCGCGTGCGGTGAGATCGCGGGCGGCACCCACGGAAGGAATCGCATGATGGGCAACTCGCTCCTCGAGTGCACCGTCTTCGGGCGACGCGCCGGCAAGGCTGCGGCGGGCAGGAGCAGGTCATGAGCGACGCGCCCCCGCCCCTCGACTCCGAGACGGTCCACGACTTCGTGCTCAAAGCACACGGCGATCTCGAGGCGGTGCGCGAGCTGCTGTACGAGGAGCCGCGCCTCGTCAACGCCGCCTGGGACTGGGGAGGCGGCGACTGGGAGACGGCCCTCGGCGCCGCCTCCCATACGGGCAGGCGTCAGATCGCGCTGTTGCTCCTCGAGCACGGAGCACGGCTGGATCTCTTCGCCGCAGCCATGCTCGGCTACTTCGACATCGTGACCACGGTGCTCTCGGACTTCCCCGAGATGCACGACGCCCTGGGGCCTCACGGCATTCCGCTGGTCGAGCATGCGCGGGCCGGCGGTGCGGACGCGCGGGCAGTGCTCGAGCTGCTCGAGGCGACCGAGGTTGCCGGATGAGCGTGGTCGCCACCGGTCTCGACGCTGCGGTATCGGACGCCGCCGCGCACCTGTATGTCTGGGCGCTGAAGGACATTCCGCAGGACCTGCGGGATGCGCTGAGCGAGGCGGCGGGCAGGGAGACGTCCGTCACCGGACAGCGCGTCCTGCAGACGATCCTGAAGAACGTCACCGTCGCCGAGGACGAGAAGAACCTCGTCTGTCAGGACACCGGGATCGCCGTCTACTACTGCCGTGTCGGCGAGCAGTTCCCGCTCCATCCGGCGCGCATCTACGCCGCGCTGAAGGAGGGCACGGAGCGCGCGACCGTCGAGCATCCGCTCCGGTCGAACACGGTCCACACGCTTACGCGCGAGAACACCGGCGCGAACGTCGGCTACCGCGTCCCAATCGTCCACTGGGACTTCATCCCTGACTGGGACGGCCTCGACGTGAAGTGCGTGCCGAAGGGGTCGGGCTCGGAGAACATGAGCTTCCTCAAGATGTGCGTTCCCGCCGATGGCGTGACGGGGATCAAGAAGTTCGTCCTGGAGTCGATCGTGGGTGCCGGGGGCAAGCCGTGCCCGCCCGGGATCGTGGGAGTGGGCATCGGCGGCTCGGCGGACTACGCAATGCACCTGGCGAAGGAGGCGATCGCGCGCCCCGTCGGCACGCGGAACGAGGATCCGCTCGTGGCCGAGCTCGAGGACGATCTGTACGAGCTCCTCAACGAGACTGGTATCGGGCCCATGGGGCTCGGCGGCGACGTGACCGTGCTCTCCGTCCACGTCGAGCACGCCGACACGCACATGACGCTCAATCCCGTCGCCGTCAACTACCAGTGCTGGGCCGCAAGGCGCGCTTCGGCGCACGTCGCGGCCGACGGCTCGATCGCGTACGAGAGAGACGCCTGATGGCCACGCACGCGGTCACGTTCCCCGTCGCCGACCCGGCCGACATCCTGAAGCTCCGCGCGGGCGACGAGGTCGTCGTACAGGGACACATCATCGGCATCCGCGACCGTACGCAGATCCGCATCTTCGATCAGGGGATCGAGCCGCCGATGGACCTCACCGGAGCATTCCTCCTGCACACGGCGCCGAATGTGCGCAAGCTCGGCCCCGGCAAGTACGAGAAGCTCTGCATCGGGACGACGACGAGCGCGCGCATGGTGCGCTTCACCGAGGGCCTCGGCGCGGAGTACGGCGTTCGCGCCATCTGCGGCAAGGGCGGCTTCCCGGATGAGGCGATCGAGCCTATGCAGCGCCTCGGCATGGTCTACTTCGCGATCGTCGGCGGGGCCGCCGCGCTCGAGACGACCCAGATCGAGGAGATCGAGGAGGTCGCCTGGGAGGAGCTCATGCCGGAGTGCCTGTGGAAGTTCCGCGTAAAGGACTTCGGCCCGCTCACCGTCGGGATCGACGCCCACGGCGGCTCGCTGTACCGCGACGTCCAGGATCGCGCCAAAAAGAGGCTGGAGGAAATCTATGCACGCCTATGACGGCAACTCGTTCCTCGATATCCCGACCCGCGAGGGCAAACCGCGCGAGCGCGGCCTCACGCACGTCATGGACAAGGGCCTGAACCTGCGCGAGATCGAAGGGCTGTTCGACACGGCCGGCGAGTACGTGGACATCGTCAAGCTCGGCTGGGGCACGAGCTACGTCACGAACAACCTCGAGAAGAAAATCGCGCTCTACCGCTCGTTCGGAACGCCCGTCGTCTGCGGAGGAACCCTCTTCGAGGCCGTCTACGGCCAGTCGAAGATGGACGAGTTCAAGCGCTGGCTCGAGCACTTCCGCTTCTCGCATGTCGAAATCTCGGACGGCACGCTCGAGATCCCGCGGGAGCAGAAGCTCGAGCTCATCGCCGAGTTCTCGCGCGACTTCGTGGTGCTGTCCGAGGTGGGCTCGAAGGACGCCGACGTCAACATCGCGCCGTACCTCTGGGTGCAATGGATCCGCGAGGAGCTCGACGCCGGAGCCTGGAAGGTCATCGCCGAGGGTCGCGAGGGCGGCACGGCCGGGATCTACCGGCCGACCGGCGAGCTGCGCACCGGCCTCGTCGACGAGATCGAGCACTCCATCTCGTTCCACGACCTCATATGGGAAGCGCCGACGAAGTCCTCGCAGGCCTGGTTCGTCCGTCACTTCGGGCCCGAGGTGAATCTCGGCAACATCCCGCCCGACGAGGTCATCGCGCTCGAGACGCTCCGTCTCGGGCTGCGCGCCGACACGCTGAAGGAGGTCTTGCTTGGCCGTCCGAGCCCTGAGCCAGCCCCAGCTCCCTGATCTCGATTTCGAGGCCATGTCGGCCGAGGAGCTGATCGCGTGGTCGCACAAGTTCTTCTGGCCGCGCGTCTGCCTCACGTGCTCGTGGCAGAAGCAGTCGTCCGTGCTCGTGCACATGGTCGCCGAGCTCGGTCTGCGCATGGACACCGTCGAGCTCGACACGCACCTCTTCTTCCGCGAGTCGTACGACACGCGCGACGCGCTCGTCGACCGCTACCAGCTCAAGCTCATCCGGCCGGAGATCCCCACCATCGCCGAGCAACACCGCGCGGAAGGCCCCAACCTGTGGGAGCGCGACCCCGACCGCTGCTGTCACATCCGCAAGGTCGAGCCGCTCGTGAAGGCGCTCGAGCCGTATGACGCCTGGATCTCGGGCATCCGCCGCGACCAGTCGCCGAGCCGCGCCGACACGCCGAAGGTGCAGTGGTCGGAGCGCTACCAGGTCTTCAAGATCCACCCGCTCGCCGACTGGGACGAGAAGCGGGTGTGGTCGTACATCCAGGTGAACGAGATACCCTCCAACCCGCTGCACGAGGCGGGGTACCGCTCGATCGGCTGCATTCCGTGCACCCGCCCGACGACCCCGCACGAGGAGGAGCGCGCCGGCCGGTGGGCCGGCTCGGACAAGCTCGAGTGCGGCATCCACGAGAACACGACGCTCGAAAGGACAGTATGAGTCAACACATCTACGCGCACGAGCATCCCGAGTCGGAGACCGACCGCGGCGGAGGCTTCACTCTCTGGTTCACAGGGCTCTCCGGCTCCGGGAAGACGACGATCGCCCACCACGTCGGCCCTGAGCTCGACCGGCGCGGTCTCGTCGTCGAGTACCTCGACGGCGACACGGTTCGCACGCACCTCTCCAGGGGCCTCGGCTTCTCGAAGGAGGACCGGGACGCGCACGTCGAGCGGCTCGGGTGGGTTGCCTCCCGCATCACGCGGCACGGCGGAGCGGTCATCGTCGCGGCGATCTCGCCGTACGCCCAGGCGCGCCGCAACGCACGCGCCCTGGTCGAGGAGCACGGCCCATTCGTCGAGATCCACGTGCGGACGTCGCTCGAGGAGTGCGCACGGCGTGACGTGAACGGCCTCTACGCGAAGGCGTTCGCCGGTGAGATCACGGGCTTCACCGGCGTGGACGACCCGTACGAGGCGCCGGAGAACGCCGAGATCGTCGTCGACACCGAGGGTCTCCCGCCGGAGGAGTCGGCGGCACAGGTCATCACCAGGCTCGAGGAGCTCGGTCTGGTGCCCGCGAAGGTGGCAGTGTGAGCATCGCCGCGACCGAACGTCTCATCGCGCCGCACGGGGGGACGCTCGTCGACCGGACGGGCGATGCGCCGGACGATCTCGGCTCGCTCGAGGTCGTCACGCTCGCGTCGCGCGAGCTCTCCGACCTCGGCATGATCGCCTCGGGCGCGCTCTCGCCGCTCGAGGGCTTCATGGGGAAGGCGGACTACGAGCGCGTCGTCGATGAGATGCACCTCGAGAGCGGCCTGCCGTGGGCGCTCCCGGTCTGTCTCGCGGTGGATGCGGCGCCCTCGGGCGATCGCATCGCGCTCGCCGATGACGGTCGAGCCGTGGCGGTGCTCGAGATCGAGGATGTGTTCGAGTACGACAAGGAGCGCGAGGCCGAGCATTGCTTCCGCACGACCGACGACGCCCACCCGGGCGTCGCACGGCTGTACGCGCAGAAGCCGCTCTACGTGTCCGGACGGGTGACGGTCTTCGAGCGCACACGGCCCGAGTTCCCCGAGCTCGCCCGCGACCCTGCCGAGACGCGGAGGATCTTCGCGGAACGCGGCTGGAAGCGCGTCGTCGGGTTCCAGACGCGCAACCCGATCCACCGTGCGCACGAGTACCTGACGAAGGTCGCCCTCGAGACGGTCGACGGCCTCCTCGTGCACCCGCTCGTCGGTGAGACGAAGTCGGACGACGTGCCCGTCGACGTGCGCGTCGACTGCTACCGCACCCTCCTCGACGGGTACTACCCGGAGGACCGCGTGCTCCTCTCGTCGTTCCCCGCGGCGATGCGCTACGCAGGGCCGCGCGAGGCGGTCTGGCACGCGATCTGCCGCAAGAACTACGGCTGCTCCCACTTCATCGTCGGCCGCGACCACGCGGGAGTCGGCGACTACTACGGGACGTACGACGCGCAGCTCATCTTCGACGAGTTCGCGGCGCACGAGCTCGACATCGAGCCGATGTTCTTCGAGCACACGTTTTGGTGCAACGTCTGCGGGTCGATGGCGAGTACGAAGTCGTGCCCGCACGGCCCCGAGGACCGCGTGTTCCTCTCCGGAACGAAGGTGCGCGAGATGCTGGGCGAGGGCGAAGTCCCTCCCGTCGAGTTCACGCGCCCAGAGGTCGCCAAGGTGCTCATCGACGCCTACCGGCACTAGTCGTCCCCCAGCATGGACTGGGAATTCGTCGTAGCCGGGTTGTTCACGGGCTTGCTCGTGGGCATGACGGGGATGGGCGGTGGCTCGCTCATGACGCCCATCCTCGTGTTCCTCTTCGGCATCCCGCCGTCGACTGCGATCGGGACGGATATCGCCCACGGTGCCGCCTTCAAGACGGTCGGCGCAGTCCAGCACCGGCGTATGGGAAACGTGCGTGCGCGGCTCGCCGGCTGGATGCTCGTGGGCTCGGTCCCGGCATCGCTCGTGGGCGTGTGGCTCAACGAGCAGTTGACAGACCGCTACGGTGACGAGGCGAAGTCGGTCATGGGGCAGGTACTGGGCGCGGCGCTCCTCTTCGGCGCGGTCGGGCTCATCGCGAAGAGCCTCGTCCAGACGAGCGGACCTTCGGGCGACCCAGACTGGGAGCTGACGAACCGCGACCGCGTCGCCGCGATCCTGATCGGGCTCCTCGGTGGCTTCATCGTCGGGCTCACGTCGGTCGGGAGCGGCGTCTTCTTCGGGCTCACGCTGCTCGTCGTCTTCCCGCTGCGCGCACACAAGGTCGTCGGCACGGACATCTTCCACGCGGCCGTCCTGCTCTACGTTGCGGGTGCCGCGCACTGGGCCGCGGGGAACGTCGACTTCGGCATTCTCGCGTGGCTGCTGGTCGGCTCCATTCCGGGTGTGCTCATCGGCGGGCGCCTGACACTCTCGATCCCGGAGCAGCGGCTCCGGCTGCTCCTCGCAGGCGTGCTCGGGCTCGCCGGAATCAAGCTGCTGAACGTTCCCTTCGCCGGCACCATCGTGGTCGTGGTGCTCTCGGCGGGAGGGGTCCTGCTCCTCGTGTGGCTCGCGCGCCACAGCTGGGTGCGCTTCGTCCGCGGTCGCGGTGCGACCGCCCCGGCGTCCGCCACGGAGTAGCTCGGTAGCATCGCGCGGCGATGCGCACGGTCTGGGTGAGCTTCGACACGATCGGCCGCGACTGCCTCGAGGCAGCGGCAGACGGGGGCGCCGAGATCGTGGGCGTCGTCACGCTGTCGGGCCCGATCGACCCGAATCGCTCCGGCCAGTGCTCGTTCGACGACGTCGCCGCACGCTTCGACGCCGCGCTGATCGACACCCTGGACGTCAACGCCCTCGAGACCCTGAACGCGATCCGGAAGCTCGAGCCGGAGCTGATCTTCGTCGTCGGCTGGTCGCAACTCGTCCACGATCCGTTCATCGCGCTCGCAAGCGAGGGAGTGTTCGGGATGCACCCGACGCTCCTGCCCCGTCATCGCGGTCGGGCGCCGATCCCGTGGGCGATCCTCACCGGCCTCGCGCGCACGGGTGTGACCCTCTTCGAGATCGTCGACGCGACCGCCGACTCGGGTTCGATCGTGGGGCAGGTCGAGGTCGAGATCACGCCGGACGAGACGGCGACGACGCTCTTCGCCCGCCTGGCCGAGGCCCACGTCGAGCTCACGCGGCACTTCGTACCGCAGCTGGTCGCGCGGAGCGCTCCCAGGATTTCGCAGGATCCGAGCCGCGCCAGCTCCTGGCCGAGGCGATCGCAGGCGGACGGGATCATCGACTGGGAAACGCGCGCGCCGTACCTCTACGACTGGGTACGAGCGCAGACGCGACCCTATCCTGGTGCGTTCACGTTCATCGGGGACGAGAAGGTGATCGTGTGGGGAGCTCGGGCGGTTGAGCTCGCGCAGCGCGCGCCCGCGGGGACGATCGTCGAGATCCACGACGCGGGCCCGGTCGTGGCGTGCGGCGAGGGCGGTCTCCTCCTCGAGGAGATCCAGACGGACGCGGCCGAGCTCGTGGTCGGGGCGAGGCTCGGATGAGCCGGGTTCTCGTTCTCGCGGCGCACCCCGACGACGAGGTGCTCGGGATGGGCGGGACGATCGCGGTGCACGTCGATCGTGGCGACGAGGTACGAGTCGTCGTCGTCACCGACGGCTCGTCGACCCAGTATCCGGGCGACGCCGAAATCCGGGCGCGCAAGGAGGAAGAGGCCTTGCGGGCGGCCGCGGGACTGGGGGTCACGGATTACGTGCACCTCGACCTGCCGGACATGCGGCTCGACACGCTTCCACATGTCGAGGTCAACCGCGTGGTCGAGGAGCACGTCCGCGATTTCGCGCCGGACCGCGTGTACACACCGCACCCGGACGTCAACCTCGATCACCGCGTGCTCTTCGACTCGGTCGCCGTTGCGACCCGTCCGGTGCCGGGTCAGACGGTGCGGCGCCTGCTGACGTATGCGCCGGCGTCGAGCACGGAGTGGACGCCGGCGGCGGTGAGCTGGTTCGTCCCGAACTGGTTCGTCGAGGTCACTGGCACGATCGAGCGCAAGGTCGCGGCGTTCGCCCACTACGAGACGGAGCAGCGCGAGTACCCGCACCCCCGGAGCGAGCGGGCCATTCGCGCCGCCGCCGAGTTCTACGGCGCCAGCTGCGGATGCGAGCACGCAGAACCATTCGTGCTCGTCCGGGGCCTCGAGCTGCTGTAGCCCGCCGTGGCGCGCTGGCCACAACTGCTGATCGTCCTCGCGCTGCTCGGCGCGACCGCCGCGGCGTTCGCGGTGACAGAGCGCCTCAAGCTCGAGCGGAGCCCGATCACGGGCACTCGCGTCGACCGGGTCTTCTCCCCGGTCTGCGAGTGCGCGCGGGACGTGGCGACGATCTCCTTCGTCCTTCGTCGAGGAGAGACGGTGACGCTGAGCATGCTCGACGAGAACGGTCGCTCCGTCAGCACGATCGTGAGCAAGCGTAAGGAGCCGGCCGGGCGCGTGACGTACACATGGGACGGGCACGATCGCTTCGACCACGTCGTCGGGGAGGGCCGCTATCGCCCGAAGGTCGAGCTCGAGCGGAACGGTCGCACGATCGTGCTCCCGAATCCGATTCGCGTCGACACGACCGCGCCGCGCATAACGCTCGTGCGCGTCCGGCCGCGGGTGTTCTCGCCCGATTCGGACGGGAGGCGCGATCGCGTGGTCGCCACCTACACGATCGACGAGCCCGCACGGGCCACCATGCTTATCGACGGGCGTCGTCGTGTGTTCGGCAAGTTCTCGCGCCAGCGCGGAAGCCTCACGTGGTTCGGGCGCCTCGACGGCGAGCCGGTTCGTCCAGGGTCGTACGAGATCCGGCTGCGCGCCATCGACAGAGCCGGGAACCGATCGCTGCGTACACGCGGCGCGACGGTGGTCGTCCGCTACGTCGAGCTCTCGCGCCAGCGAATCAACGCGGTTGCCGGGAAGCGCTTCTCGGTGCGGGTCCTCACCGACGCCGATTCGTATCGCTGGCTCTTCGCGGGGCGGAGAGGCGTCGGTCGCAGACAGGTGCTCGTCTTGCGTGCGCCCGACGAACCCGGGCCGTACACGCTGTACGTGACGGTCGGTGGCCACGCGGCACGCGCGCCGGTCGACGTCCGCGCACCCCAGTGACGCCTCCCCTGATCCTCCTCGGGGTCAGCCGCTCCGGAACGACGCTTCTACGGGTCATCCTCGACCGCTCGTCGGGAATCGCAATTCCCGATGAGTCCTTCTTCGTCCCGCTGCTCGCGCGACGTCATCGGAAGGTCATCGACGCCTCCGAGTTCCTCGACGACGTCGCGCGTCTCCCGACGGTCCGCGACTGGGGGCTGACAGCGGCCGACGTCGCACCTCGTTTGCGCTCGGGCATGGCGACCGGCGACGCGATCGGGACGGTCTACGAGGCCTATGCGTCGAAGGCGGGCAAGCCGCGCTGGGGCGACAAGACGCCGATGTACATGCGGCACCTCGCCCTGCTCGCGCGCCTGTTCCCCGAGGCGCAGTACGTCCATCTGATCCGAGACGGACGCGACGCGGCGCTCTCGTTCCTGGAGATGCCCGAGGGGACGTTCACGCGCACGTGGGCGCATCCCACGACCCCGGCGCAGTTCGCGTGCCTCTGGCGCAAAGAGGTCGAAGCCGCGCGTGAGCTCGGGAGGAAGGTCGGGTCCGAGCGCTACCTCGAGGTGCGCTACGAGGAGCTTGTCGCTCGCCCCGAGCCCGTGACGAGGGAGATCTGCGCCTTCGCGGGAATCCCATTCGAGTCCGCGATGCTCGACTACACGGGCGCGGTAGACGTCTCGGAGAAGCCCCACCAGCAGAGGCTCCTGACTCCCCCGACCCGGGGCGTCCGGAGCTGGCGCGACGACATGTCGAGCACGGACGTCGCCAACTTCGAGGCGGTAGCCGGCAACCTGCTCCGGGAGCTCGGGTACGGCGCGGACTCCGCGCCGACCGGGCAGTCGGTCGGCGCAGAGACGAGGCGGGCCTGGTACGACCTCAGGCTCGCGGCCTGGAACTCTGCGACGTCGATCGTCCAGCGCTCGCCGCTCTGGCGACGCCGGCACCCTCGCCTCTAGGGCCGAGCCGCGGGAACGTCGCGGCCGTGCACGGCGATGAGGCGGCCGTTGAGTGAGAAGAAGTAGGTGCGCTCCGTCGCGATACCGGGCGAGTAGCGGCCGAGTGGAAGCCGCCAGGCGATGTGGCCGTCGGAAGCGCGCAGCGCGTACGTGCGCTTCTCCAGCGTCGAGACGAAGACGTAGGGGCCGATGACGACCGGCGCGCCGAGAATCCGTCCTCCCAGCCACGTGCTCCAGAGCTCGTCCCCGTCGGTTGCGCGGAACGCCCGCAGTCGCCCGTCGAAGCCTCCGGCGAACACGCGGCCGTCCGCGACGGCGGGAGTCGTGTAGCCGAGGCCGCCGACGCCGGCCGCCCACACGACATGGCCGCTCGAGGCGTCGAGCGCGATGACCTTCCCGGAGCGAGCGACCGAGTACAGGCGCTGTCCGTCCGTCGAGGCGCTGGCGTAGAAGCTCTCGTAGCGGAAGGGGTCGCGCTTCAGGTACGTGGTCCACTTCTCGCGACCGGTCCTGCGGTCGAGGCAGACGAACGAGCCGGCGTAGGTCGTGACGCACACCCGACCGCCGAACACGGACGGGCTCGCGTTGATCCGCCCGCGCGTCTGGTACGCCCACACGATGCGACCCGTGTCGGACCGGACCGCGAACACGCGCCCGTCGTGGGAGCCGAAGTACGCCGTGCCGTCGACGACAACGGGCGACGACTCGACCTTCCCGGCCGTCTGCACCTGCCACAGGCGACGGCCCGAGCGCCGCGACAGCGCGGTCACCGTCCCGTCCTGCGAGGCGACGAGGATACGCGAGCCGTCGATCGTCGGGCTCGACGGGAGGGTTCCTCCGACGCGACGGTGCCAGCGGATCTTGCCCGTCTCGGCGTCGAGCGCGTACGTCGTCCCGCGGAACGAGTTCACGTAGAGGTCACCGTCGCAGTAGACCGGCGGGAACTCGATGTAGCTCTCGAGCCCGCGCGTCCACAGAAACTTCCGGGCGGGCAGGCCCAGGCTCGCGGTCGGTCGCGCGAGCGACCGTCGCGGATCGCCGCCGAACGTCCGCCAGCAGCGCCGGTCGCCGACCGGAGCGGGAGGCGGCTCGGGCTCGGGCCGGCTCGTCGTGTCGGTGGAGACGGTGACTCCCTCGAGATCTGTGTCGAGAGCGCCGGACGGCCGGTCCTGGTTCAGCAGGGCGACGCCGATCGCGAGCCCGAAGAGGGCGAGCACGATGACGGCGACCGCAGCGAGGATCCAGGCGAAGGCTTTCGGCATGAAGCGACGGCCGGGGGTGCCGGCCGGGCGTCAGTGTGCCAGCAGCTCCGGCGCCGCCGGAGCCGAGACGTCCGCCGCCGCCGGCGACGTGCTCGTGACGCGTGCGCAGGCGAGCGTCGCCGCGGCGACGCCGATGATGCCCCACGTCAGCGGATCCTCGAAGAAGCCGGCGTACAGGAACGAGTGCACGACGAGGACGAGCAGCGTGGCGGCGAGCCCGATGCCGAAAGTGCGGTCGATCCGGGAGACGAGGACGAGCGCCCAGGCCGTTGCCGCGAGCAACCACGCGTAAAGAGCGAGGCCGATGACTCCGAGCTCGGCGAGGATCGTGAGCGGCGTCGTGTGCGAGGCATTCCTGCTCGGTGAGCCCTTCCTCGCGATCTCCGAGCTCGCCCGCGGCTGGCCGCCCACTCCTACTCCGACGAAGGGCCGCTCCTCGAAGGTGTCGAGCGTGACGGTGACGAGCCGCGAGCGCCCGCTCGTCACGTCCTTCGCCGAACGGCCGCCGATCGCCGCGCCCGCGACACCGGCGGCGACGACCGCGGCAATGAGCGCGCAGGCGAGGAGCATGACTCGGGCTCGCCGATCCGCGCCCACGACGGCGACGGCGAACGTGACGACGAAGAGCGCGACGAAGCTCGACTGCGAGTAGGAGAAGTAGAGCCCGAGGAACAGGAAGGCGACGAAGGCCGTCGCGACGAGCCAGTCCAGAGTCCGACCGCGGCGGACGAGAATGGCCACGAGCAGCACCGCGATCGGTACGACGAGGTAGCGGCCGTAGAGGCTCGGATCCTTGAAGAGCGAGGTCACGCGGAAGAACGTCGTGTAGGCGTTCGCGACCTCGACGTCCCGGCCGAAGAAGAGGGTCCGCGTGTGCGCCTGCCAGATCCCGACGGCGGCAAACAGCGTTCCGAGGGCGACGATGGTGACGAGGAGCGCACGCGGAAGCCAGTCGGCGACGGGGCTCCGCGCGACCGTCGCGAGCCCGACGACGAATGGGAAGACGAAGAACGCGAGCTCGATGCCGCCGGCGCGCTCGTCCCAGGTCCACAGAAACGAGGTGGACGCGAAGGTCACGAGCGCCGCGAGTGGCAGGGCCAGCAGGAACGGCGGGGGCGCGGGACGCTCGCCGCGGAAGATCCGATAGGCGAGCCCGAGTGCCGCGGCCGTGATCACGAGGTAGAGCGGGAGCAGGAGGAACGCCTCCTCCGAGCCGAGCTGGACGGGGACGCGGAACGGCGCAACGGCGAGAAGGGCGACCGGGACGGCAGCCGGGTTCCGGGCGAGCGGCACGGCCAGCACGATCGCGGCCGCGGCGCCGCTCGCGACGAGCGCGACCCCCTGCGGATCCCCGAATAGCAGCCGCACCTCGTCGTCGCCGACGAGCGACCACCCGAGCCCTCCCGTTGCGAGCCCGAGCAGGCCGAGGCCGAGGAGCGGGAAGATGCCTCCTCGGGTGATCAGGGCGAGGACGGCGCCGAGCGCACCGACGAGCGCGGCGACCTCCGCCAGTTGCGCGTGCTCCACGGGCTGAGACGTTACGCGTTTCATCGCGGGGGAACCGCATGGTTCCCGCGCGCCCCCTCCTTCTCCGCGGTCACACTCCGAGACCGCCGTGCCTACCGGCCAGCAGAGCCGGCCTCCGGCCTCAGCCAGCCTGGGATCTTCGCTGCTGGTAGGAATTCCGCGTGATCGAGGCCTGGAAGCGGGCGTTGGTGCTCGCGCCGCACACGGACGACGGGGAGCTCGGGTGCGGAGGCACGATGGCACGCCTCGTGGAGGGAGGCTGCGAGGTTCGGTACGTCGCCTTCTCCATCGCGACGCGATCGCTGCCGCCCGGCTTCGAGCCCGACACGCTCGCGCGCGAGGTGCGCGAGGCGACGGGCGAGCTCGGCATCGCCGAGGACCGGCTGACCGTGCACGACTTCGACGTCCGCACGTTCCCCGAACGTCGTCAGGACATCCTGGAGCTCCTCGTGGCGCTGTGGGAGGAGTGGGAGCCCGACGTCGTCTTCCAGCCTTCGCACCACGACGTGCACCAGGATCACCAGACGGTCGCGCACGAGGGGCTGCGGGCGTTCAAGCGGACCACGATCCTCGGCTACGAGGTTCCCTGGAACAACTTCGACTTCTCGTACGGCGCGTACGTATCGCTCGAGAAGCGGCACATCGAGCGCAAGGTCGCCGCGCTTGCCCGCTATGCCTCCCAGCAGCACCGGCGCTACGCCGACCCCGAGTACATCTGGAACCTCGCCCGCGTGCACGGCGTCAATGTGAACCGCGAGTACGCCGAGTGCTTCCAGGTCTACCGGATCGTCGCCTGAGGCGAGCTCTCAGCGCGCGAGTCTGAGCCGTCCGCCGATCGCCTTGCGCTCCGCTGGGAGATAGAAGCCGAGGGGCAGCAGGACGAGCGGGTACGCAAGCGCGAGCGTCGCTGCGACGGGGAGCCCGCCTCCCGCGAGCTTCGCGATCGCGACGAGCGCGACGCCGGTGGCGGCCGCGGTGGCGATGCGTCGCCACTGGTACGCGATCGGGTAGACGTGCTGCGACCACCACACCATCCCGAAGAACATCGTCGCGTACGCGGCGATCGTCGCGATCGCGGCACCCATCATCCCGTACGGCGGAATGAGGACGAGGTTCAGCGCGACGTTGATCGCGGCCGCCGCGCCGGTGACGACCCAGTTGAACTGCGTCCGCTTCGCGCGGCCGACCCCGATGGCGACGACGATGTAGCCGGCGAACGCGACGGCCGCGAACGCGAGCGGCCCGACGACGCGGGAGGCGCTCTCGAACGCCGGCGCGGCGATCCAGCGCACGAGCCACGGAGACAGGAGCGCGAGCACCGTCGCCACCCACGTCGTCACGAGCACGACGTAGGTCAAGACGAAGGCATAGGTGCGCCGGGCCTCGCGGTCGTCGTCGATCGAGTAGGCGAACGCGGGCCAGGCGAGCCGGAACGCCGTGATCATCAGCACCATCGCGGAGGCGATCCGCACGCCCACGGAGTAGAGGCCGACCTCGGTCGTGTCCGCGAGGCGCGCGAGGAAGAGGCGGTCCGAGAAGTTCGTGACCCACAGGAAGAGTGCCGTCGGCACGAGCGGCATCCCGAAGCGGTTCATCTCCCGGAAGAGCCTGCGGTCGAACTGGAGGCCGAGCTGCTCTCGCCGGTAGCCCACCAGGGCGAAGTAGACGAGCAGCGTTCCCGTGAAGTTGCCGACGATGACGCCGATGGGCCCCGCGTCGAGTGCGACGACGAGCACGAGCGTCGCTCCGACCGTCACGAAGATGTTCACGAGGCTCGCGGAGACGAAGGCGACCGAGCGCTCCTCCACGCGGAAGAGTGACGTGAGCTGCTCGTAGTTCATCCCGGCCCAGAGGCCGACGAACGACGCCCGGACGAGGTCGACGTCCTCCGTCGAGCCGAAGAGACCGTGCGCGATGGGCGCGGCGAGCGCCAGGCCCACGAGCAGTCCCGCGGTCGCCATCGTCATCGTGAACCAGAAGGACGTCCGCAGCACGAGCAGCCTCGCCTGCGGCTCCGGGGAGTCGAAGTAGAAGCGGAAGAACGCGCTGTTGATCCCCATGCGGAGCGCGATCCCGACGACGGTCGTCAGGGCGATGAGCGTCTCGACCTCCCCGTAGTCCGACGGCGAGAGGTAGCGCGTGTAGAGCGGCAGGAGGAAGACCGCGAGGATCCGCGAGACGAGCCCGCCGAGCCCGTAGATGAGCGAGTGCTTCCCGAGGCGCTTGAGCTGGCCGCCGAGCGAGGTCACGAGAGGCGAGCGTAGAGAGCGAGCAGGCGGTCGGCCACGCGATCGAGGTCGTGCACGCGCTCCGCGTACGCGCGCGACTGGGCGCCGATCCGTCTCCGCTCCGCCGCGGAGGCAACGAGCGGCTCGAGCCGGGAGCGGAGGTCGTCGCGCGTCGCGCTTACGATCGGCACGCGGGCGCCGAGCTCGCGCTCCGTCCGCTCAACGGCTTCGTCGTGGAGAAACGCGACGACGGGCTTCCCGAGCGCCATGCACTCGATCGCGAACAACCCGTACCAGCCGGCGTTCAGCTGGTCGACGACGATGTCGGCCTCCCGGTAGCGCTCGAACGCCTCGTCGTGGTGCTGGCCCTCGACGAGCACGAGGTCCGCATCGAGCCCCTCGCACGCGGCGATGACGTCCTCCGTTCCCTTCCGCCTGCGCGACGAAGGAGCGTGCAGGATCGTCGGGCGTGCGCGGTCGGACGGCGGAGCGGGTGCGATCGCCTTGACGTCGATCCCGGGCGGGATCACCTCGGCCGCGGGCACCCAACGGATCGCGTCGTACGAGCCGACGACCTCGGCTCCCGCCTTCTTCCCGAACGCGAGCTCCGCAGGCGACTTCCCGCGGATGTCGGAGCCCAGGTAGTGCAGCACCGACTTCTTGCCGAGCGCGCGCAGGATCGGGAACTGGAGCGATTGTGGTACGAGCGTGAGCCCGAAGTAGAAGTGGAACACGTCTGTTCTCGGCAGCAGCCGGGCCAGGGCCGACCACTGCGTCGCCTGCCGGCGCACGAGCCCGCCCTTGCGCTCGAGCGACCAGTCCGCCTCCGAGTGCAGCGTGTAGCGGTTGAACACGACGAGCCGCGCGTCGACACCGCGCGCACGCAGCGCCCGCACGTTCGCCCAGGGCACGCCCGCGGTGTTCACCGGGCAGTGGGTGACGCGCAGGGTGCTACTGCCCAACGTCGATGCCGTCGGCGGCGAGCTGTTCGAGACGACGTGTCTTCTCGGCGTTCAGCATTGCCCGCATGGTCAGACCCATCGTCGCTCCCTCGTACACCCAGATCTCGGGGTGGACGAGGATCTGGAGCCACGGGAAGCCGCCGCCGCGGAGCTCCTCGTGCGGGCAGCCGGCCCGCCACTGCTGGTTCGAGTCGGAGCGGTACGTTGCCGGATCGAAGTACGGCTCGGCGTAGACGTTGACGGCCCCCGGAATCGTCTGCGCCATGTACTCGGCGCGGGGGT
The DNA here is from genome assembly GCA_036257855.1 of Gaiellaceae bacterium. GTDB lineage: Bacteria > Actinomycetota > Thermoleophilia > Gaiellales > Gaiellaceae > GMQP-bins7. The sequence continues at coordinate 25,779 of DATAET010000032.1, read as the reverse complement.
TGTGCCACGAGACCACGGGATCGAAGCGGTCGTCCAGCTCCGCGTTGGGGTAGACAGCGTGAAGGCCTACCGCGTGCCCGAGCTCGCGCAGGCGGGCGCTCGCGTCGTTGCCCTCGCTCGACGCGAGGTTGTAGAAGACCGACTCCGTCATCAGGAGATACGTCGCCCGCACGTCGTGCGCCGCCTCGAGCTCGGCCATCGTGAGCGCGGCCGGCAGCGAGAGGTCGACGTCGTGTCGCAGGAAGAGGTCGCCGCGAGCCGGGGGCTCGCCGAACATCGTGAAGCGGTAGCCGCCCGTCCGTGCCGCCTCGAGGATCTCGGCGTAGTGCGTCAGGTCGAACGTGCAGCTCACGGGGCAACTCCCGTTGATCCGGGAGCGTGGAGGGGTGTGGGGAACCAGGAGGTTCCCCTCGCTCCCAAGAAGAAGGGGGCACACGGGGGAAGGATGGTTTCCCCCGTGAACGTGAGCCGGAGGCGAGCGTCGCTCATGCGGCCGCCTCGACCTCGACCTCGAGCTGCGCCGCAGCACGTTCCGCCCGGCGCAGCGCCTCCTTCGACGTGTCGGCGACCGCGATCACGTAGCCGCGGCGATCGCCGTCGCGGCGTACCGGGCGGATCGTCTCACCGAGCTGGAGGTATGTGTCCGCCTGGACGACGCCTTCGGACGCGAGGACGGCGTCGAGGGTCCCTATGCGGGTCACCCGACCCGTCGGCAGCGGGCCTGGCTCGGCGGTGAAGAAACGGATTGCGAGCGGCTGGCTGAAGCGTGGGAGCGCCACGCCGTCGGGCACCTCCTCCCCCAACGCCTGCCGAAGGGCGACCTCGACCAGGTCGACGCCGACAGCGTGCCTCACGAGATCCGCCATCTGCCCACCCGGGATGCGGGCGGCCACCTCGACGACGGCGACCTCTCCGTCCGGCGACGCGATGAGTTGCGGGAACGCGATGGCGTCCTTCAGCCCGAGCGCTCGCACCGACTCGGCCGCGACCTGCTCGGAAAGTCGGAGCTGTTCGGGAGGGATCGAGGGTGGGTAGACGTGGATCCAGCCGACGCCGAAGCCGATCCCCGGCGGGCGCAGGCGGTCGGAGAGGGTGATCACGGCCGGCTCGCCGTTTCGGGCGATCACGATCCCGTTGAGCTCGATGCCTTTCACGAAGCCCTCGAGGAGCGCCTCGCTCGTCGGTGACTCCTCGATCGCCTCGGAGAGGTCGCGCTCGAGCTCCTCGCTGCTCTCGATCCGGAAGACCGCACGCTGCCCACCCGAGTCGACCGGTTTGAGGACGGCAGGGAAAGGGACCACGTCGCGCGCCGCGTCGACGTCTGCGGACGAGCGGAGCGTCGCGTACCGCGGCTGCGGGAGGCCGGCCGCACCGAGCGTGTCACGCATGGCGCGCTTGTGCGTGAGGAGGTGCGCAGTCTCGGAGCCGATGCCCGGAAGGCCGAGGTCCTCGGCGACCGCCGCGACGACGGGCACTGCCCGATCCGCGGAGACGGTGAGGACGCCGTCGACGCCGACGCGCCGCGCGACAGCGCCGACCTCTGCAACATCGGAGAAGTCGACGACCTTGGCTACGTCTGCAGCAGCGAGGCCAGGGGCATCGGGATTGCGGTCGACGGCCGCGACGCGCAGGCCACGTGCGCGAGCCTGCTCGATCGCCCGTCGCTGGTGGCGGCCCGCGCCCACGAAGAGGACGGTCTGCACGGCCGCCGATGCTAGATGCTTGACGTGCCGATCAGCTCGCGCCGCCGGACGGCACGAGCCAGGGCGAGATGCGGTTCCAGCGGGCGATCTCGCATCCGTTCGTCCTGCTGAACGTCGCCCACACCCGTGTGGCGCCGACCGTGCCGACGACCCGTGCCGTCTGCGGCCCGCCGTAGATCTCGGTGCAGACGGCGTTCTCGGACATCGGGGCGAAGAGCTTCGGGCCACCGGACGCGAGCCGACGGCATGCGCGGGCAGCCTGCGGGAGCGTGCCGCGAGGCGGGCCGCACCGAAGAGTCCACGTGGTGCTCGCCCCGGCCTTCGCGCCATCCTGCCAGTACGTGATGCGGAGCGACGAACCCGTCTGCGGGCCGGCGAGCGACGCGGTGACGACGACGAGCGCGACGCCCAGGATCGCGAAGGCGACCGGCCTGCGCATGCGGTGAGGGTACCGAGGCGACGGCGTCTAGACTCGCGCGCGTGGCTCTGACGGGCAGACGCGTCGTCGTGACCGGCGGAGCTGGATTCATCGGCACGACGCTCGCACGGCGCCTCGTCGACGACAACGAGATCGTGGCCGTCGACAACCTCCACCGCGACACGCTCGGCGGAACGGCGCTCGCCGACCACCCGAACTTCAGCTTCGTGCAGGGCGACGTCCTCGATGCGGCGTTCCTCACGCAGATCGTCCGTGGTGCGACCCATCTCGTCCACGCGGCGGCGATCGCGGGAGTCGACACCGTGATCGAGAGCCCGGTGCGAACGATGCGGGTGAACCTCATCGGCACGTACAACGCGCTCGAGGCCGCGCTCCAGACGAACGACACGATCGAGCGGGTCATCGAGTTCTCGACGAGCGAGGTCTTCGGGACGTACGCGTACAAGGTCGACGAGGAGCACGTCACCACGCAGGGCTCGGTCGGCGAGGCGCGCTGGACGTACGCCGTCTCGAAGCTCGCCGGGGAGCACATGGCGCACGCGTACCACGACGAGCTCGGCGTTCCGACGGTCTCCGTGCGACCGTTCAACGTCTACGGGCCCGGTCAGATCGGGGGCGGCGCGATCCGGGCCTTCATCGAGACCGCGCTTGCCGGGAACGACCTCGTCATCCACGGGGACGGGTCGCAGATCCGAGCCTGGTGCTACGTCGACGACATGGTCGAGGCGCTCCTGCTCGCGCTCGAGCATCCGCAGGCGATCGGCGAGAGCTTCAACGTCGGAAACGCGCGCTCTGCCGTGACGATCTACGACCTCGCCCAGCGGATCAAGCGGCTGACCGGCTGCCCCGGCGAGCTCGTGTTCCAGCCGCTGCACTACACGGACGTCGAGCTCCGTATCCCGAATGTCGACAAGGCTCGCGCACTCCTCGGCTTCGAGGCGAAGGTCGAGCTCGACGAGGGCCTCGAGCGGACGATCGCGTGGTATCGCGAGAGCGGACCCCGATGACCGAGCCGATCCGGCTCGCGCGGCCGGACGTCGGAGCCGCCGAGCTCGAGGCGATCGCGGGGGTCGTGCGGAGCGGGCAGCTCACGATGGGCCCGACGGTCGTGGAGTTCGAGTCCGCCGTCGCCGCGGCGGTCGGCACGGCCCACGCGGCGGTGGTCTCCTCCGGCACGGCGGCGCTCCATCTCGCCCTCCTCGCTCTCGAGATCGGGCCGGGCGACGAGGTCGTCGTCCCCGCCTACACCTTTCCGGCGACCGCGAACGTCGTCGAGCTCTGCGGGGCGAAGGCCGTGCTCGTCGACGTCGACCCGGACACCTTCGTTCTCGATCCGGCGGCGGTTGCCGCAGCCGTCACGTCGAGGACACGTGCGGTCATGGCCGTGCATCTATTCGGACGACCGGTCGCGTGGGAGGCACTGCAGAGCGCGGTCCCGCAGGACGTCGTGCTCGTCGAGGATGCCGCGGGCGCCCTCGGGGCGCGGTACCGCGGCACGCCTTGCGGCGCCCTCGGCGTGGCGGCGTGCCTGTCCTTCCACCCCCGAAAGATCGTGACGACAGGCGAGGGGGGTGCGATCACGACGGACGAGACGGGTCTCGACGCCGCGGTTCGCCGCCTGCGCCACCACGGCTGGGCCGCTCTCGGCGACATGCCGAGCCCGGGCTTCAACTACCGCCTGCCGGATCTCCTGTGCGCGATCGGCATCCCGCAGCTCGCTCGGCTCGAGGAGCTCCTCGCGGCGCGTGAGCGAGTCGCCGGCTGGTACGCCGAACGCCTCGAGCACTTCGTGCTCGCGCCGGGCGCGGAGGAGGGCGACCGGCACGGCTGGCAGGCCTACGTCGTCCAGCTCGACGGCCGCGACGAGGCACTCGCGGCGTTGCGCGCCGCCGGCATCGAGGCGCAGATCGGCACGTGGGCGCTCCACCGCCTCGCCCCGTACCGTGAGCAGGGCGCGTTCCCGGGGGCCGACCGCGCGTTCGAACGGGCGCTCGCGCTGCCGTTTGCCGCGACCACGACGGAGGACGAGGTCGATCGTGTCGCAGGGGTCTTGACAGCATTGTGAGTGAGTGCTAACTTTCTTTGCCATGGCGACGGGGACGACGAGGCAGACGGCGGAGGTGCGGCGCGAAGCCGTGCTCGAAGCCGCTCGCCACGAGTTCGCACAGCACGGCTTGCACGGGGCGTCGACCGACGCGATCGCACGCCGTGCCGGAATCTCGCAGCCGTACCTCTTCCGTCTCTTCGGGTCGAAGAAGGAGCTCTTCCTCGCCTCGATCGACGCGTGCTTCCAGCGCACGCTCGACACGTTTCGAGCGGCGGCGTCCGGGAAGTCCGGCCACGATGCGCTCGACGCGATCGGCCGCGCCTATGCGGCGCTCATCGAGTCGGACCGGGCGATGCTCCAGGGACAGCTCCAGGCGTACTCGGCCGCCGTCGAGGACGAAGACGTGCGCGCGAGCACCGCGCGCGGCTACGGCCGGCTCGTGGACTACGTCGAGACGGTGTCCGGCGCCGACAGGCAGACCGTCACCCGGTTCTTCGCGAAGGGGATGCTGCTCAACGTCCTCGCCGCGATGCAGTACTCGATCACGGACGAGCCACGGGACTCGTGGGCCGCACGGCTCGCGGAGGGGTTCAAGGAGGACGAGTCGTGACGTCCCTCTCTCTTTTTCTCTCGCAATTGAGTAATCAGTCACTAGATCCAAACATCACGGATACGAGGAGGTCACGATGAGAGCAGGCACCCGCACGCTGTGGACGTTCGCGATCACCTCGATCGCGCTCTTCATGGTCGTGCTCGACAACCTCGTCGTGTCGACGGCGCTCCCGGTCATCCGGGTCGACCTCGGCGCGTCCATCGAGCAGCTCGAGTGGATCGTCAACGCCTACACGCTGACTTTCGCCGTGTTCCTGTTGACGGGAGCGGCGCTCGGCGACCGCTTCGGGCGCAAGCGGCTGTTCATGATCGGTGTCGGAATCTTCACGGCGGCGTCCGCGGCCGCCGCGCTCGCGCCCTCCACGGAGTGGCTCATCGCCGCGCGCGCCTTCCAGGGCGTCGGCGGGGCGATCGTGACGCCGCTCACGCTGACGCTTCTCAGCGCGGCGGTCTCGGCCGACCGCCGAGGGGTCGCGCTCGGCGCGTGGTCGGGAATCGCCGGCTTCGCCGTGGCCATGGGGCCGCTCGTCGGCGGGGCGGTCGTCGAGGGAATCTCGTGGCAGTGGATCTTCTGGCTCAACGTGCCCGTCGGTCTCCTCCTGCTCCCGCTCGCGACGCAGCTCCGCGAGTCCTACGGACCCGACCGCGCGCTCGACCTACGCGGTCTCGCCCTCGCGAGCGGCGGGCTCCTGGGTCTCGTCTGGGGTCTCGTGAACGGGAACTCGCATGGCTGGTCGAGCCCGCAGATCCTCGGCTCGCTCGTCCTCGGAGCCCTGTTCCTGGCGGCATTCGTCGCCTGGGAGCTGCGGGCGGCCGAGCCGATGCTGCCGATGCGCTTCTTCCGCGACCGGGCCTTCTCGGCAGCGAACGGTGCATCGCTCTTCATGTACTTCGGAATGTTCGGCTCGATCTTCCTGCTCACCCAGTTCTTCCAGACCGCGCAGGGGTACTCGCCGCTCGAGGCCGGCCTCCGGGTGCTGCCATGGACGGCGATGCCCATAGTCGTCGCGCCCATCGCAGGCGCACTCTCCGACCGCATAGGCGGACGGCCGCTCATGGCGACCGGGCTCGCGTTGCAGGCGATCGGCCTCGCGTGGATCGCGGTCGTTTCCGGACCGACGGTCGGGTACGGCTCCTTCGTCGCACCGTTCGTCCTCTCCGGAATCGGAATGGGGATGTTCTTCGCCCCGGTTGCGAACGTCGTCCTCTCCGCGGTTCGGCGGGTCGAGGAGGGCAAGGCGTCGGGCACCAACAACGCGATCCGCGAGGTCGGAGGCGTGTTCGGGGTCGCAGTCCTCGCCTCGATCTTCACACGCTACGGCGGCTATGAATCGCCTGCGACGTTCACGGACGGTCTCGTCGTGGCGACGTGGGTGGGTGCGGCGGTCGTCGGTGTCGGGGCCCTCGTCGCGCTGGCTATCCCGCGGAAGCCTCGGGCGGACGCCGTGTCCGCCGAGGACGAGGTCCGTGACCTCGTGCCGGAGCTCGAAGCCGCGTAGCACGTGGCCGCTGGGGCCGGGGCCGAGAGCCCGGGCCCCAGCGGGCCAGCTTGGTACCGTCGCCCGCGTGAGGAACGCAGCGCGCCGAGCCGATGTCTCGTAGGACGCGGCGGATCGGGACGCTCGTCCTGACCGTCGTCGCGATCGCGTACCTCGTCTGGAAGATCCAACTGCGGACGACACTCGACGTTCTCGCGGAGACGAACCTCGCATGGTTCGCTCTCTCGGCGGCCATCATGCTCGTGACGGTGCCCGTACTCGCGGCGCGCTGGGGCTGGCTCCTCGAGGCACACGGGATCCGCGAGGGGGTCCGCTGGCTCACGCGGGTCTACTTCCTCGCCTACACGGCGGGGCAGGTCCTGCCGACATCGTTCGGCGGGGACGCCGTGCGCGTGGTCGAGACGACGCGGCGGCATCCCGGAAGAGCCACGGTCGTGACCGGGACGGTCCTGCTCGATCGCGGGCTCGGAGGTGTCGCGACCGTGGCTCTCGGAGCGGTTGGCTTCCTGCTCTCGATCGGGGAGTACGACGTGAGCGCGTACCTCTGGCTCGAAGGCCTCTTCGCCTTCGGGACGCTGCTGCTGGGCTTCCTCTTCTTCGCGCGCTCGGCCCGCCCCATGTTGCGCACGACGCGTCCGCTCCTGGAGCGTGCGCGCCTCGAGAGGCCGCTACGGCTCTTCTACGAGGGCATCCACTCCTACCGGGGGCGTCCGCACCTCCTCGGCAAGGTCCTCGCCGTCACGATGGTCGTCCAGGCGGTCCGCATCCTGTCCATCTGGGCCTCCGCGAAGGCAGTCGGGATCGACCTCGACCCGCGGATCTACTACGTCTTCGGCCCACTCCTCTTCCTCGTCATGCTCGTCCCGTTCACCCTGAACGGGCTGGCCGTACGGGAGGCGTTCTTCGTGAGCTTCCTCGGAAGCGTCGGAGTCGGCGCGAACGAGGCGTTCGCGGCGGGGTTCCTCTACTCCCTCGTCACGCTGCTGACGGCGTTCCCGGGCGCGCTGATCATGCTGCACGAGGGTCTGCGCGGGGACGCGCGCCCCCGAGTCGAGCATGGGTGAGCGGCTGCAGGTGTCGGCGGTCGTCGTCACGTACGACGCGCTGCCGTGGATCGAGCAGTGCCTCGAATCGCTCGTCGGCGTCGAGACGGTCGTCGTCGACAATGGATCGCAGGACGACACGGTCGCGGTCGTCCGCGATCGGTTCCCCGACGTCCGCGTGATCGAATCGGAGAACCGCGGGCTCGGTGCAGGTTGGAACGTCGGCGTGCACGAGACGTCGAGCCCCTACGTCCTCCTCCTGAACGCCGACGCGTGGCTCGTCGAGGGCGCGCTCGACCGGCTCGTCGATTTCGCGGAGACACGGCCACGGGCGGCCGTCGTCGGCCCGCGCCTCCTGAACCCGGACGGAACACTCCAGCGCTCGGTACGCGGTTTTCCGACGTTGTGGCGCCTCGCCACCGAGTATCTGTTCCTGCGCAAGCTCGCGCCGCGCTCGTCTGCGCTCAACGCGTTCTATGCCGGCGGGTTCGAGCACGACGAGGTGCGTGACGTGGAGGTGGTCATGGGCGCGTGCATGCTGGTTCGCCGAGAGGCGATCGAGCAGGTGGGCGACTGCGACGAGGACTACTTCCTCTTCAGCGAGGAGACCGACTGGTGCTACCGCTTCCACGAGGCGGGGTGGCAGGTCGTCTTCTTCCCCGGCGCCGAGTGCGTCCACGTGCGCGGCGCGGCGCACGGCGGACGCCTCTATCGCGAGAACCTTCGCGGCCACCTCCTCTTCCTCTCGAAGCACCGTGGCCCGCGGGTTGCGGAGCGCGCACGCCGGTTGCTCCTCGCAGCGCTCCGCGTCCGGGGTCTCCTCTACCGCGGCGAGAGGGGCCGGACCTACCGCGAGGGTGCGGCGTGGCTCGCATCGGCCGACGCGGCCACCCTCGTCCAGCGCTGACGTGATCCTTCTCTACCTGCGGCTCGCATTCGGGATGGCGATGGTCCTCGCACCCGGATGGCTGCTGGCGCGGGCGCTCGGCGTGCCGAGCGCCGCGGCGACGCTCGCGTGGTCGCTGGTCGTCGTCTTCGCTGCACTCGCCGTCACCTTCGCGCTCGAGTCGACGCTGACGCTGACGCTCCTCCTGCTCCTCGCCGTCGCGGTCGTCGCAGGCTTGGCGGGCAGAAGACGAGGATGGCCGACGGCAGCCGCGGTTCCCGGCCGGCCCTGGGCGTTCTTCTGGGGCGGCATCGTGGGGTTGATCCTGTGGGTGTCCGCGCCGGCCGTCCAGGGCGACGGCCTCTTCCACCTCGCGCGGGTCCGGAAGCTCCTCGATCTCGACTCGCTCTCGCTCGACCGCGTGTCGGAGTTCGCCGACGGCAGTCTCCACCCCGGCTACGCGTTCCCGCTCTGGCACGGGTTCGTCGCGCTCGTCGCCAAGGTGGCCGTCGTCGATCCGGAGCAGGCAGTCGTCCACCTGCCGTCGATCCTCGCGCCCCTCGCCGTCGTCGTGGCGTTCGAGGCCGGGTGGGCGCTCTTCCGGCGCACGTGGGCCGCGGGCGCGACAGCAGGGGCACAGGTCGCGATGATCTGCTTCGCGCCGGGCAAGGGAGGCGCCTACGTGTTCCTGTCGCTTCCGGCCACCTGCGCGCGACAGCTGCTGGTGCCGGCCGCGCTGGCCCTCGCGTTCGAGACGGTCCGCTCGCCGTCGCGCGCGCTCGTGCTCTCGACGGCTGCAGCCGGTCTCGCTCTGGCGGTCGTCCACCCGACGTACGCGATCTTCCTCTGGATCCCGTTCGTGGGCTTCCTCGTCGTGCGGGTCCTGTGGGAGCGCAAGGACGTCGTCACCGGGATGGTGGCGCTCGCCGCGCTCGTCGTCCCCGCAGCGCTCTTCCTGCTCTGGCTGCGCCCGATCGTGAACGACACGCGCTCGGTGTCGCCGGATACGGCGGAGGTGCATCGTGCGTTCGAGCAGTACGGCGGGCAGCTCGTCGTCCACTCGGACACGTCGTACAACCTCGCTCCGGAGGTGTTCACGCGCGCGGGAGCCGTGGCGATCGTCGCGTTGCTCCTGGTCCCGCTCGGCGGCTTCGCCGCACGACGCCGCTGGGCGGCGTACGTCGTCGGCGGCTCGCTCGCCGTGTTCGCGGCGATGCTCCTCCCGCTGCTCTTCACCTCGTTGGCCGACCTCGTCTCGATCTCGCAGGCGCGGCGCGCGGCGGGGTTCCTCCCGTTCGCGTTCGCCTTCGCCGGCGGGATGGGCGTCCTCATGCGGCTCGCGGGGCCGTCGCTGATCCCGCTCGCGCTCGGTGCGGGAATGTTCCTGCAGATCGTCTACCCGGGCGACTTCGAGTACGTCCTGAAGAACCCGGGTCCCACGTGGATCACGTGGTTCTCCGTCGTCGGCGCGCTCGCGACGCTCGCCCTCGGACTCGTTCGCCGTCGGCCCGCGCTCGAGAAGGGCGCCGCGCTCGCCGCCGCAGCCTTCCTCACGCCCGTGATCGGCGGCGGCCTCCTCGATCTGCGGCCGACCTCACTCCCGGAGCTCGCCACGATCTCCGACGGTCTCGTCGGCGCCGTGCGGGCCGACGTCGCTGCGGGTGAGATCGTATACTCGGACCCCGAGACGAGCTTCCGCCTCGCGGCGTTCGCTCCCGTGTACATCGCCGTCGCGCCCCCGGGGCACGTCGCCGACACGAAGGAGAATCGCCCGTACGAGCGGGCTCGCGCCGCGCGCCGGTTCCTCCGGACCGGAGATCTCGCGATACCGCGTGCGTTCGGCGCGGACTACGTCGTGCTCGACCGGCTGCGGACGAGGCTCGCGCTCGACCTCCCGGTGCTGTACCGCGACGGGCGCTTCACGCTCTACCGGCTCCCGAGAGCGGGCTAGCTCCGTCCCCAGCCGCCCCCTCCGGGCGTCTCGATGCGGAGGAGATCGCCCGCGACCAGGTCGACGCTCGCGAAGGCGGGGAGCTCCTCCCCGTTCAAGATGTTCCTCCCGGGCAGCCCGTCGCCGCCGCCGTGCGCTCCGCGCGGCGCAAGGAGCCGCCGTTGCGTCAGGAGCGAGAGGCGGCACGGCTCGAGCGCACGCAGCTCCCGTACGACGCCGTCCCCTCCGGGGTGCAAGCCGTCCCCGCCGGATCCCCGCCGCAGCTCGTAGCGCTCGACCCGCAACGGATACGCGAGCTCGAGCGCTTCGACGGGCGTGTTCAGCGTGTTCGACATCGCGACGTGGACGGCGGACGGGCCGTCGCGCCCGGGACAGCCGCCCTGCCCGCCGCCGATCGTCTCGTAGTACGTGAAGCGCTCGTTTCCGAGGACGACGTTGTTCATCGTCCCCTGGCCCTGCGCCGGCACGGGAACGGCGTGCGCCAGAGCCGCGAAGACGACGTCGGTGATACGGCTCGACGTCTCGGTGTTCCCGGCCGCCACGGCCGCGGGAGGGCATGCGTTCACGAGGCATCCGGCGGGCGCGCGGACGGAGACCGGCTCGAAGGCGCCTCCCGAGGCGGGGACGTCGGGCGCCGTGAGGCAGCGGACGACGTAGAAGCACGCCGAGCGGGTCACCGCGAGGGGGCAGTTGAGATTCCCGACGTGCTGTGGGGCAGTTCCGTCGAAGTCGATGTCGATCGCGTCTCCGTCGATCGTCACGGCGGCGCGGATCTCGAGCGGTCCTGCTGGCGTCTCGAGCGCGTCCTCCCCTTCGAAGCGCCCGTCCGGGAGCTCGCGGATCGCGGCGCGCACGATCCGCTCGGAGTACGCGAAGAGCTCGTTCATCGCGGCTAGCACGAGCGCGCGGCCCCGGCGAGCGCACAGCTCGGAGACGCGGCTCTCGGCGAGGCGGTGTGCGGCGAGCTGCGCGCGGAGGTCGCCACGTCGCTCGTCCGGGTTCCGCATCCTCGCGACGAGCGACTCCAGCGCGGCGTCGTCGAGACGCATCGGGGGGACGACGACGCCCTCTTCGTCGAGGGTGCGCGATTCCGGAGGCAGGCTTCCGGGCTCCGAGCCGCCCACGTCTGCGTGGTGCGCTCGGGTCACCGCGTACCCCAGCTCCGTCCGGGTGACGATCGTCAGGTCGGGGAGATGCGTGCCACCGGCGTAGGGGTCGTTGAGGATCCAGGCCTCGCCCCGTGCCGGCTCGCGCGCCATGACGGCTGCGACCGCCTCCGGCATGGCACCCAGGTGCACGGGGATGTGCTCCGCCTGCGTGATCATCCGGCCGCTCTCGTCGAAGAGGGCCGTCGAGCAGTCGCGCCGCTCCTTGATGTTCGCCGAGAAGGCCGACCGGATGAGCGCTGCGCCCATCTCCTCGGCGATCGCGCGGAGCGACGCCCCGATCACCTGGAGCTGGACGTCGATCACGGCGCTCTCCGGAGCACGAGCGTGCCGTGTCGGTCGGTCGCTCCCTCCCAGCCGTCCGGCACCCACAACGTCGCCCCCTCGAGCGCGAGCGCCTGCGGCCCGCGGGCGGTGCGGCGTGGGCCGGTGACGTCGATCGGCGGCCCGGCTCGCACCTCGGCCGTCCTCACGGCGACGAGCTCGAGCGGCCGGCCCGGATCCGCGTAGCCGTACCGCAGCTCGTGGGCCTCGTGGAAGCGCTCGGCGAGTCGAGGGCCGAGCGGGACGGTGAGCTCGAACGACTGACCGGCGTAGCGGAGGTCGGCATCGCCCTCGTCGGGAAGCTCTCCTGCGTCCGCGAGCGGCGTGACGTACGACCGCACGGAGTCGCGGCGCTCGTCCGCCGCGACGAGCCCGAGCGCGGAGAGGACGCCCGCGGCGGCCGGGACGAGGACGGTCGTCGAGCCGAGCTCGTCTGCGAGCGCGCAGGCGTGGAGCGGGCCTGCGCCACCGAACGCGACGAGCGCGAACTCACGGGGATCGAGGCCCTGCTCCACGGACACGACGCGCAGTGCCCGCACCATCTCGGCATTCACGACGTCGACGACGTCGGCCGGGTCGATCCCGCCGAGCGCTCGCTCGGCTGCCCGCGTGTCCAGCTCGATGCCTCCGGGGAGCACCGACGGCAGGCGCCCGAGGAGGAGGTTCGCGTCCGTGACCGTGGGAGACATGCCGCCCCGTCCGTAACAGGCGGGGCCCGGGTGCGCGCCCGCGCTCTCCGGCCCGACGAGGAGCGCGCCGCCCTCGTCGAGCCGGACGATCGAGCCGCCGCCGGCTCCGACCGTGTGCACCGCGACCGTCGGCAGGCGCACCGGAAGGCCTCCGACAAGCCGCTCGTGCTCCCGTCGGACGGCGCCGTCGACGATGGCGCAGACGTCGGTCGACGTTCCGCCCATGTCGAACGAGATTGCGTTCTGGTAGCCGGCGAGCGTCCCCAGCCTCGCTGCGCCCACGACCCCGGCGGCCGGGCCGGAGAGGAGGGCGAACGCCGCGTGCGTCGCCGCTTCGTCGAGGGTCGCGAGGCCTCCGGACGACCGCATCACGAACGGCTCCGGCAGCCCGACGTCCGAGCACGCGCCGGCCACCGCGCCGAGGTAGCTCGAGAGCGCGGGGCCGAGGTACGCGTCGACGACCGTCGTCGATGCGCGCTCGTATTCGCGGAACTCGGGTGCGACCTCGTGCGACGCGACGACGTGGGCGTCCGGGTACCGGCGTCTGAGCTCCGCCGCCACTGCACGCTCCGGCCCCGCGTCCCGGAACGAGAAGAGCAGCGAGACGGCGATGGCGTCAGCCTCGAGCTCGGGCACCGTGGCGAGATCGAGCGGGACGAGCTCCCCGCTCGCGACTGTTCGTTCCCGCACACCGACGCAGCGCTCGAGGGGCACGAGCGGCGGCGGGTGCTCCTCGCAGGGTCGGTAGAGGTGCGCGCGAGTCTGTCGCCTGAGATGGAGGACGTGTTCGAAGCCCTCGTTCGTCACGAGAGCGGTACGGGCGCCCCGTCGCTCGAGAAGGGCGTTCGTCGCGATCGTCGTGCCGTGCGTGAAGCGGTCCACAGTCCCTGCTCCGACCGCCTCTGCCGCGGCGACGACCGACTCCTCCTGTCGGCGCGCGGTGGGAACCTTGGCGGTCCTGATCGCTCCGTCCGCGAGCAGCACGGCGTCGGTGAACGTTCCGCCGACGTCGATCCCGAGCGCGCGCATCCCGGGATTCGAGCACGAACGCCGCGGTAGAGTCTCCCCGCGTGCACCGACTCGTCTGCCTGGGGCTGAGCCATCGCACGGCGCCCGTCGAGCTGCGCGAGCGCGTCGGCGCGCTCGGAGTCGGCGCCGAGCGCTGCCCCGCCGTGCTCGAGCACGCGGAGCTACTGACGTGCTACCGCGTCGAGCTCTATGCACAGCTGACGTCCGGGGTCGAGGACGCCCGTGACGAGCTCGTCGACGCGTTGTCGACTGCGCACGGCGTGCCTCGCGAGCTCCTGCTCGACCACCTGTACGTCCACGCGGGAGAGGACGTCGCGCGGCATCTCTGCCGTGTCGCTGCGGGTCTCGACTCGCTCGTCCTCGGGGAAGCGGAGATTCTCGGCCAGGTCGGAGACGCGTACGACATGGCCCGGGCCCAAGGAACGGTCGGGCTCGGGCTCGAGCTGCTCTTCCGGACTGCGATCGGCGCCGGCCGGCGTGCTCGCGCCGAGACCGGGATCGGCACGAACCCCGCGACCGCGAGCTCGATGGCACTCGCACTCGCGGGCGGCGTCCTCGGCGACCTGACCGGGAAGAGCGTGCTCGTGGTCGGCGCAGGCCGCATCGGCCTCCAGACGCTCAAGGCCGCGCAGGGGCGTGGGCTCGGGCGCATCGCGATTGCGAACCGCACGCATGCGCGGGCGGTCGAGGTCGCGGCGCGCTTCGACGCGAGCGCTCACGGGCTCGACGAGCTCGCAGCGGCGCTCGCCGCTGCCGACGTCGCCGTCACCGCGACGTCATCGGAGGCGCCTGTCGTTTCGACTGAGGTCGTGCGGGCCGCGATGGTCCAGCGCTCCGAGCGCCGGCTCGTCCTCGTCGATCTCGCCGTGCCGGCCGACGTCGAGCGGGCCGCGGCGGAGATCCCCGGCGTCAGCCTCTTCGACGTCGACGACCTCAGGGCCGGGCTCGACGACGCGATGTCCTCGCGCCTTCGCGAGGTCCCGAAGGTGGAGACGATCGTGGACGAGGAGGTCGGCGTGTTCGCTCGCCGCTACCGGGAGCTCGAGGTCGAGCCGCTCCTCTCGGAGCTCCGGCGGCGGGCCGAAGCGATCCGCGAGCGGGAGGTCGCGCGCGCGCTCGGCGATCTCGGCGACCTCGAGCCCGAGGTCGCAGAGCGGATCGAGCGCCTCTCGCGGACGCTCGTCACGAAGCTCCTGCACGACCCCACGGTGCGTGCGCGGCGGCGCGCGGGGGCGGGCGATGCGGACGCCGTCGCCGACGCCGTGCGTGGTCTCTTCGGCCTCCCTGCGCCGAGCGATCAGTGAGCGCTCCGCCGCTCCCGGCGGCGGTGACCCTCGGCACGCGCGGTTCGGCGCTGGCCCGCGCGCAGGCCGCCCTCGTCGTCGAGCTGCTGGCTCGGGCGTGGCCCGAGCTCGAGTGCACGACGAAGGTGATCGCGACGGCGGGCGACCGGAGCCAGGTGAGCGGCGAGCCGCTTCCCGAGATCGGAGGCAAGGGCCTCTTCACCGCGGAGCTGGAGCACGGCCTCGCCGATGGTGCGATCGACCTCGCCGTGCACTCGCTCAAGGATCTCCCGACGGAGGATGCGCCGGGTGTGACGATCGGAGCAGTCTGCGCCCGTGAAGACGTCAGGGACTGTGTCGTCTCGCGGGGCCGCGTCCGCCTCGACGAGCTACCCGCAGGTGCTGTCGTGGGGACGAGCAGCCTGAGACGCGTCGCACAGGTGAGGCGGCGATGGCCGCACCTCGAGGTTCGCTCGATCCGCGGCAACGTCGACACGCGGATCCGCAAGGTCCACGACGGCGAGGTGGACGCGGCGCTGCTGGCGGCCGCCGGCGTACGGCGCCTCGCCCTCGACGACGAGGTCGCGGAATGGCTCCCCGTGGACAGCATGCTGCCCGCCCCGGGCCAGGGCGCCCTCGCGGTCCAGTGCCGCGCCAGCGATCCCGTGCTGGTGCTGCTCGCAGCGATCGACGATGCCGCCGCGCGTGGGACGACGACCGCCGAGCGCGTGTTCCTGCGCGAGCTCGGAGCGGGCTGCACGGCACCCGTCGGGGCGTACGCGCGGGTCGGCGAGCCGCCAAACGTGCATCTCGAGGTGGTCGTCGCGAGCACGGACGGCCGCGACGTGGTACAGGCCTCGGGGGAGGGGGAGCCCAGCGATGTGGGCGTGCGCGTCGCCGGTCTCGCACTCGAGTCGGGCGCAGGACGCATACTGGCGGCGATCCGTGGCTGAGCAACCCCTCGAAGGTCGTCGCATCGTCGTCACCCGCCCCGAGGCGAAGCCTCTCGCCGACGAGCTCGAGCGCCTGGGCGCGGACGTGACGATCGTGCCGCTCGTCGAGATCAGGCCGGCTGAAGACCGCGCCGCACTGGAGGACGCCGTACGCGACATGGCGGGCTACGACTGGATCGTCCTCACGAGCGTGAACGGCGTGTCCGCAGTCGCGGACGGGCTCGCGGGCCTGACCGGGGCGCGCGTCGCCGCAATCGGGCCGGTGACGGCGGAGGCGGTCCGCAGTTTCGGGATCGAGACGGCGTTCGTCGCCGCGCGGGCTTCTGACGACATCGCCGGCGGGCTGGGCGAGCTCGAAGGCGCCCGCGTGCTCCTCCCCCAGGCCGACATCGCCGATCCCGCGCTCGCGGAGGAGCTCCGCGGACGGGGAGCCAGGGTCGACGTCGTCGTCGCGTATCGCACGGTGCTCGTCGAGCCGCCGATGTGGGGGATCCTCCCGCTGCGGATCGCGGACGCCGTCGTCCTCGCCAGCGGGTCGGCGTGCAGGAGCCTGGCGGCGGCCGGCGGCGCCGGCGGCGCCGCGCTGCTCGTTTGCATCGGGCCGAAGACCGCCAAGGTCGCGCGCGAGGTGGGTCTCCACGTCGGGCTCGTCGCCGACGAGACGACCTCGGACGGCATCATTCGTGCGCTCGTGGCGCACTTCGGGGAGAGCACATGACGCACCTCCACACGGACCCGCTCGCCGCGCTGCGGTTCACGCCGGGAGCCAAGCGGCCCCGCCGCCTGCGCCGCACCGCATCGCTGCGCGACCTCGTGCGCGAGACGACGCTCAGGCCCGACGACTTCGTCCAGCCGCTCTTCGTCGTTCCCGGGCACGACGTGCGCCGCCCCGTCTCGTCGATGCCGGGCGTCGAGCAGCTCTCCGTCGATCAGCTCGAGCGCGAGGCGAGCGAGCTCTACGCGCTCGGCGTCAAGGCCGTGCTCCTCTTCGGCATCCCGTCCGCGAAGGACCCACACGGCGTCGAGAGCTTCGCGGAGGACGGCGTCGTCCAGCAGGCGATCGGCGCGCTCAAGGATGTGAGCGCGGGGCTCGTGGTCCTGACCGACGTCTGTCTCTGCGAGTACACGGACCACGGCCACTGCGGCCTGCTCGGCGAAGACGGCGACGTGTTGAACGACGAGACCCTCGAGGTGCTCGGCCGGATTGCCGTGTCGCACGCCGACGCGGGTGCCGACGTGGTCGCGCCGAGCGGGATGATCGACGGGATGGTGGGCTCGATCCGCGCCGCGCTCGACGCCGAAGGTCACAGCGGAGTGGCGACCCTCTCCTACGCGGTCAAGTACGCGTCCGCGTTCTACGGCCCGTTCCGGGAGGCGGCGGAGGGCGCACCGGCGTTCGGTGACCGCCGGTCGCACCAGATGGATCCCGGCAACGCGCGCGAGGCGTTGCGCGAGGCCGCGCTGGACGTCGAGGAGGGTGCGGACGCGCTCATGGTCAAGCCTGCGCTCGGCTACCTTGACGTCGTGCGCGCGGTGCGCGAGCGCTTTCCGGAGCTTCCGCTGGGCGCGTACAACGTCAGCGGTGAGTTCGCGATGGTCAAGGCCGCCGCCGCGAACGGCTGGCTCGACGAGCGGGCCGTGGCTCTCGAGGTGCTCACCGGGATCCGTCGCGCCGGCGCCGATCTGATCGTCACGTACCACGCGAAGGACGCCGCGGCATGGCTTCAGAGCGAGCAGTGAGGGCCAGGGTCGACGAGCGAGCGGAGGACGCGGAGCTCGAGAACGTCGACGTCGCGGAGCACGGGCGCACAGCGGACGGCGAGCCGATCTCGCTCGACCGGCGCCTCTACATGCAGCTCCACGTCTTCGGCGGCGCGCGGGACAGCGCGCAGCTGATCTCGGCGCTCGCGGCGAGCGGCCTTGCTGCAGTCCTGTACGAGGACGTGAACGATCCCACGGGCGTCGCTCTCCTCACCCTGTCGGAGGCGCCCGAGACGTTCGTCCGGGAGCAGCGTGCGTTCCTCCAGTCGGCGCCGTTCGGCGAGCTCGAGCCGAAGCCCGATCTCACGATGCTCGGGCGCACGTATGCGATCGGGCACGAGCAGGATCTCGAGGAGTCTCTCGTCGAGCGGCCGTGGCGTCGCGTCCTCGATCCGGCGCTCCCGTGGGCGATCTGGTACCCGCTCCGGCGGGCGGGCTCGTTCGAGCGGCTCTCGCGCCGCGAGCAGGACACCGTCCTCATGGAGCACGGCGGCATCGGGATGGCGTTCGGCCGAGCCGGCCTCGGCTACGACATCCGCCTCGCCTGTCACGGCCTCGACCGCGACGACAACGACTTCGTCATCGGTCTTCTCGGCCCCGAGCTGCACCCGCTCTCCGTCATCGTCCAGCGGATGCGGAAGACGAAGCAGACCTCGCTCCACCTTGAGCGCCTCGGGCCGTTCTTCGTGGGGAGAGTCGCATGGCAGAGCACCGCGGCGTGACGGCGCCGGCGGTGGCCGAGGCGGAGACCGAGCCCACTTCCCCCTTCCTCCGCGCCTGTCGGGGCCTGCCCTCCGAGCGGACCCCCGTCTGGCTGCTGCGGCAGGCGGGCCGCTACCAGCCGGAGTACCGAGCGATCCGCGAGCAGCACACGCTGTTGGACGTCATCCGGACACCCGAGCTCGCCGCCAGGGTGACGCTCCTGCCGATCGAGTCCTTCGGCCTCGACGCGGCCATCGTCTTCGCCGACATCCTCCCGCCGCTCGTCGGCATGGGGTTCGAGCTCGACTTCGTGAAGGGGGACGGACCACGGATCGGGAACCCCATCGCGTCCACGAGGGACGTCGATCTCCTCGCGACCCCACCGGCCGACGAGACGCTCACGAGCACACTCGACGCCATTCGCATCGTGCGGACCGAGCTCGAGGCGCACGACGTCCCCGTGATCGGGTTCGCGGGCGCGCCGTTCACGCTCGCGAGCTACGCGATCGAGGGAGGGTCGTCGCGGGATTTCACTGCGACGAAGGCGTTCATGCTCTCGGAGCCCGCGGCCTGGAAGCGGCTGCTCGGCAAGCTCGTGACGGTGCAGGCCGACTACCTGCTCGCGCAGGTCGCCGCCGGCGCGCAGGCGTTGCAGGTCTTCGACTCTTGGGTCGGCCGCGCGCTCGGCCGCGACGACTACCTCCGCTACGTGGCACCGCACAACCGCGAGCTCTTCGCAAAAGTAGCCGCAGCCGGCGTGCCCGTGATCAGCTTCTCGCTCGGCGTGAGCGCCTACCTCGAGGACGCGGCAGCGTGTGGCGGCGACGTCGTCGGTCTCGACTGGTCGCTGCCGCTCGACGAGGCGTGGGCGCGCGTCGGCTTCGAGCGCCCCGTCCAGGGGAACCTCGACCCGGTCGCGCTGCTCGCACCCTGGCGCGAGCTGCGGTACCGGATCGACGACGTGCTCGAGCGCGCCGCAGGTCGTCCCGGCCACGTCTTCAACGTCGGACACGGGCTCACGCCGCGGACCCCGGTCGACAACGTGCGCAGGCTCGTCGAGCACGTGCGAGAACGGACGGCGACGTGAACGTCCGTCGGCCCATCGGCGTGCTCGTGATGGCCTACGGCGGCCCGGGATCGCTCGACGAGATCCCCGGCTATCTCGCCGACATCCGGCACGGTCGGCCGACGCCGACGGCCGTGGTCGAGGAGATCACCGCGAACTACCGCGCGATCGGCGGCCGCTCGCCGCTCCTCGACGTCTCGCGGCGGCAGGTCGACGCGCTCGCGGAAGAGCTCGGGGCGGGCTACCGCTGCTACCTCGGGATGCGCCACTGGGCGCCGTGGATCGAGGAGGTCGTCGGTGAGATGGTCGGCGACGGTGTCACCGACGCGGTCGGGCTCGTCCTCGCTCCCCAGTTCAGCGCCCTCTCGGTCGCGCGCTATCAGCAGAAGGTCGAGGACGGACTCGACCTCTATCGCGGCCGGATCGACTTCGAGCACATCCCGAGCTACCACGACGACCCGAGGCTCATCGCGGCGTTCGCGGCTCGCGTCGAGGAGGGGCTCGCCCGCTGGCCTGAGGACAAACGTGAGCGCGTCCACGTCGTCTTCAGCGCGCACAGCCTGCCGCAGCGCGTGCTCGCCGCGGGCGACCCGTACGGCGAGCAGTGCCTCGAGACCGCGAGCCACGTCGCGGAACGTGCCGGGCTCCCGGAGGACCGCTGGTCGTGGGCGTACCAGTCAGCCGGGCGCACGCCGGAGCCCTGGGCAGGCCCCGACGTGAACGAGCACCTGCACGCCCTCGCAGCCCAGGGAGTGCGTGACGTCGTCTCCGTCCCGGTCGGCTTCGTCTCCGACCACGTCGAGATCCTCTTCGACCTCGACCGGCGTGCCGCCGCGACGGCACGGGAGCTGGGGATTCGCTTCGAGCGGCCCCCGGCGCTCAACGACGACCCCGTGTTCGTCTCCGTCCTGGCTCGGCTCGTGCGTGAGCGCGCGGCATGAGAGTCGTCGTCGTCGGAGGCGGGATCGCAGGCCTGGCCGCCGCGCGTCGGCTCGAACAACTGGTCGACTCCGTCGAGGTGACGCTCCTCGAACCGGCAGGCAGGGTCGGCGGAAAGCTCCTCACCGAGGACGTCGACGGCTTCGTGATCGAAGGCGCCGCGGACAGCTTCCTCTCACGCAAGGCACGAGGCATCGGGCTGTGCGAGGAGCTCGGGCTCGGAGGCGAGCTCGTCGGCCGGCGACCCGAGAACGCTCGCTCGTTCGTGCGCATCGGGCGGGAGCTGCACGTGCTGCCCGAGGGCCTCAGCGGCCTGATCCCGACGGACCTCGAGGCGCTCGACGGCACCACGCTGCTGTCGGAGGAGGGACGCGAGCGGCTCGCCGCCGAGGTCGACGTCCCGCCTGCGCCTCGGGGCGGCGACGAGTCCATCGCGTCTTTCTTCTCGCGGAGGCTCGGCCGCGAGGCCTACGAGCGCATCGTCGAGCCGCTCATGGCCGGGATCTACGGGGGTGACGGGGAGCAACTCTCGCTGGAGGCGACGTTCCCGCAGCTGCACAGTCTCGAGCTCGAGCACGGAAGCATCCTTCGTGGGCTCGCGGAGCGAGCTTCGGCGGAGTCGCGCTACCCGCCCTTCGTGTCGCTTCGGGACGGGATGCAGACGCTCGTCGACCGGCTCGTGTCGAGCCTCGAGCACACGGCGTTATCCACGTGGCCGCCGACCACCGTGCGGGCGACTTCCGGCGGCTATGCCGTCCATGGCGGGGAGATCCTCGAGGCCGACGGGGTGGTCATCGCCGCACCCGCGTACGCAGCGTCCAGCCTGGTCGAAGAGCTCGATCCCGAGCTCGCGCACGAGCTTGCCCGGATCCCGTATGCGGACTCGGCGATCGTCGCGCTCGGGTACCGGCGTGCGGACGTCCGGCATTCGCTCGACGGCTACGGCTACGTCGTCCCGGCGGTCGAGGGCTCGGACGTCCTCGCGTGCACGTGGTCGTCGAGCAAATGGGAGGGGCGGGCACCGGAGGAAAACGCGTTGCTTCGCGTGTACCTCCGCCGCATCGCGCGAGGAGCGGACGCGCGCCTCGTGGCGGTGGCACGCGCGGAGCTGCGCCAGCTCGGCATCGAGGCCGAGCCGGTCGTGACCCGCATCCATCGCTGGCCACGAGGGATGCCCCAGTACGTGCTCGGCCATCCCGAGCGCCTCGAGCGCATCGACGCAGCTATGTCCGACCACCCGGGGCTCGCGCTCGCCGGAGCCGCGTACCGAGGGGTCGGAATCCCGGACTGCATCGACTCCGGAGAGCGAGCCGCGGAGTCGGTCATTCGCGCCCTCGCCGGCGCGCGGGCGTGACGCGGGACACCTCCGAGCGCCTCTTCGCGGAGGCGCTCGCGCTCATGCCCGGCGGGGTGAGCTCGCCGGTGCGAGCGTTCCGAGCCGTCGGCGGCTCGCCGTTCTTCGTCGAGCGCGGAGAGGGGGCGTACCTCGTCGACGTGGACGGCAATCGTTACGTGGACTACGTGCTCTCGTGGGGGCCGCTGATCCTCGGCCATGCGCACCCGCGCGTCGTGGCGGCGCTCGAGCGAGCGGTCCGGGACGGGACGAGCTTCGGTGCGCCGAGCCCGCTCGAGCTCGAGCTCGCGAGGCTGATCCGCGACGCGATGCCGAGCCTCGAGCTCGTCCGCTTCGTCAACTCCGGCACCGAGGCGACGATGAGCGCGCTGCGGGTGGCCCGGGCGTTCACCGCCAGATCGAAGGTCGTCAAGTTCGTCGGCTGCTACCACGGCCACGCCGACCTGCTCCTCGTGCAGGCGGGCTCGGGCGTCGCCACGCTCGGGCTGCCGGACTCGCCGGGCGTCGCCCAAGGCGCGGTTGCCGACACGCTCACCGCGCCGTACAACGACCTCGCGGCCGTCGAGCGGCTCTGCGTCACCCACGACGACATCGCGGCGGTCATCGTCGAGCCCGTCGCCGGGAACATGGGCCTCGTCCTTCCCGAGGAGGGCTTCCTCCAGGGCTTGCGCGACCTGACCACGGCGCACGGCGCGGTCCTCGTGTTCGACGAGGTCATGACGGGATTCCGCGTGCACCCGGGCGGGGCGCAGGCGCTGTACGGCGTCACCCCGGATCTGACCACGCTCGGAAAGGTCATCGGCGGCGGGCTCCCCGTCGGTGCGTACGGCGGCAGGCGGGAGATCATGGAGCTCGTCGCGCCGGCGGGGCCCGTCTACCAGGCGGGGACGCTCTCCGGCAACCCGCTCGCGATGACCGCGGGGATCGAGACGCTCCGCGTCCTCGCCGGGCCGGGGGTCTGGGACGGCCTCGAGCGCGCGACGGATCGTCTCGTGGTCGGCCTGTCCTCACCGGGCGGCTCGGTGCAGGTGTCGAGCGTCGGCTCGATGTTCGGGCTGTTCTTCACAGACGGCCCGGTCAGGGGCTGGGACGACGCGCGAACGGCCGACACCGAGCGCTTCGCCGCGTTCCACCGCGCGATGCTCGCGAAGGGCGTCTACCTCGCGCCCTCACAGTTCGAGGCCGGCTTCGTGTCGACGGCGCACGGGGACCGGGAGATCGACGCGACCGTGGACGCTGTACGCGAGGCGCTCGCGGGCCTCTGAGCGACGGGTCTACGCTTCGCGGCCGTGAAGGTGCTGCTCGTGACCATGTACTTCCCGCCTGCGGGCGGCGGTGGGGTTCAGCGACCCCTGAAGCTCGCGCAGTACCTCCCCGCGCTCGGCGTCGAGACGCACGTCCTCGCCCCCGACGACCCGAAGTGGGTGCACCGCGACAGCGAGCTTCGCGTGCCGACCCAGGCCTGGGTGCATCGTGCGCGCTACCTCGGGCCCCGGGCGCGGAAGCCGGCCGAGGAGCTGCGGGGCACGGACGGCTTCGAACGCGCGCTCGTGCAGGCGCAGCTGACGGCGCGGCGCCTGCTCGTGCCCGATGCGAGCGTCACCTGGAACATGACCGCGATCCCGGCTGCGGTTCGCATCGCGCGGCGCGAGGGCATCGACGCCGTCGTCACCACCTCGCCGCCGGGCTCGGTCCACCTCGTCGGCGCCGCCGCCCAGCGCCTGACGGACGCCCGCTGGATCGCCGATCTCCGGGATCCGCTCGTGGCCAACCAGCACCGTCGCGACGACACGGCAGCCGCACGCGCGCGACAGGCCGCGAACGAGCAGGTCGCCCGGCTCGTCGCGCGGAACGCGGACGCGATCTCGTGCGTGTCCGAGGCGATCGCGGACGAGGTGCGAGCGCTCGGCCCGCGAGGAGTCGTCCGCACGATCGCGAACGGGTGCGACTTCGACGACTTCGCCGGGCTCGAGTACCGGCCGGCCGAGCGCTTCCGCATCACGCACACGGGCAGCTTCTTCGGCAAGCGCGACCCGAGGCCGTTCCTGCAGGCCTTCCATGACGCGAACCTCGATGCGGTGGTCCGCTTCGTCGGCGACTTCCGCTCGTCCGACCGCGAGTGGGCGGAGTCGCTCGACCTCGGAGACCGGCTCGAGCTCGTCGGGTACGTCTCCAGAACGGAGTCGCTTCGGCTGCAGCGCGACTCGGAGGCGCTGCTGCTCCTCGTTCCCGACGCGGCAGGGCGCGGAAAGGGCGTCCTCTCGGGAAAGGTGTTCGAGTACCTCGCGGCCGGGCGTCCGATCCTCGCGGTCGTACCACCCGACGGCGTGGCGGCCGAGCTCGTTCGCGAGACCGGGGCCGGCGTCGTCGTCGCGCCCGACGACGTGAACGGGATGCGCGACGCGCTCGTCGCCATGCACGCGCAATTCGCGAACGGCGGACTGCCGGCGGTGGAGCTCTCCGCCCGCGACGAGGAGCGACTGTCCCGGCGCGCCCGGGTCGAGGAGATGGCGGCGCTCGTCGAGGAGGTCGTGTGACGAGCCACGCCGTTCCGCTGCCGCAGGCTGCCGAGCGCACGCGAGTCCTCGAGCACCCCCTGCTCGACGGGCTGTTCCTGCTCACGATCCTCACGGTCACGTACCACAAGCTCCAGTGGGAGCTCGCCGGCTCGCTCACGCTCTCCGACGTCCTGACCTCGTTCTACCTCCTCGTCTTCGCCTGGGATCGGGTCGAGCGCGGCGACCGACGTCTCCCGAAGACGGCCGCCATCGCCTTCGGGTTTTTCGTCGCCTTCGCACTCGTCTACCTCGCCGGTTACTACAACCTCGACACGAGCCAGGCGCTCGCCCAGTGGGCGAAGGGCATGGTGAAGTTCGTTCTCCACTTCGGGTTCCTCGTGACGGGGATCGTCCTCCTCTCGCGGCGAGGAATCCGCTTCTACTGGATCGCGCTCGCCGCGTTCTGCGGCGGGATCGCCCTCGACGCGGCGTACGGGGTCGTGCAGCTCGTCCTCGCCGAGGTCTCGGGCACGAACCTCGACCAGATCCTCATCGAGCCGATCACGTCCCGCCAGACCGGGATCAACGTCTTCGGCGCCGTCGGCGGGACGCAGGAGGTGTTTCGCCCGAACGCCTTGACGGGTGACCCGAACCACCTCGGGATCGAGCTCGTCGTCCCGCTGCTCGTGCTCACGCCGATGTACCTCAGGCTGGAGTGCGGCCACCGGCTGAAGACGCCGCTCGCGGTGCTCCTCGCCTTCCTCCTCGTCGTCGAGCTCGCGACCCTGTCGCGGAGCGCTCTTCTCGGCCTCGGGTGCGGCGCGCTCGTGCTCGCCCTCCCGTACCGCCGCCATCTCCGCCGGCCCGCGTTCCTCGTCCCGCTCGCGGCGGTCGCCCTCGTCGTCGCGGCCGTCGTCGTGGTCAGGCTCGACTTCTTCCTGACCGTCCTTCGCGCGCGGACGAACACGAGCCGGGCTGCCGCGTCGCCGCACTTCGCGGTCTACTCGTTCATCCCGGACATCCTCCATACGAACCCGCTGCTCGGCCTCGGGCTGAACAACTTCGCCGTCTACTACGAGTTCGTGACGGGGAAGGAGGATTTCGGGCCCCACTCCTTCTACGTCGCGACGCTCGTGGAGACCGGGGTCGTGGGGACGGTGCTGTTCGCCCTCTTCGTCATCTGGCTCTTGCGCCGGCTCGGCGTCGCCCGCCGGCTCGGACGGGCGCTCGCGGCAGCGGAAGATCCCCTCGCCGCGAGGGTGAGCCCGCTCGCGTGGGGGCTGTCGGCGGCGCTCGTCGCGACGCTCGGCGCCAACCTCTTCTACCTGACGATGACCTTCTACTACTTCTACGTCTTCGCGGCGCTCGCGGTCGCGGTCCCCGTCGTGTTCGGGCGGCGGGTCGAGCCGCGGTGAAGGTCCTCGTCCTGACGACGTCGTACCCACGGCGGGCGGACGATGTCGCCGGGGTATTCGTCAGGGACGCCGTGGAGCACCTTCGCGAGGCGGGGCTCGAGGTACGGGTCGTCTCGCCCGCGTCGTTCCGGCACTTCGGGCTCGCCTACCGGCACGGGATCGCCGGGAACCTCCGGCGGCGACCGTGGACAGCGCCCCTGCTCCCGCTCTTCCTCCTCTCGTACTCCGCCGCCTCGCGCCGCGCGGCCCGTGACGTGGACCTCGTGCACGCGCACTGGCTGCCGTCTGCGCTCCCCGCGCTCGCGACGCGGAAGCCGTTCGTCGTCCAGCTCTGGGGCACCGACGTCGAGCTCGCGCGACGCGCACGTTGGGTGGCACGTCGGCTCCTGCGACGGGCGCGGCTCGTCCTCTGCCCCTCGC
>DATAET010000031.1:0-12405 GCA_036257855.1 Gaiellaceae bacterium | reverse complement strand
AGCCGGCTGACGATGTACAGGGGCCGGCGCTTGACCTCGTCGAAGATGTGCGCGATGTACTCGCCGATGATCCCCAGCACGATGAGCTGGATGCCCCCGACGATGCCGACGAGGACCATGATCGAGGTCCAGCCGGGGACGACGAAGACGCCCGCGATCTTCGAGACGACGGCCGAGATCCCGAAGAGGATCGAAAGCGCGGACACGACGAACCCGATGTTCAGCCCGACGCGGAGCGGCCTGCTCGAGAAGCCGATGAGCGCGTCGCCCGCGAGCCGGAACATCCGCACGCCGCTGTACTTGCTCCTGCCCGTCGGCCGCGGAGGAGACGTGTAGGGGACGCCCGACTGGCGGAAGCCGACCCAGCTGAACATGCCCCGTAGGTACCGGTTCGACTCGCGCATGGCCCGGAACGCTTCGAGCGCGCGCCGATCCACGAGGCGGAAGTCCCCCGCGGCGGCGGGCACCTCGATCTCGGAGAGGCCCCGCAGCAGGCGGTAGAACGAACGCGCGGTCCAGTCCTTGAACCGGCTCTCGCCCTGTCGCTCCTCCATGACGCCGTAGACGATCTCGTCCCCCTCCTCCCAGCGGGCCACCAGCTCCGGAATCACCTCGGGCGGATGCTGGAGGTCGCCGTCCATCGTCACGATGGCGCTGCCGCGTGCGAGATCGAGCCCTGCCGTGAGCGCGACCTGATGCCCGAAGCCGCGCGAGAGACGGACGACCTTGAAACGGGGGTTCCGTCCGTGCAGCTCGACGGCCAGGCCGTACGTCCCGTCCTTGCTGCCGTCGTCGACGAGGACGACCTCCCACTCGCTGTCGAGCGCGTCGAGGACTGCCGTCAGGCGCTCGGCGAGGAGCGGCAGGATCTCCTCCTCGTCACGCAGAGGGACGACGACCGAAAGACGGGGGGCGGCGCCCTCCACCGCGACGAGACTAGCGAGCCGTCCCGACGACTCCCCGGGCGGCGCGCGCGGCCGGCCGCCGCAGGGCTCGCCGTCTCGCGGCCTAGACTGAGCCCCCGGTGAAGGCCCCGAAGATCCTCGCTGTCGCGTCCGCGGTCGACCTCGACTTCAGGTACGGCTGCACGCCTGCGTGGTGGCAGCTGTGGAAGGGGATATACGAGGCCGGTGTCGACCTCGTCGTGACGCCGTATCGCGGCCGCCCCGTCGAGTCGCCCTGGTGGCGGACGGCACCCAACCCGACGTACCGCGAGGGCGAGTCGTACCAGGCGGTGCGCAACGTCGTCGCGCGCATGCAAGGTGATCGCTACCTGCGGCGGGCCGAGTCGAGCCCCGAGGAGTCGACCTTCGACCGGGTTACGCGGGAGACGATCAGCCGGTGGATCACACCCCGCTGGAAGCGCCATCTCGAGAAACTGATCGAAGACGAGCGGCCCGACGCCGTCGTCGTCTTCACGGTGCCCATGGCCCACCTGCGGGGCGTGCCCGACGCGCTGCGGGCGCGCTTCGGTATCCCGATCGTGTTCTACGACGGCGACGTGCCCATGAGCCTCCCCGAGTTCGGAGGCATGGACACGGGCTTCAACCCGTACCACGGCGCCGACCCGTGGGAGTACGACCTCGTCCTCTCGAACTCCGAGGGGGGCATCGGGCGGCTGCTCGAGCTCGGCGCCCGCCGCGCGGAGGCCCTCTACTGGGGCGCCGATCCCGAGTTCTTCGCACCGCAGCCGGTCGAGAAGGAGGTCGACGTCTTCTTCTACGGCTACGGCGACAAGTTCCGGCGCGACTGGATGAAGACCATGGTCGGCGAGGCCTCGCGCGTCGCTCCCGAGCTCGACTTCGCGCTCGGCGGGCTCGACTTCCAGGGCGACACCGGCAGCGCGCGACTGCTCGGCGACATCCCCTTCAACGTGTTCGCGCGCGCGATCTCGGCGGCGCGGGTGAACATCAACGTGACACGCCGGCCGCACGCGACGGTCCGGGGCTCCTCGACCGCCCGGCCCTTCGAGCTCGCCTCGTCGGCGGCGGCGATCGTGTCGAATCCGCACGAGGGAATCGAGCGCTGGTTCGAGCCCGGCCGCGAGCTCGTCCTCGTCGACAGCGTCGACGCAGCCGTCGCCGCCTATCGCGAGCTCGTCGCGGACCCCGCGCAGGCGGAGGAGATGGGACGGCGAGCGCGGGAGCGCGTCCTCGACGAGCACACGTACGCGCATCGCGCACGGCGACTGCTCGAGCTCCTCGGGCTCGAGGCCCGGGTGCTCGTGTGAGCTCGAATCGGCTCGTCGCGATCGTGCCCGCCTGGAACGAGGCGGGAGCGATCGGGGCCGTCGTCGACGAGATCAGAGGGGTCTTCCCGGATGTCCGGGTCGTCGTCGTGGACGACGCGTCGGAGGACGACACGGCTGAGATCGCGGAGCAGCACGGGGCGACCGTTCTACGGCTCCCGTTCAACGTCGGCATCGGCGGCGCCGTGCAGACGGGCTTCCGGTACGCGCTCGACGAAGGGTACGAGCGTGCGGTTCGCCTCGACGGCGACGGCCAGCACGAGGCGTCACAGATCCCGAGGATCCTCGCCCCGATCGAGGAGGGTGCCGCCGATCTCGTGATCGGCTCCCGGTTCGTCGACCCGGGCGGGAGGTACCGGCCTCCGTTCGCACGCCGTATGGGGATCCGTGTCTTCGCCCGCCTCGTCTCGCTTCTCGGGGGGCAGCGCGTCACGGACACGACGTCGGGCTTCGTCGCGCTCGACCGGGCCGGAATCGAGCTGTTCGCCACCGAGTACCCGCACGACTACCCGGAGGTCGAGTCCACGCTCATCGCGCTCCGGAGCGGTTTGCGCCTCGCGCAGGTACAGGTCGAGATGAGGGAGAGGACGACCGGAACGTCGTCGATCACCTTCCTCCGCTCGCTCTACTACATCGTCAAGGTGACGCTCGCCCTGCTCGTCACGAGCCTCAGGCGGTATCCCCGGCCCGAGGTCGCGCGCCAGTGACGCCCCTACGAGTCTCGATCGTCGGCGTCGCCGCCTCGCTCCTCCTCATTCTCGTCGTCCTCGAGCTCGTCCGCGGACGGAGGCTCAAGGAGCGCTACGCGCTGCTATGGCTCGCGACGGGGGTCGTCCTGCTCGTGCTCTCGGCGTGGCGCGGCGGGCTGAACACGGTCGCGGGCTGGCTCGGCGTGACGGGCTACCCGCCCGCCGTCCTCTTCGCCGTCGCCACGCTCTTCGTCCTGCTCGTCCTCCTGCACTACTCGACCGTCATCTCGAAGCTGACCGACGAGAACGTCGAGCTCGCGCAGCGGATCGCCCTGCTCGAGGAGCGAATCGGGCGCGCCGACCCGGCTAGCGCGAGACTTCGACCGCCGGGCTGAGGGCGAATACGTCCCCCTCCTCGGGGTCGTCGGCCCAGTTCGTCCCGACCCCGATCCGATACGTCGCACTGGGAGGCGGGGAGGGGTCGACGAACGTCTCGTCCCGCGTGGTGCCTATCGGCCGAGACTTCAGGTAGCAGTTCCAGGCGACGTTCGCGGCCGTCGCGCAGAACGTGTCGGCGCCCGTCCCGTCCGATCGGTAGATGCGGTAGAAGACGTCCGCTCGCCAGGACGCGTCGGAGCTCCAGCGCAGTGTGCTCCGCGCGCCTTCGGGGGCGACCTCGAGCCGGATGCCCGAGTCGACGGGCGTGAGGATCGTCGACGTGACCAGGTCCTGGACGAGCGCGGGCGGAGACGGCGGCTCGAGCTGGCTCGACGCTGCGGTGGCGAGTGCGGGCACGACGAGTGTGACGACGGCGGTGAGGACGATCCAGCGCGGGGCGATCCGTGCGTGGGTGGGCGGTGACAGCCTCTGGCCGAGGCGCGCGGCCACACCGGGAACGAGCAGCGGAATCGAGGCGAAGAGCAGGAGGTACGCTGGCCAGGCGGGCATGAGCAGGCGC
This sequence comes from Gaiellaceae bacterium, assembly GCA_036257855.1. GTDB lineage: Bacteria > Actinomycetota > Thermoleophilia > Gaiellales > Gaiellaceae > GMQP-bins7. The sequence goes on along the minus strand of DATAET010000031.1, from coordinate 8,510 downwards.
CAGAAGGTGTTCTCCTGGATGTCCGCGCGATCCGAGAAGCCCTTCACGAGGATGAAGGCGCCGAGCCAGCCGGCGAGCAGCGCGGCGATCGGGCTGCGGTGGACGCGGAGGACGGCGAGGAGGCCGGCGAACGGCGCCCATTGCGCGAGCCGGGCGCTCCAGAAGAACTCCCGGAGCTGGTCCATCTGCGCGCGCCAGTGGTCCCAGTCGAGCTCGACGTAGCGGTTGAACTGGTCTCGGCCGGGAAGGTCGATGCCTGCCGCGAGCCGCGTCTCCTCGAGTGACAGCGCGGGGATGTACCCGAGCCCGCGGTCCTTCCAGAACGCGACGACGAGGAGGCTCGGGGCGAGCGCGACCAGGAACAGAGCTCCGCCGCGCCACCGCCGGGCGACGAGGTACGCGAGGGCGGCGCCCACCACGAAGAGGTAGTTCGGCGGCTTCAGCCCTCCCGCCGTCCCCGCGACGAGCCCGGCGAGTACAGCGTCGGTCCAGCCGGCGTCGCGAAGTGAGCGGACGACGAGGAGTGCCGCCACGAGGACCAGGACCATCGAAGGGAAGTCCGGCATCGCCGTCAGCCCGAGAGCCTGGGGCAGGAACTGCTCGGTCCACTTCTCGTGGTAGCGGTCGACGAAGAGCGGGATGACCGCGAACGGTGCGACGACCCACAGGAGTGCCGCCCAGTAGCCGAGGAGCCGCCCGCCGATGTGCGATGCGATGCCGTACACGCAGCCGAGCGCGACCGGCCCGAGCACGAGGACCTGGAGGACCACGATCGTCGGCATCGCCTGCAGAAAGGTCGGGCCCGTGATCCAGGTCAGCGGCGTCTGGACGAGCGGCCAGACGTAGCTGATCTCGGTCGGCGGCAGGATTCGCTGCCCAGCCAGCCAGCCTGTCGTCGTGTTGACGATCTGGTCCCCGCCCTGGAACCAGACCCAGCCGTTGTGCTCGACGACCTGGCCGAGCACGATGGTCGAAGCGATCTGCGCGCCGGCGAGCACGCCGAGGACGGCACGGGGCCGCTCGAGCAGGACGTCGATCGTGCGTCCGCCCCAGCGGGCGGCAGCGATCGCGCTAGCGCCTGCCGACACTCGCGACCGCCGAGCGGTACCAGGCGACGGTGCGCTCGAGGCCTTCGCGCAGCGGGGTTCGTGCCTGGAACCCGAACAACTCGCGGGCACGGGAGCCGTCGACGCTCCGCCGCGGCTGGCCGTTCGGCTTCTCGGTGTCCCAGGTGATGGTGCCCTCGTACCCCGTGACCTCCGCGATGAGCTCGGCGAGCTCGCGGATCGAGATCTCGCGGGAAGCGCCGAGGTTGACCGGCTCGGAGCCGTCGTAGCGCTCGGCGGCGAGCACGAGGCCCTCGACGCAGTCATCGACGTAGAGAAACTCGCGGGTCGGCGAGCCGTCGCCCCAGAGCACGACCTCGTCGTCCGCCTCGACCATCTTGCGAATGAGGGCCGGGATGACGTGCGACGTCTCGAGGTCGAAGCTGTCCCGCGGTCCATACAGGTTCGTCGGGAGGAGGAAGATCGCATCGAGGCCGTATTGCGCGCGGTACCCCTGCGCGCCGACGAGGACCGACTTCTTCGCGATGCCGTAGGGTGCGTTCGTCTCCTCCGGGTAGCCGTCCCAGAGCGCCGACTCGACGAACGGCACGGGCGTGAGCTTCGGGTAGGCGCAGACGGTGCCGACGATGACCAACTTCGCCGTCTGGTGGAGCCGCGCTTGCTCGAGCACGTTGGCTCCCATGACGACGTTCGAGTACCAGTAGCGGCCGGGGTTCGCACGGTTCGCCCCGATGCCGCCCACCTCCGCCGCGAGGTGGTAGACGAGGTCGGCGCCCGCGTCGTCGAACATGCGCGCGGCGTCGGGCATGGACGTGAGGTCGTAGTCGGCGCTCCGTGCGGCCATGACGTCGTGGCCGTCGCTCTCGAGGCGGTCCACGAGATGCGACCCGAGGAAGCCCCCGCCGCCGGTCACCAGGATCCGCATCGCGAACAGGCTACAAGGAGGACAGGCGCTGGACCCGGGGTCATCGTGTCGGCGGTCTAGGCTGCGCCTCGTGCGGAGTGCGTTCGTGTGGTGAGCAACCGGCTCGCGACGTTCGCATCCGCGACGATCCTCGTGCTCCTCGCCGTCGTCGCTGTCCGGAACGGGCTGACCTACCCGACACTCGGTGGATACGACGCAGAGGACTACCTCGCCTATGCGCGCGGCCTGATCGATCATGCGGATCTTCCGGACGGGGTCGGCGCCTACTACACGCCGCCGGGCTTCCCCGCGATCGCCGGGGCCGCGACCGAGGTCGGAGGTTGGCTCGGGCTGGACGAGCCCGAGCACCTCGCGCAGGTCTTCAACGCGTTCGCCGTCGTCGCGTCGGGCGTGCTCGTCTACGCGCTGGCCCGCATCCTCTGGCCGGCGAGGCCGTTGACCTGGCTGGCCGCGGTGGGCTTCTTCGCCTTCTTCCCGGCCGTCGTGAAGTCGGGAGCGATGTTCCATCCCGAGCCGCTCTCGATGCTCATCACGGCCGGCGCGCTCGTGGTTCTCGCCCGCATGGTTCGCACGCGCCGGTATGGCTGGAAGCCGTCCGTTCTGCTCGGGATCCTCCTCGGTGCAGGCCAGCTCGTGCGGGCGTGGTCGCTGTGGATGGTCGTGGTCGCGATCGTCGTGCTCCTCGTCGTTGCGCTCGGCGACGCCTCTCTCCGCCGGAACGTCCTCACGGCGCTCGCGGTCGTCCTCGTCGTCGCCGCGCTCGTTCCCTCGCCCTGGTACCTGCATCAGGCGCTTCGCTACTCGAATCCGGTGTTCGACCAGCCGCAGTCCACTGAGTCACTGCTGCGGCGAAGGCCAATTGGGTTCTACGTCGACGCGCGTTTCCCCGACGTCGTCACGCGTCCCTGGCGAGACACCTACAACGACCGGTTCATCCCGGTCTTCTATACGGAAGCCTGGGGAGACTACTTCGGGTTCTGGTCCTGGGGCACGACGCGCGGAGATCGCACCGATGCGATCGATGCCGAGCTCACGCGCCAGAGCATCATCGGACTGCTGCCGACGGTGCTCGCGTCGGCCGGGGTCCTTGCGCTGCTGGCGCTCGCCCTTGTGCGTCCGCGAGAGGATCCGGCGCGCCTCGTCGTGGCGTTGCCGCCCCTGGCCGCCACCGGGGCCGTTCTGTACTTCGCCGTCGCGTATCCGACGAACGACGGCGACACGATCAAGGGAACCTACGCCCTGGCAGCAGTACCGGCGTTCGCGGCGTGCTTCGGCTTCGCCTTCGATCGGCTCGCACGCTGGCGTGCTCTCGCCGTCGTCCTCGGTCTCGTCTTCGTCGTCTCGGCCCTCGCGTCGCTCCCGTTCCTCGTTTGGTGAGCACACTCGAGTCCACCCAGGATCAGCAGCGAGAGCTTCGCTACGTCGTCGTCAGCGCGATCGTGCTCGCGTCCCTGCTCTTCGCCCAGATCGTCGGCGGCATCGTGCGCCAGGCCGTGTCGAACGAGCCGTCGGCCCTCGAAAGGGTCGAGACGTGCCTCACCGAGCGTGCCACGCCGTTCGAGAACGTGGTCGGCGATCCTGTCGCCCTGAGCGCGGAGCGCGGCGCACTGCACACGACCGTCGAAGGGAACGGCGTCACGATCGCGCTCGGCGGGTCGGAGAGAGATGCCAGGCGAGTCTACGACGCCTACGTCTCGGTCGCACCGAGCGGCGCCGCGGGAACGACGCTCGATCTCCACCGGCGCGTCGTCCTCCTCTGGGACAGCCCGCCGACGGAATCGCAGCGCGCCTTCGTGTACCTGTGCACGCTCGACGTGCAGGACTGAGGGCTGCTAGCCGGGGAGCACCGGGGTGGGCGTGAGCCAGTCGACGCGCCCGATCCAGCGATCCTGGTTCTCCGCGTACCAGCGGATCGTCTGTAACACGCCGTCCTCCCAGGAGACGCGCGGCTGCCACCCGGTCTCGGCGGTGAGCTTCTCGTGGCCGACGCGCAGCGCGAGCACGTCGCTTCCGCCGGGTCGGAAGCGGCCGGAGATGGAGCTCACCTGCCGGTCGCTCGGCCAGTAGCCGTGCTCCGCGCCCAGTCGCAGGATCAGGTCGGCCCAGTCCTGCATGGAGATGTTCTCGCCTTGGCCGTACACGTACACGTCGCCGGGCGCGCCCTTCGAGGCGACGGTGAGGTGGCCGCGGACGCCATCCGTGCAGAAGCAGAAGTCGCGGAGCGGCTCGAGGTTGCCGAGCTCGACGGTCTCCCGCGTCAGCGCCTGCGTGATGACCGTCCCGGTGACGTAGCGCGGGTTCTGACGCGGGCCGTAGTTGTTGAACATGCGCGTCACGACGCCGGGCACGCCGAACGCGTCGAAGTAGTTCATCGTCAGGAAGTCCGCAGCCACCTTCGAGGTGGCGTAGATCGACTTGGGGTTGATCGGCGAGCGTTCGTGGAGGATCAGCCCTCCCGCGTCGTCGAAGTCGTGGTGATCCGAGACAGACTCGCGGACATTCCCGTACTCCTCCGACGTGCCGGCGGTGTCGAACTTCTCGAGCTCGAGCTCCAGGTCCACGATCGACTGCAGGAGGTTCAGCGTGCCGAGCACGTTCGCCGCGACCGTCTCGTACGGGCGGTGCCACGACTCGCCGACGTGCGCCTGCGCGCCGAGGTGGAACACGTAGGGCCGGTCGGACGTCGTCTCCTTCAGTTCGTGCACGAGCCGGTCGATCGACGTCTTGTCCGTCAGGTCGGCGAAGTGCACCTTGAGCCGCCCGCGCAGCTGCCCGATGTTGTTCAGCGCGCCGCTCGAGGTCGCCCGGACGAAGGCGTGGACGGAAGCACCCAGCTCGACGAGCGCTTCCGTCAGATGGGAGCCCATGAAGCCGTCAGCGCCGGTCACGAGGGCGGTCCGGCCCTCGTACGCGTCCCCGAACTCGTCGCGGAGGTCGTCGAGCGTGGTGCCTGTCCACAGGGTGTCGTTCGGCATGGTCCGTACGCTTCGGCGTCGGTGAGCAAGGGTACAGACGCGTCCGGATCGGGTTCGCTCAGGAGCGGCGCGCTCACGGCGCTCTCGCTGCTCGTCGTCTCCGGAGCCGCGGCAGCGACAGGAGTGGTCATCGCCCGCGAGTTCGGGAGGAGCGAGGAGACGGACGGGCTGCTCGCGGCGTATGCGGTCGTCATCGTCATCGCGGTCGCGGCACAGGCCATCCGCGTCGCGGTTCTCCCCAGCCTCGCACGGGCGGCGAGCGCGGGCCGCCTCGCTGGAGAGCTCGCCGGATACGCCGTGGCGCTGCTCGCGATCGCGATTCCGCTCGTTGTCGTCGCCGAGGTGTGGGCGGATCCGGTCGGGGGCCTCCTCGTCGGGCATCAGTCCCCGGTCGCACAGGAGACGGCCGCCGATGCGCTCAAGTGGATGGTTCCGGCCGGCGCCATGCAGCTGTTCGCCGGTCTTGCGGCGAGCGGGCTCGCGGCGCTCGACGATTACGGCACCGCGGCGCTCGGGTACGCGGCCGCGAGCGTGGCGGGGCTCGCGCTGATCGTCGCGCGTGCCGAGCCCGACGGGATCGCGGTCGTCGGCTGGGGCACGCTGTTGAACGGTGTGATCGCGGTGCTCGTGCCCGCCTGCTGGCTCGCGGTTCGGGCTCTCCGGAGCGGCATGCCCCGCGCCGCGGTGCGGCCGATAGGCCGGCCCCTGCGCGAGCGCTTCCGAGAGTTCGGCGTCGGGGCGGCACTCCCGATTGCACAGCAGCTCCTCTACGTCGTCTCACTGCCCTTCGCCGCCCGTGTGGGGACAGGCGCTGCGACCTCTTTCGTCTACGCCTACCTCGCGGCAGCGGCGCTCGTGACGGTGACCGCGGGCTCGCTCGGTCTCGTCACCGCGGTGCCGCTCTCACGCGGTGCGTTCGCGGCGGCGCAGATCGTTCGCCACGTCGTTTCCACGTCGTGGCTCGCGCTCGTGCTCGTAGCAGCGGCCGCGGGTGCGTTCGCCGTGGGCGGCGGCGCGGTCGTCGAGGCGATCCTGGGGTCGTCCTACGCGGGCGATGTCGGCACGGACCTCGGCCGCCTCGTCGTCTCGCTCAGTCCGTGGATGATCGCTGCGATCGGCGTCGGCGTGACGTTTCCGCTCGCGTTCGTCGCGGGTCGCACTGGCCGGCTCCCCGTGATCGCGGCCGGAGCACTGGCTCTCCAGGTGCTTCTCGCATGGGCAGGCTCGAGCTTGCTCGACCTGGACGGGTTGGCGCTTGCCCTGGGATGCTCGACTCTGGCGATTCTCGCTGGCCTTCTCCTCGAGCTTGGCGCGCTACGGCCAACCATCCGCGGCCTCATCTCCGCAGCGGTCTTCGTCGTCGCGGTGGCCGTCGCATCGTTTGCTCCGCTCGCACTCGTCCTCAGTGGTATCGCCGCTGCGCTCGCTGGCCTCGTGCTCTACGTCGGCGTGTTCGCCGTCCTACGCCCGCAACCGCTCGTCCACAGCTGGCGCTATCTCCGGGCGCTCGGCTGACCGCACTTCTCCCGCCCTACCGGCCGGCTTTCGAAGCTGCAGGTACGCAACGCCTTCACCGGCAGCCTCGATCGCGGTCGGGCTCGTCGACGTCTCGAAGTTCGACGGGCAGACGAAGCGCAGGAAGGGCCCGGCGACAGTCGTCCAGGGGAGATGCGAGGTGTACCAGCGCTCGATGCTCGGGTTCTTGGCGGTGGCGAACTCGCGCACGACGACATCCCAGGGCTGACGTTCGACGAGCTGCTCGAGCTCGCGTGGCGTGTAGTCGTGCTTGTAGAAGACGCCGCGATCGTCCACGACCGTGCTGGCCTGTCCGTAGACGCGGTCCTCGACGTAGACGTCACGCGGGCGTGCGGCGACGTCGGTCGTGAGATGGAGGGAGCCGCCGGGTTTCAGGATGCGCCAGAACTCGGAGAGCGCATCCGCGTCCTTCCCTCCGCCGATGTGCTCGACCACGGACACGCAGAGGCAGTTGTCGAAGGCCTCGTCCGGAAACGAGAGAGCCGTGGCGTCCTCGACGCGGAGGTCGAGTGAGGGGTCGATGGTCCGCCAGGCTGCGATCTCCTGCGCGAACAGGTCGACGCAGACCCAGGTCCCACGTCCTTCCGCGTGGAGGAGCGACGGGAGGAGCTTCGGGCTGGAAACGTCGAGGCACCGGCCGTCGAAGTCCGCGTCCGCGATCCGTCCGAGCTCGTAGTAGCGGCGTGGATCGAGCGGCGCGGCCAGGCGGACGAATCCCACGCGCCCCGCGGACCAGCCGTGTCGCGCTTCGCGCACGAGCCACCGCAGACCGAGGGCGTAGCTGTGGCGCCACAGTCGTTTCCACCCCGGGTCGTCGCGCATGCGAAGGCGGCTCAGGCCAGCGAGTGGGAGGGGTGCTCGGCCCCGCGCCGGGCGGCGAGCTTCACCCGATGCTCGTCGAGGGTCGAGTGCGTGACCTGGTAGTCGAACCGACGGAATTCGAGGTAGGCTCGCACCGCCATCGGATACAGCGGGGGGCGAAAGCGGTCTCCGAACCCGCCGAGCACGAGCGAGCAGAGCGCGAGTCGACGCTCGGCCATGCGGCGAAGCCGCCTGGCATCCGGGATGCCTCGCGCCTCCCACCAGCGCCATACGCGAAGGAAGTTGTACGTGTACTGCCAGCGATGGAGCCAGATGTGCTCGCGGAGAGCCCGGCGTGTCATGCTCGACGAGGACAGCACGAGCGTGACGAGCCGCTCGCCGATCAGCTCGACGCCAGCCCCTTCGGCCGCGAGCTCCGAGAGGAAGCCGACGTCGTTGCCGTAGGGATGACGTTCGTAGTCGTAGCCGCGCGGGTTCTCGATCGCGATGTGCCGGTCGAACACCTCGCGCGCTGCTGTCGTCGCGTACACCGAGCAGATCTGCGAGATGGGGAACCTCCGCAGGAAGATCCCCTCCGAGTACTCGACGGCGGTCGCGAGGCCGGCGTCGAGCCCGTAGTACGGGAGGACATCACCGTCCCTCTCGACCTCCGCGCTACATGTCACGAGCGTGCGTCCGCCCTCCTCTGCGCGCGCGGCCGCTGCCATCATCTTCGTGCTGTACGACGGTTTCAGGACGTCGTCCGCCCATACGAAGCTGCACCAGTCGCCCGTTATCCCGTGGAGGGCCACTCTCCACGCGCGAACCGGTCCGCTGTTCTCGTCCGAAGTGAGGAATCGGGTCTTGATCCGCGGGTCGGCCCTGTCCAGGAGTCGCTCGACGGTCTCCCGCGTCGAGTCGGTGCTGCACTCGTCGTAGACGAGGACTTCGAGTGGTCGGTAATCCTGCGCGAGGACGCTCGCGAGGGTGCGCTCGATGGTGTCCCCACTCTCGAACGTGGGGATCATCAGCGAGAGCTTCACCTGGCTGACGATAACGGAGCGTTCAGCCGGTCTTCCGCCAGCGCAGCCCCGATCCGCGTCGATAGAGGCCGACGAGGGCGAGGCCGCCCCTCGTGCTGAACACGCGGTGCCTCGTGGACGCGACCGCGCGCTCGACCCTCGGCAGGTAGCGGAAGGTCAACCC
>DATAET010000030.1:0-7991 GCA_036257855.1 Gaiellaceae bacterium | reverse complement strand
ATTCGAGCGAGGGCGGCACCGCAGCGAGCGTCGCCGCGTTCTTCGCCACGTCAGCACGCGCGTCGACCCAGCTCGTCGTCGACGAGGTCCAGTGCTACCGCTGCGTGCCCGATCTCGTGATTCCCTGGGGCGCTCCCGGGGTCAACGCGACGGGGCTCCACGTCGAGCACTGCGGGTTCGCTATCTGGCCGCGACCGACGTGGCTCGCCCACGACGCGACACTCCGCCGCTCCGCGGCAAAGGCCGCGCTCTGGTGCTGGACATTCGGTATCCCGCGCCGCTGGCTCACGGTCGAGGAGCTCCAAGCGGGGAAGTCCGGGTTCTGTCGGCACTCGGACGCCTCGCGTGCGTTCCCGCCCGACGACCCACACGCGGACCCTGGTCCCGGTTTCCCACGCGACGTGTACCTGGACTATGTCGATGCGTACTACGCCGAGATCCGGTCCGCCCGTGAGACCTATTCCGCGAATGCGGCGCCGTAGCCGGCAACGACGTTCGCGATCCGGCCGTACCCGTAGAGGCCGAGCGTCTTGCCGATCAGCGAGTGACCGACGCCCGCCTGCCACTCACCCACCGGGGAGGCTCCGAGACGACCCGTCGAACCAACTGCCTAGGTGCCTCCTAAACTGGCCCTCGTGGCGACCTGCCCCAGTTGCGGGAAGGCGAATCCCGACGGCTTCCGGTTCTGTGGTTTCTGTGCAGCTCCGTTGGTGGAGGTAAGTGCGCGTCGAGAGCAGCGCAAGACGGTCACCGTCCTCTTCTGCGACGTGACCGGCTCGACCGAGCTCGGCGAGAGGCTTGATCCAGAGCCGTTTCGAGCGCTGCTCGGACGCTATTTCGAGCGCATGAAGCAGATCGTCGAGCACCACGGTGGTACGGTCGAGAAGTTCATCGGCGACGCAGTCATGGCCGTGTTCGGCGTGCCCGTGGTGCACGAGGATGACGCTCTCCGGGCGGTCAAGGCAGCGGTTGAGATGCGCGAAGCTTTTCCCGAGCTCGGTATCGAGGGACGGATCGGGATCGCGACCGGAGAGGTGGTGGCGGGTACCGAGGAGCGTCTCGTCACCGGCGATGCCGTCAATCTCGGGGCTCGGCTCGAGCAGGCCGCGCAGCCCGGTGAAGTGTTGCTCGGAGAGGGGACCGTGCGACTGACGCGGCCGGCAATCGAGGTCGAGCATCTCGAGCCGCTCGTCCTGAAAGGCAAGGCTGAGCCCGTGCAGGCGTACCGGCTGGTCTCCGTCGGCGAGGCGGCAAGGCGGAACGAAGTCCCCATGATCGGGCGTGATCGTGAACAGCACCTACTCGCCGGCGCCTGGGAACGCGTCGTCTCCGAACGCTCCTGCCACCTGTTCACGATCCTCGGCCCTCCCGGAGTCGGCAAGTCGCGCCTAGCGGCCGAGTTCCTGGGCTCGTTGAGGGACGCAAGAATCGTACGCGGCCGTTGCCTTCCGTACGGCGATGGCATCACCTACTGGCCGGTGGTCGAGGTGATCAAGCAGGTGCCCAAGACCGAGCTCGACCAAGCGGCTGTCGAGACCCTTGGTGCCCTGCTCGGCGAACAGGTACTCGTCACTTCCAGTGAGGAGATTGCGTCGGCTTTCCGCAAGCTGCTCGAGGCGGCCGCTTCGGAGGAGCCACTCATCATCCTCTTCGATGACCTGCATTGGGGGGAGGAGACCTTCCTCGACCTCGTCGAGCACATCGCGGATCTCTCCCGCGACGCCCCAATCCTGCTTCTTTGCATTGCGCGACCAGAGCTGCTCGACAGACGCTCGAGCTGGGGCGGCGGCAAGCTGAACACGAGCACCGTCCTTCTCGAGCCGCTCGGGAGTGACGAGACGGAGCACTTGATCGAGAGCCTTGCCGATCTCGACGAGAGTCTGCGCGAACGGATTGGCGAGGCTTCCGAGGGCAACCCGCTCTTCGTCGAGGAGATGATCGCGATGGTGCGCGAGTCGTCCGATGGCGAGGTGGTCGTCCCGCCGACGATCCAGGCGCTCCTCGCCGCTCGTCTCGACCAGCTTGACTCGGAGGAGCGAGAGGTCCTGCAGTGCGGCTCCATCGAAGGCCGCATCTTTCACCGTGGAGCCGTTCTGGCCTTGAACCCCGCGGAGTCTCACGTGACGGTGAGCCTCACCGCCCTTGTACGCAAAGAGCTCGTGCGGCCCGACAAGGCGCAGCTACCCGGCGAGGATGCCTTCCGGTTTCGCCACCTGCTGATCAGAGATGCTGCCTACGACGCCTTGCCGAAGACAAGGCGGGCAGAACTACACGAGCGCTTCGCCGGGTGGCTCGAAAAACGCAACACAGGTGTGGTCGAGCTCGACGAGATCCTTGGCTATCACCTCGAGCAGGGCTACCTGTACCGAGCCGAGCTAGGACCGATCGACGACTCGACGGAGGCGCTCGCACGAGAGGCGGCGGATCGACTCGGTAGGGCGGGTCGGAGGGCGTTCACCCGCGGCGATGCGGCAGCGGCTGTGAACCTGATCTCCCGAGCCCTTGCGCTGCTGCCCGAGGACGACCCCGCGCGCGTCGATCTCATCCCCAACGTCCGAGTCGTTCAGGGACTGAGCGGAGATCTTGGGTGGGCAGACCGTGTGCTTACCGAGGCCGTCTCCGCCGCAGCTGCCCGAAACGATCGACGTCTCGAGGCGCATGCACTCGTGCAAAGAGGATTCCTGCGCTTGTTCACCCGGCCGGAGGTCACAGCGCAGGAGCTCGTCGACGTTGGCGAGTACGCGATTTCCGTTTTCGACGAGGTCGGCGATGAGCTTGGGCTTGCCCGCGCCTGGAGGCTCGTCGCCCAAGCGCACTATCTCGCGCGTCGTGGAGGCTCGAGCGCGCAGGCATCAGCTCGTGCCCTCGAACACGGGCGTCGCGCGAGCGACCGACTCGAGCTGCGAGAGATCGTCGAATGGTTCTGTGTTGCCCTTATACTCGGACCGACGCCAGCGCAGGAGGCGTTTGCCCGCTGCCGGGAGCTGCTTTCGGTCGTCGAGCAAGATCCGATCCTCGAGCCCACCGTCGTCTCTGTTCTTGCCAACGTCGAGGCGATGCAAGGACATCAAGAGCAAGCAGCCGAGCTCCTCGCGAGGTGGCGCCTGGCGGTCGAGGGATTTGGCGAGTCGATCTGGCTCTTTCCGATCAACTTCGGCTTCGTTGCCCTTGCCGATGATCCCGTCGCCGCCGAACGCGACCTTAGACCCGGGTACGAGGCGCTCCGGAGGATCGGTGAGAGGAGCGGCTTCTCCTCAGTCACCGGCCTCTTGGCGCGGGCTGTGTGCGCGCAAGGGCGGTACGCAGAAGCCGATCAGCTCAGCAAGGAAAGCGCTGCGGCCGCACGACCGAATGACATCCACTCTCACATCCTGTGGCGGACCACTCGTGCGAGGGTCCTAGCGCACACGGGGGAACTCGACGCGGCGGAGGCATTCGCCCGCGAGGCGGTCGCATTCGCGGCGGACAGCGACTTCCTCGACTCTCACGGAGATGCGTTGGTCGACCTCGCCGAAGTGCTCGTTCTCGCTGATCGTCCGCAAGAAGCTGTCGCGGCCCTCGACCAAGCCATTCAGCTCTACGAACAGAAAGGCAATCTCCTCTCCGCTGGGCGGACCCGCGCTCTGCTCGACCGGCTACCCATATCGCCGCCGTCATAGGCGTCCCTTCGACGTAGCCGGAGGGTGGGCCGGCGGAGACCGGCGACCCACCGCTGCGCTGATCTCTCCGCGAGACCCTTAGCTCACGTAGCTGGGCGAGTGCGATCTTGCCGACCGTCCTGCGCCACCTTTACCCGGTCCAGACCCTATTCGCAGGGTCTCCGCAGGGTCTACAGGGTCTGGGCAGGTCGAGCGTGGCCCATGCAGGTTCGATTCTTGCCGAGGCACACGAACGCGACCTCCAGTGGGGGCGAAGACGACGGCGTCAACATCCGTCATGGGTTGACGACGTTGATCGGCATGCCCGTGGCAAAGGCGTTGATCTGGTCGAAGACGTCTGCGAACTGGAGCTCCCACTCTTCGTAGGTGACATAGCCGATGTGCGGCGTGCACAGGACGTTGTCCATAGTGAGCAGCGGGTGCGACGGGTCACGCAGCGGCTCGTCCTCGAACACGTCGAGCGCTGCCATGCCCGGCCGACCGCTCCGAAGCGAAGTCACGAGCGAATCCGCCTCGATCAGGGCTGCGCGGCTCGTGTTGACGAGCAGCGCGGTTGGTTTCATCCGGCCCAGGTCCGCCTGTGTGACGATGCCACGCGTGGCCGGCACGAGTCGGACGTGCAGCGACAACACATCGCAGTCGGCGAAGAAGTCCTCCCTGCTCGCCGCCGCCTCGAGTCCATCGGCGCGCGCGCGCTCCAGCGACTCCGGCCGCGACCACACGAGCACCCGCATGCCGAATGCGGCGCCGTAGCCGGCAACGACGTTCGCGATCCGGCCGTACCCGTAGAGGCCGAGCGTCTTGCCGATCAGCGAGTGACCGACGCCCGCCTGCCACTCACCCGCCCTGCACGACGCCACCTGCTTCGGGATCTGCCGCATCGCCCCGAGCACCAAAGCCCAGGTGAGCTCGGCAGTCGAGTACGACGGCGAGCCCGCGTGCAGGTTCGAGCAGACCGTGATTCCGAGGCGCGTGCACGCCTCGACGTCGATGTGCGGGTAGACGCTGCGCTGGCTGATCAGGCGAAGGTCGGGCAGACGCTCGAGTAGCGGCGCACGGATCTCGGTGCGTTCCCGGATCAGGACGAGCGCGTCGAAGCCCTGCAACCGCTCGGCGAGAGGTTCGGTCTCCTGGACGTGGTCCTTGAAGACCGTCACGTCGTGGCCGCCGAGCCTCTCGAAACACGGCAGCGTCCGCAGCGTGTCGAACCAGTCGTCGAGGATCGCGACCTTCATTGCGGCGGAGGTTACGCCCTCGACTTCAGACGAACCGAGCAGCCGGCGCTCGTCGCGCGATGCTAGCCCTCGACGCCCGTCGCTACGGCTCGGCCGACGCGGTCGGAGTTACCGCGCCGAGCCACATACGCGTACGGATGGTAGAAGGCCTCGAGCGCACTGGCTGACTCGACCTCGACGTGAAAACCTGCTCCGCTCGCCACGTCGCGAACCGATACCGCCACACGGTCGCTCTCGGGATCCCAGAGGAGCAGGACTTCGTCCGTTCCGCTCACCCGCTGGGCCAGTTCACGAACTCGTGTGCTCAAGCGTTCTCCCGTCGAAGGCAACAGACCCTCGTCTGTCTCGGCGAATGGGGGGATCCAAGGATGTATGGCCATGTCGATGCCTCCTGGTCGATTCGTATCTCATGTGCTGAGACACCGACAACGCACGCTTATTCCCCACGCTCCTGACGCCGCCGAACAGCAGCGCTGCCGGCGCACCGTCATCCGCGATGCCCAGCGGGTCGTGCCGGTGGGCCTCAGCTCGGCTCGGCGAGGGCGCCTGCGAGCTCACGCCGTGACGTGATCCCGAGCTTCCGGTACGTGTTGCTGAGATGCACCTCGATCGTCTTCGGCGTCACGTACAGGGTTTGAGCGATGTCGCGGTTCGTCTGCCCGTCGGCGGCGAGATCTGCGACCCGTCGCTCGCTCGCTGTCAAGGCATGTACTCCTTGGAGGGCGGTCGTGCGCGGGCGGGCACCTGTGGCGTAGATCTCGGCCCGGACCCCATCCACAAGCGATTGCGCGCCGCACACGTCCGCCAGCTCCAGCGCGCGCCGCAGCGGCTCGCGGGCCTCGGTCGGCTTGCGCGCTCGTCGCAGCGCGGCCCCGAGCGCGGCGAGCGCCTTCGCCTGCTCGAGCCGCGCTGGCGCCTCCTCGAGCAGCGCGCACGCCTCCTCGAGTTGCTCGATCCCGTCGGCGCGCAGGATGGCGCCGAGCACGCGTAGCGAGCGCCCGACGGTACCTGGGGATCCCCAGCCGCGCGCGATCTCGAGTTCCTCGCCCGCCAACGCGACCGCCTCGTCATGCCGGCTGAGCAGCTCGAGCGCCTGCGCCTTGAGCGACCGCCAGGGCACATAGCGTGGGTGACGCTTCCACCCGGCATGGAGCTCGTAGACGTCGGCGTATGCGAGCGCCTCTTCCGGCCGCCCCTCGGCCAGCAGCACCCGCATCCAAGCGCGGTCGACCAGGATCGCGTGGTCCGAACTGGGAGGCGGGGAGATGACTGTGTCGAGCAGGGCGCGGGCCTCGCCGAGCGCGCCGCGCTCGATGAGGATCTCGGCGAGGATTGGCGATTGCCACTGCGCCTGCGTCGGCATGCCCCAAAACGCGACCGTCTCGAGCGAGGCACGCAGCTCGGACTCGGCCTCTCCGAGATCGCCGCGCAGGTACTGGGTGTAGCCACCCCACAGCTGAACACTTCCGATCGTGAACGCTGAGCCGTTGCGATAGGCGTGCGTGCGCATCGCGTCCCACACGTCGACTGCCTCGTCGAGATCGGCGAGCGCGAGCACGACTGCTGCGGCCATCGCCATCAGACTGTCCTTCCGGATGAGCTCACCACCGGCGAGCGCGTTCCGCGCGAGCGCGCAGACGCTCTCGGCCGGGCCCGCGCTCTTGGTCCACTCCCAGGCTGCTTGGACGGCGAGGCTGCCGGCGCCAAGCCCGTCGGAGGCATCGATCTCGCGGTACGCGCGGAGCCGCACGAGCCGGTCACCATGCTCGGCGCCGAAGACCAAGGCGAGAAACTCGACCGCCTCCAAGCGCCGTGCGAGGTCACTGAGCTCTCCAGGGAGATCGGCCGCGGCACCACCGGCGATCGCGGCGGCCTCGTCGGGAGCATGCATGAACATCAGCGCGCGGGCCAGGCCGTCGGCTGCCTGGCCCCGCGCGGCAGGCTCGTCTGCCAGCTCGTACGCGCCCCGCAGGTGCCCGAGCGCGGCCGGCAGCGATGTCATCGCCTCGGCCTGCCCGAGCCCGAGCAGTAGCTCCAACCGCAGGTCGGGCCTTGGCGGCTCGTCGAGCGCACGTCGCAACGACGCGATCGCCGAGTCGAGATCGCCCCTGGCGACTGCCTCGGACGCGCCTGCGCGCAACAGATCCACCACCCAGTCCTGGCCGCGAGCGGGCATGACGAGCAGGTGCGCAGCGATCTGCTCCTTCGGGGCACTGAGCGCGACGAGAAGTGTGGCCGCGCGTTCGTGGTACAGCTCACGCTCTCCGGGTGCGAGGTCGGAATACACGGCCGCCTGTACCAGCGGGTGGACGAAGCCGAGCGGCGGCTCGGAGCGCAGGATCTCCGCACGCACGAGCTCGCGCGTGGCGGCGGCGAACCCCGTTGGGTCGAGCTCAGCGAGCTCGGCCGCGACGGCGATCTCCGCACCGTCACCGAGCACCGAGATCGCCAGCGCGACCCGCTGGGCGTCCTCCGAGAGCCGGCTGAGCCGGGAAAGCACCGCTCGAGAGGCCGCCCGTGGCCCCAGCTCGGTGACGACGTGGACATGGGCAGCGTCGGGCGGCACATGATCCGCGGCGAGCGCCTTGAGGAGCTCGTTGAGCAGGAGAGGGTTGCCATCGGTCGAGGAGTGGCAGGCTTCGGCGAAAGCGGTCTCCACGCCCTCGCCCAAGCGGTTGCGCACGACCGCTGTGGCCGCCACCACCGTGAGGGGCCCGGGCATGAGTACCTGCGCAT
The DNA here is from genome assembly GCA_036257855.1 of Gaiellaceae bacterium. Classification (GTDB taxonomy): domain Bacteria; phylum Actinomycetota; class Thermoleophilia; order Gaiellales; family Gaiellaceae; genus GMQP-bins7. Next base: position 361 of record DATAET010000030.1, on the reverse strand, counting down.
GCGGCTCGCTGGTCAGCTCTTCCAGGATCGCCTGATCAGCCTCGGGCTCAGAAGACCGGAGACTCGCGACGAGCACGACGGGGAGGTCCTCAAGCCGCCGCGCCAGGTAGGCGAGAAACCGCAACGAGGCGCTGTCGCACCAATGAAGGTCGTCCACGACCAGCAACAGTGCGCGATCGGAGCAGAGGTTGACGGTCAGCCAGTAGAGCCCGTGCAGCACCGCGAACGTGCCCTCGCCGAGCGGCCCGCCAGCCTCCAACTCGTCGGCGTGCCCGAACACAGGCGCCGCCGCCCTTGCTGCGCCCGACAGCAACCGTGAGCGCTCGCTGTCCTCGACGAGCTGCGACTCGAACAACTGCCG
>DATAET010000029.1:0-23400 GCA_036257855.1 Gaiellaceae bacterium | reverse complement strand
GGCGACGGCGAAGCGCTCACGGAGACGGCGGCTACGCGTGTCGACTCGCAGCTGGCGACCCGACTCGGGATCCACGAGGTAGAGGAGCCCGACGTCGGACAGCTCCTGCTCGCGAGGATCGCGGACCTCGACCGCGACGACGTCGTGGTGTCCGGCGAGCTCGAGGAGCGGCCGACGCCACTCGCGATCGCCGCGGAAGTCGGACACGACCACCACGAGCGACCGCTGACGCGCGAGCGCCCCGGCCTTCCGGAGTGCGCCTCCGAGCGTCATCGCGCCGGGCCCTTCCGGTGGTGGCTCGCTGCGGAGCGCGGCGAGCAGGCCGATGAGGCCGACGCGTCCCTGCCGCGGCGGAAGCGCCGTCGACTCCTCCCCGCCGAACGACACGACACCGAGGCGATTGCCTCGTCGCGTTGCGAGATGCCCGATCGCAACTGCCACGCCCTCTGAGACGTCAACTTTCCGCCGATCGGCCGTTCCAAACTGCATGGACACCGACCCGTCGAGGACGAGCCACGTGACGAGCACGCGCTCTGCCATGTCGACCCGGACGTGAGGCTCCCCCGTGCGGGCCGTCACCGCCCAGTCGATGCGCCGGACGTCGTCGCCGGCGACGTATGGCCGCACCATCGCCAGCTCGGTACCCGACCCGAGCAGATTCGAACGGAAGTCGCCGGCGAGCAGTCCCTCCACGCGCCTCCCGATGGAGATGTCCAGGGCGCGCAGCAGCCCCTCTGCCATCGGGCCAGGCCCCGGACGCTCCGGGGTCGGCCGCGAGAGGAGCGCGCCTGCGTTCCTCATGCGGCGCTTGCGCGCGCGAGGTCGATCTGCGGAGTCGGGACCGCCGCGAGCACCTGCTCGAGGATGGAGTCCGGCGTCACCTCCTCCGCGAGGGCCTGGTACGACAGCACCAGCCGGTGGCGCAGCGCGTCTCTCGCGAGCGCCTGCAGGTCGTCGACGACCGCGTACTCGCGTCCGCGGATGAGCGCGAGGGCGCGGGCGCCCTGCACGAGGCTGATCGGACCGCGCGGACTCGCCCCGAACGAGATGTACTGGGCGAGCTCGGGCAGCCCGTGCGACGCCGGGTCGCGCGTCGCGGTCGCGATGTCGACGGCGTAGCTCACGAGCGAGGGATCGACGTAGATGTCGAACACCGCGCTCTGAAGCGCCGCCAGCGCTTCGAGCGAGAGAACCTGCTTCAGCTCGGGGTGGGCGACGAGCTGTCGCTGGACGACCGTCAGCTCCTCGTCGTGCTGCGGGTAGCCGATCAAGACCTTGAGCAGGAAGCGGTCGACCTGCGCCTCGGGGAGCGGATACGTGCCTTCGGACTCGATCGGGTTCTGCGTCGCCATCACGAGGAACGGCGACGGCACGAGATGGGTGTCATGACCGATCGTCACCTGGCGCTCCTGCATGACCTCGAGGAGCGCGGACTGCACCTTCGCCGGGGCGCGGTTGATCTCGTCCGCGAGGAGGAAGTTGCAGAACACGGGGCCGAGCTCGGTGTCGAACGTCCCCTCCTGCGGCCGGTAGATGCGGGTGCCGACGAGATCCGACGGCACGAGGTCGGGCGTGAACTGGACGCGCGCGAACGAACCGCCGAGTACGCCAGCGGTCGTCTTGATGGTCAAGGTCTTCGCAAGGCCCGGGACGCCCTCGATGAGCAGGTGGCCCTGCGCGAGCAGGCAGACGAGCACCCGCTCGAGCATCGCGTCCTGCCCGGCGATGATGCGCCGGATCTCGAAGAGGGCCTGCTCCAGCTCGACCTGTGCCTGCTGAGGGGTGGGCGGAAGTCGTTCCGCGCTCTCGGTCATGTGGCTTCCCTTCTCTCGCGGCTCAGAGGTACATACGAAAGCATGCCGGCGTGAGTTTGGGTTAAGAGGTTCGCTTACCGGCCCGGGCGGCCTCGACGAGCTTCGTCGGGGCGACCTCGGCGAACGCGTCTTCTGCGATGCCGACGAGCTCGTCCCAATCGATCGCCCTGTCGAGACGGACCCCCAGCCAACCGCGGTGTCCCACGTACGGAGGCACGAAGAACTTGTCCGGGTCGTTCTCCACGAGGAGTGACTGCACGCCAGCGGGCGCCGCGCACCAGAGGGCGAACCGCCCGTCGCCGTGATGGTCGGTCAGCACCATCACGAACGGCCGCTTCTCACGGACGAAGAACGTCGGGGCGCCGTGGCTGGGCCGCTCGCTCGTCTCAGGCAGGGCGAGGCAGATCTTCCGCAGCCTCCCGAGGATCTGCGCGCGCTCGGCGTTCCCGACCACCCCGTGATGGTCGCAGACCGCGAGCTACGAGCGGTGGACGCCCATGGTGATCGACCCGACGTACCCCGAGCCGTCCTTCCTCAGCTTGAGCAGCGAGCGGTTCCCACCGTTCCGGAAGATCGAGTCGGTCGCATTCCGGATGTTGCGGCTCGGGCGCTGCGAGTAGGGCGACTGCGTATAGACGGCGTCGGTCAGCGAGTCGGGGAAGAACAGCTGGCCCGTGTGCACGGTGCGGCCGCCGAGATACACCTTCACGTGGATGTGGACGGTACGCCCCGAGTACCAGCCCGGGTAGATCGTCGTGAAGAGCGCAAGGCCGTTCTTGTCAGTCCGCTGGATGCCTCGGAGAAACGTCAGGTCCTCGGTGCCCTGCACGGACGTCTTCGAGTACACGCCGCCCGCGTCGCAGTGCCAGATGTCCACCGCGGCGTTCCTGATGGGCTTGCACGTCGACACGTTCAGGACGGTGAGCCGCAACGTCAGGGGGACGCCTGCCTTCCCCTCGGTGATGTTGCGGCGCACCTTGTCGCCCTCGACGTAGTACGGGCCTTCGGTCATCTCGGGAGCGAGCACGCAGGTCACCAGGCCGGAGGAGACCGCGAGCGGTCCCGTGCCGGCCGCTTCCGCGTCGGATGCGTCGAGCAGCTCGCTGGCGCCAATGGCCCCGGCGCCGAGGCTCGTCGCGATCCCGCCAAGCTTCAAGAGGGCCTTGCGCCGGCTGATCGCGTCTTCGGGGATGTTCGGCGTCTCGTTCATCCGCGGCAGCCTACGGAGACGATCTAAGAGCCCGCTGAGAGGGTCCTAGCTGTTCTCTAAGAGCTCGACCCAGGCGACGGCCCTGACGACCCCGGCGACCGTGAACCCGACGCCGTAACGGCCGTCGCCGGCGTCCTCGACGAGCTCCACGTCGTCCTCGAGATCGATCGGATGCCGGTAGTCGAGACGTCCTCGCAGCGGCCGCCGGAGGCTGTGCCCGTGCGCGGCGAGCCGGTGCTCGACCGCCGCCCAGTACGCGGCATTGTTGACGTGTCCCATGAGGTCGACGTCCGTCGCCCGCAGCGGCCAGGACGTGCCCGACCGGCCCGGGTGCGGCGGAAGGAGCGTCAACCTCGTCGACGCGCTGCGCCCGCCCGCGGCTTCCGCGTACCCGTCGAAGCCCTCGCCGATCCGTGCCGGCCGCGCGTCGGGCCCGAGATGGATCCACGTGCTGTCCACCTCGATCGAACCACCCGCGTCGCCCGCGAGCGACCACCGCCTCCCAGCCGCAAGGGCCGAGAAGCTGCTGCCCCAGGTCACGACATCGACGGCATGGTCATCGAGGCATGGCACGATCACGTCGATCCGCACGGAGCGGAGCACCCAGAGATGCTCCGGCGCGCCCCAGCCGGTCTCCTCCACGTCGTCCGTCGCCGCGTCCTGTAGGAAGCGCGCGATCGCGTCGAGGCGCAGGCGCCCGCTCGCGTCCATGTCGGAGAGCCGGATGCGGTAGCTGGTGCGGTACGTCCGCCCGGAGGACGGTTGCGGTACGAGGGTCTCCACACCAGCGAGACTACGCTCGGAGCGGCCTCCGTCGACGTGCGAGAGTACGGACATGAGTGCCTTCGGCGAGCTCGCTTCGATCGGCGCGATAGGGATCTGGGACGGTGTGCTCGCGCGCACGGTGGACGGCGGGCTCTGCTCGATCGCGATCGTCGAGCTCGATCCGGAGAGCGTCGTCGCCGAGCATCGCCATCCGAACGAGCAGCTCGGGGTGGCGCTGAGGGGCTCCGTCTCGTTTCGAGTCGGCGACGAGGAACGCGTCCTCGGTCCCGGCGGAACGTGGCGTATTCCGCCCGACACGCCGCACGAGGTCCACGCAGGGCCGGACGGAGCAGTCGTCCTCGACGTCTTCTCCCCGCCGCGTGACGACTGGGCCCAGCTCGAGCGGACGAACGAGCATCCTCCTCGCTGGCCCTGACCACGACTGTAGAACGCCGCCGATGGCGATGTTCCACGTCGTCCTCAATCAATCCGGGCCACAGTGGGACCCGTCCCGCCCGCTCGAGGAGCAGTCGGGGTGGGGCGAGCACGCCGCGTTCATGGACGAGCTCGTCGACAGCGGCTTCATCGTCCTCGGCGGCCCACTCGCCGACGAGTACCGAAGCGTCCACGTCGTCGAGACCGGCTCCGAGGAGGAGCTTCGCGCCACGTTCGCGCGCGACCCATTGAGCGAGACGCACCTGCAGGTCGCGGCGATCGATCCGTGGACGATTCGACTCGACGGCCGTCAGCCGCGTTACCCACTGAGCTAGGGTCGAGGCCATGGCGGCCGTCCCGATCGTTCTGGTCCCCGGCTTCTGGCTCGGCGCGTGGGCGTGGGACGAGGTCGCCGACGCGTTGCAGGCGGACGGCCACGACGTCACCGCGCTGACACTGCCCGGCCTCGAGTCGGTCGACGCCGACCGATCAGGGATCACGTTGTCCGACCATGTCGACGCGATCTGTGATGCGGTCAGGTCCGCAGGGGCTCCCGTCGTGCTCGCAGTGCACAGCGGGGCCGGCGCATCCGGCTACGCCGCGAGCGACCGCGTCCCCCAGCTGATCGCCGCCATGGTGTACGTCGACTCCGGTCCGGCGACGGGCGCGCTCGACCCGGAGTTCGAGGACGCCGAGAAGTCGCTTCCCTCGCCTGAGGAGCTCGCTGCGGAGGAGAACCTCGAGGGGCTCACTGAGGAGCAGCTCGAGACGCTCCGGCGGCGGGCGGTGCCGGAGCCCGGAGGAGTCCTGCGCGAGGCCCCGGTGCTGACCAACGATGCGCGCTTCGACGTGCCGAGCACAGCGATCTGCACCGGCTACACGTCCGAGCAGTACAAGGAGGCGATCAAGGAGGGCTACGCCTGGCTCGCCGGATTCGCCGAGCTGCGCAACCTCACGTGGGTCGACCTGCCGACGAGCCACTGGCCCATGTGGTCGCGCCCCCGGGAGCTCGCCGGGATCATCGGCGACGTCGCGAAGGAGCACGCCGCCGAGGCGTAGCTAGCGGCCCGTCGAAGAAAAGTGCATGTAGTCCTTCGTCTCGCCGCTCCAGCTCCCACCCCACCCCCAGCCGATCGACGCGAATGCGCGGATGACGGCGGGCGTCACCATCCCCTTGCGGATGGGTGACCGGTCGACGTACGCCCGGCCCTTCGGGTCGTATACGGCGCCGCAGCCGACGTACGGGTTCTCGCGCGGATTCAGGTCGACCGCGTGTCCGTAGGCGTGGTTCGACCAGTTCCCGCTACCCGTTCCGCAAGGCGAAGGGACCGCCCTCCGGCAGTGGAACGCACCCGAGATATCGCCGTCGGTCGGGCGGGCGCGGCGCGGGCCGTACATGTCGTCGAGGCGCATGTGCCTGATCGGGAAGTGGAGCTCGTACAGCTTCCGGAAGACCGTCGCGAGCGGCCGTGCCGAGTCCCGGTTCACGACCAGCTGACCCATGTGCGACCGGCCGTCGAAGCCCCAGTGCGTCACGGTCAGCAGGCGGAGGTCGGAGAGCGCGACGGGGCAGCCCGGCTCCCAGAACCTTCCGTCGAGGCTCGTCTCGAGCGGCGGGGGGAGCGGTTGCACGGAGGCGTGGTACGGCTGGAGTGCGACGAGCGCGAGCGGGAGAGCGAGGAGCCGGAACACGACGTTCGACGAAGTTCTACCCGGGCGCCATGACCAGTAGCTGAGGGCGTCCGTCCGAGCCGCGCTCGAGCGGGAAGTAGACGCGGTGCGTACGCGAGTCGACGGCGACGCTGTGCGCCGAGCGGGCGAGAAACGACTGTCCGCGCTTCACCAGCGTGCGTCCGCGCTCGTCGAAGACCGCCACCACGCCGCTCTCGGCGGCGACGTACAAGCGTCGAAGCGAGGAGTCGAAGGCCAGCACGTCCGGGTCGTCACCCACGTCGTCCGTGCCGGTGACCTTCCACGTCCTCAGGTCGAGGGTGAGGAGCTTCGCGTTCCCGTCGCACGCGACGAACGCGAGCCGACGCGGCGCATCCACGAGAAGGCCGTGATCGTGGTCGCATCCGGGGAGCGAGACGTCCCGGACGACGCGGTTCGACTTCGGATCGATGAGTGCGACGACGTCACGCGTCTGGACGTCCGCCAGCACCATGTGCGAGCCGGCGTCGTACTGGACATTCCCTGCCTCTCCACCGAGGGACACGGTCGCGATACGTCGCCCCGACGCGTTGAGCACGGTCTCGACCCCGCCCGACTCGTCCGAGACGAAGACGTGCCTCTCGACCGGGTCGAACGCCAGGCCGTCCGGGTAGTCCCCGGCCGGCGCGCGGGCGAGCACCTTGCCGGTGCGTGCGTCGATCGTCCAGGCCTCGTGATCGTCGGTCGCGGAGGCATAGACCCGACCGAGCGAGGGAACGACGATGACACCGTGGACTCCGGAGGCAGCGATCGTCTCGACCAATCGTCGCTTACGCGTGTCGTAGACGAGCAGCGTGTCCGCGTCCATGTGCGCGATGTACAGACGGTGCGCGTGCGAGTCGACGCTCTCGTAGTCGAACCGATTCGCCGACCCCGGTAGCGGCTCGCGCGCGATCGTCTTCAAAGGCAGGCTGGAAACGCCGAAAGCGGCGAGCACCACGAAGGCGAGGAGCACCTTCATCACCCGCTACGAGCGTTTCCGGTTCGCTCGGCATCCAAACGCGAGCGCGTCGTCGCAGCGCTCAGATGGTCACGACGATCTTGCCGCGAGCGTGTCCGTCTCCGAGGTAGCTGAACGCGTCCGCGATCTCGCTCAGTGCGTACTCCCTGTCGACCACAGGTGTCACCTCTCCCGACGCCAGCAGCTCCCCCAGGAACAGGAGATCCTCCTTGTTCAGCTTCGCGACGAAGAAGATCACCTGGGGGCTCCTGCCGAGCGATGCCAGCTTCAGCCTGATCACGTGACCGAGAGCGCCGAGCACCCGGTTGCCCTTCTGTGCTCCGACGATGACGAGACGCCCCTCCCGCTCGAGTGCCCGTCTGCACGCCCCGAGCGAGCGGCTCCCTGCGATGTCGAGCAGCAGGTCGTGACGCCCGCCGGTCCGGGTGAAATCGTCCTTCGTATAGTCGACGACGTGGTCGGCGCCGAGCGTGCGCGCGGTCTCCACGTTCCCGGTGCTGCACACGCCGGTCACCTCGGCACCGAGCACCTTGGCGATCTGCACGGCGAACGTCCCGACGCCGCCCGATGCCCCGTTGATCAGGACCTTCTGCCCGGCCTCGAGCCCGCCCTTGTCGCGCAGCCCCTGGAGCGCGGTGACGGCCGCGACGGGCACGGCCGCGGCCTGCACGAAGCTCAGGTTGGCGGGCTTCGGTACCACGGCATCGCGCACGCACACGTACTCGGCGAAGGCTCCGCTTCTCGCGCCGAAGACCTGGTCACCGGGCGTGAAGTCGGTCCTGTTTCGGCCGACCGCCTCGACCTCACCGGCCATGTCGACGCCGAGCCTCGGCTCCTTCGGCTTCCGCAGCCCGGATTGCGGGCGCGCCACCGGCAGGCCCGTCATCGCGTACCAGTCCGCCGGATTGACGGACGCCGCCCGGACGCGCACCAGCACCTCGTCGTCCTTGGGCACCGGCTTGGCGAGGTCCTCGATCTCGAGGACCTCGGGTGAGCCGTACCGGTGACGGACGACCGCCTTCACAGCGCTGCTCCGGCCCCGTCGTGGCCGATCGTGAGCACGACGTTGCCAGTCTTCTGCTGCGTTTCGACGTACCGGTGCGCCTCGATCACGTCTTCGAGCGGATAGCTGCGGTCGAGGACGGGTCGGTACTCGCCGGCTTCGATCAGCGCCTTCAGGAAGAGGACGTCCTGCTTGCGCATGCGGGGAGGCAGCTCGAACACGACCTTCTTGTCGCCCATCCGCTTGTGCAGGAGCCACAGGGCGATATTCCAGAATCCGTCCGTTGGCAGGTACAGCCCCCCGGGCTTCAACGAGCGCCTGCACCGCCCGAACGAGTGCTTGCCGACGGCGTCGAAGACGACGTCGTACGTCTCGCCGTTCTTGGTGAAGTCCTCTTGTAGATAGTCGATCACCTCGTCGGCGCCGAGCGAGCGCACGAGCTCGACGTTCTTCGTGTTGCAGACGGCGGTGACGTGTGCGCCGAAATGCTTCGCCAGCTGGACTCCGGCCGTCCCCATGGAACCGGATGCGCCGTAGACGAGGATCCGCTTGCTCTCGAGCCGGCCCGCGGGCCGCAGGCAGTTCAACGTCAGGAGGGCCCCGTCGCAGACCGCCCCCGCTTTCTCGAAGCTCATTCCGGCGGGCATGTGCGCGAGCGGGAACGTCTCCGGAACGGACATGTACTCGGCGTGGGCGCCCGTACTGAGCGCGAGGTAAGGCAGCGCTCCGAACACCCGGTCGCCGACCTCAAACTCGGTGACCGCCGCGCCGACCGCCTCGACCTCGCCTGCGAGCTCGTGTCCCAGGATCCTCCGCTTCGGTCGGCTGAGCCCGGACTGGAACCGGCTCACGAACGGGTCACCGGCGCGCAGGTGGGCGTCGGAGCGCGTGACCCCCGTCGCATGGATCCTCACGAGGACCTCGTCGTCCTCGGGCACAGGCCGAGGTATCTCCTCGATTCGAAGGACCTCGGGAGGTCCGTACGTGTCGTACACGACGGCTTTCATCCCTTTGCTCCTGCGCCGTTCGTGCCGACGGTGAGGACGACGTTGCCCGTTTTCTGTCCGGTCTCGACGTACATCGTCGCCTCGACCACCTGCTCCAGCGGATACGTCCGGTCGATCACCGCGCGGTACTCGCCCGCCTCGACGAGCTCCTTCTGGAAAAGGACGTCCTCCTTCCTGTACTTCGCTACGCCCAACCTCACGCGCTTGTCGCCGACCCACTTCGTCAGCAGGGCGAGCGGCGGCACGTGCCACATGAACCCGAGGTCGGTATCGACGTAGAGCCCACCGTGCTTCAGCAGGGGCCTGCACCGCCTGAACGACGTCTTGCCGACTGCGTCGAAGACGACGTCGTGGGTCCTACCGCTCTTCGTGAAGTCCTCGCGCGTGTAGTCGATCACCCCATCGGCGCCGAGCGACCGCACAAGCTCGACGTTCTTGGTGTCGCACACCGCGGTGACGTCGGCGCCGAAGTGCTTCGCGAGCTGCACAGCTGCGGTTCCGACCGAGCCGGAGGCGCCGTACACGAGGATGCTGCGACCTTCGCTCAGGTCGACGCCTCTCAGGCACGACAGCGCGATGCAGGCGCCGTCGCAGAGTGCGGCCGCCTCTTCGAACGTCGTGCCCGCCGGCTTGTGCGCGACCGCGGCGCTCTCGCGCTTGCAGGCGAACTCGGCGTGTGCGCCGAACCCGCCGATGCCGAAGACCTCGTCGCCGACCGCGAACGCGGTGACGTCGGCGCCGACAGCCGCGACCTCTCCCGCGAGCTCCATCCCGAGGATGCGTCGCCTCGGCCGGCGCAGGCCTATGAAGTAGCGCACGATGAACGGATGCGCACTCCGCCAGCCGCAATCGGTCTGCGTGACCGTGGTGGCGTGGACCCTGACGAGAATCTCGTCGCCCTTTGGCTCGGGCCGGTCGACGTCGTCGAGCCGAAGCACCGCCGGAGGCCCGTACTCGTCGTAGACGACAGCCTTCACGACCTCACTTCCTCTCGTCGGACCGTTGCAGGCGATGGATCGGCCCCCCCTGGCTCCAGGCACGCCCGGCCCGGTACAGCTCAGCGGGCCTCCCGCCCGCAGGCCCGGGGCGAGCGCGACGCCCGGTCGGGATCACCCAGCCGTCGTCGGCGACGATGCTGCGCCGGAAGTTCGCGGCGTCGAGCTGCACGCCCCAGATGGCCTCGTACACGGCGCGCAGCTCGGCCATCGTGAACGTCGTGCCCACGAACGCTGTCGCAATGCCCGAGACCTCGAGCTCGACGCGAACCCGTTCGATCGCGTCGCGGACGATCTGGAGATGGTCGAACGCGAGCTCGAGCTCCTCGTTGAGCACGTCGGACACGGGCACGAGGGCGGCGTCCGCCGCATCCGAGCCGGCCGCAATGGCCCCGACATCGCGAAGCACCGCGAGGTACCCGATCGTCACGACGTTCGTGCGCGGGTCGCGCTCGGGATCGCCGTAGGCGCCGAACTGGGTCAGCAGGCTCGCAGCGTCGACGCCGGTCTCCTCACGAAGCTCCCGTTTCGCGGCCTCGTCCAGCGTCTCGACGGGTCGCTTGAAGCCGCCCGGGATCGCCCACATCCCCTGGAACGGCGCCTCTCCGCGCCGCACGAGCAGGACGTGCAGCCTCCCCTCGGACATGGTCAGGATCACGATGTCCACCGTGACCGCGAACGCGGGGAATTCCGACGGGTCGTAGCCCACCGGCCGTTCCCCTCGGCCAGCCGTCGTCGTCACTCGCCGCTCGTGCCGAAGGGAGCTCGACGCTCGCGGCCGCCCTTCGTCTGCATCGGCGTGCGGCGGACGCGGTCACCGCGGTCGAGGTATTGGACGTAGTCGAACGGTAGCGGGGCGGGAAGCATCGATCTTTCCTCCAGCGGCTCCGTGTTTTGGTCTTGTCGACTATTACCTTACATCATCGGTTCTAGTCTTGTCAACCAAAACTTCTCGACCCGAGACGGGAAGTACCCTCGAGCCGATGCCGATCCGGATCAGCTGGGAGCAAGCGCTCGCGTGGCGCCTGCGCCGCCACTTCCTCGATCCGATCGGGCGCGCGCATCGTCGACGTCGTAGATCGTCTCTGCGGGGTGCAGGCCCAGGTCGCGTCGTCCGCGGAGCTCGCCATCCGCGTCCGCCGCGAGACCTCGCAGCGCGGCGAGGTCGATCGCGCCCTGCGCGACGGTCGGTTGATCAAGACCTGGGCGATGCGGGGCACGCTCCATCTGTTCACGCCCGAGTCGGCCGGGACCTTCCTCTCCCTCATGGCCTCTGGACGCTCGTGGGAGCGGCCGAGCTGGCAGCGCTACTTCGGCATGACCCCGAAGCAGATGCAGGCGCTCCGCGGAGCCGCCCACGCGGCGCTTGCGGACGGCCCCCTCACGCGGGACGAGCTCGTCTCCGCCATCAGCGCACGACGCGGGCTCCGACATGCCGGCGAGGCGCTTCGCTCGGGCTGGGGGACGCTCCTCAAGCCGCTGGCCTGGCACGGGGACCTGTGCTTCGGACCGAGTCAGGGAAGCCGCGTGACGTTCATGCGTCCGGAGCAGGCCAGCTCGCGCTGGCGCGGCATCCCGGACCCGGACCGCGCGGCCCCGTCGGCCATCGCCGCCTACTTCCGCGCCTATGCTCCGACGACGATCGACGCCTTCGGCAACTGGCTGGCCGGCGGCTGGTTCGGCAAGCGACAGCTCCGAACGTGGTTCGACGCGCTCGGCGAGAGCATCGTCGAGATCGAGGTGGGCGAAGAGCGCGCGTACGTGCTCGCGGACGATCTCGACGAGCTCCGCGACACGCCGCCGACAGGCGCAGTACGGCTGCTGCCGGGGTTCGACCAGTTCCTCCTCGGCCCAGGCACCGGGGATGTCCACGTCATCCCGACCTCTCGACGCACCGCGGTCAGCAGGCAGGCGGGCTGGATCTCGCCGATCGTCGTCGTCGCTGGCGTGGTGCGAGGCACCTGGGAGCTGGACGGCGAAAGGGTGAGAGTCGTCTGGTTCGCGGAGAACGGGAGAGCGCCGCTGAAGGCACTCGAGGAGGAGGTTGCGCGCCTCTCGTCGACCCTCGATCGCACGCTTCGGCTGGACATCTCGCGCGATCGGGCGCCGACGGGAACGAGTCGCGTCTGAGGGCCGGGAGAGCTCCAGTCCCGGATGACGCCTCGTCAGCAGCTGACGCAGCGCCCGGGGGTCAGCGCAGCGACGGGGAGAGGCGTAAGCTTGTCCTACTGGCCCTGCCGGCCAGAACCCCGGCCGAAGCCCAGAGGCCGCCAACGTGCCCTCGGCGCACGAGGCGAGGAGCCTCGGCAAACAGAGTTCGACCTGCAGGGCCAGCATCTGCAGGCGGAGCGGGACGAGCGAAGGACTACGCCGTGATGGATGCAGCGCGGCGCCATAGCCGACGAGATGGAAGCGCCCGAAGCCGTGCGCGTCCGCCTCGCGCTCGATCCGCTCGATCTCGGTGCCGAGGCCGAAGTCCGGTGGCGGACGGGCTCCCGGATACACCCCGAGGTCGTTCGCAACCGCGTCGACGCGGTCCCCGAGCTCCTGGCGCTGCGTAAGCCGGCTGGGCCGGCAACACCCGCTCCCGGGAGCAGCACGACGGCGTGTGTGGAGTCGACATGGCCTCGACCTACGCCCCTGAGAGCCGGGACCGTCAAGCCCCGGCAGCCCGTCCGGGTGCCGAGGCTCGATCTCCCTGCCGCGCTCAGCGCTGGACGATCTTGTGAACCTCGATGATCTCGGGGTCGCCGGCGAACTCCAGTCTAGGGGCTCATCTCGTCCATCTGAGACGTCGAGCCGCTTCCGGGGACGGTGAGCGCCGGAATTGCGTCGGGAGCGACGAGCAAGAGGACGCCGAGCACGAGCAGAATCGCCGCCGTGCCGTAGGTTGCGGTCCGACGGGACGGAACCAGCTTCTCGAACGCAATGAGCCCGGCGACGACGGCCATCCACACGAGGCTCATCACTCCGAGCGCGAAGAGCGAGGCCATCAGCGCCCAGCAGCAACCGATGCACCACGCCCCGTGCCTCGCACCCATCTGAACCGCACCCGACCGTCCGCTTCGCCACGCGCCGAGCAGGAAGCCAAGTGGGCTGCGGCACTTCCCGAGGCAGACGTCCTTGAGCGGCGTGAGCTCGTAGACCGCGGCAACGATCAGGGTCGCGCCCGCGACCCAGCGGCCGGCGCGATCCCATGCGAGCACGTCACCCGAGAGGCGTCCGCCCGCCAACGCGACGGCGAATGCAAGCACGCCGATGCTCGTCCACGCGACCAGGTAGCCGGAGGTGAAGAGGAGCGGCGCGACCGGAGACCGGCTCTTCGTCATGCGCGAGTAGAGCGCGACCGTCGGCGCCACCGACGGAAACATCATCGCCGCCATCATCACGACCCACACCCCGACGAACCAGCCGAGCGTCCCGAGATCCGTCCAGGGCCCACCGTCCATGCCTTGCATCTCGTCGGCCGTCCACCACCAGCCCGCGGCGGCGAGGGCGAAGAGCAGAGCGACGAGCGCGAGCCGAGCACGCGCGGCGGCGAAGGCAGGCGCGAGACCCCCCGCGCCCGGAGCGCGTTCGTGCGCCGAGGCGATCACGCGTTCAGGCGGCCCAGGAGAACGCCGAGGACGCCGCCGACTTCCCTTCGTATTCAATCCCGAACGCGCTGATCTTCGAGCGCTTCGCTTCCGCCGCGGTCAGCTCGGAGGCGACGGGATGGAAGAGTCCCGTGAGCCTCGCGGGCTCGCCCGTCTCGATCCCGAAGGGGACGATGTCCTCGACCTCGAAGTCGATCGCATCGCCGATGCGGACGCTATGGCTGAGTCCTTTCTCGACGACCTCGATCGGAGCGCGCTCGACTCCGAGTACTTCTCCGACAAGCGGAGCCAGTAGTGCCATAGGGCCGCCCTTCTGCCCGCCGAAGACCGCCGCCAGCATGTCCACTTGTTCGTCCGTCGCACCCTCGTCGACGAACATGCCGAGGCGCCAGCCGCCGTCGGTCATGACCTTGGGGGTGTCCGTGACCACAGCGAGCGTGCGCCCGCTCACGTCCGTCCCCTCGATCTCGCCCTCGCGGATGTTGAAGACGAGCGTGAGGCGGCAGTAGTCGTACGTCGCGCCGTGGTCGAATGACAGGATGCACGGGCACATGAGATCGCAGGTGCACGTCTCGAAGTAAGTGCCCTTGAGGCTCCAGGACATACCGACTCCCTTCCTCCGCTATGGCCGAGGCGATTCTCGGCCCACGAGTGGCTCGTGTCAAACGCCCTCCCCATCGCGCCGCGCGGCGAAAAACGACGAGCGGCCCGGCAAGCGGGCCCCTCGAACGAGCACGTCGCGGATCGAGCTACGCGACCTTGACGCCGGCGCTGTGAGCGATGACCTCGCCGCTCGTGATCGTGGGCGGGTTCGGGATGGGCGTCTCGAGCTTCTCGTCGGCGATACGAACGCGCCGTGTTGCGTCTCCTGACGACGGCGCCCGAGGACGCTGCTACAGCGAAGCGCCGCCTTCGTCTTCCCACTCCTCGACCGGCTTGGCATCGGTTTGTCTCGCCTGCCGTTCGCCGGTGACGAGCGAACGTCTGTAGGCGCCGTACGCGACGATCGCGTGAAGATCGCGTCGGCGGCTGCCGGGAAAGTACGCGGCGGAAAACGCCTCCCAGTCCAGCCTGGGCGGCAAGTCGCGTTGCAGTTCGGAGATCGAAGGCGCGACGACAATCACCGGCTCGCCACCGCCGAGACGGCACGATACGGCGGTGTCAACCGCAAGCCGCTACGCCAGGCGGCCGCGAAGAGGAAGATCGACGCACCGACGACCATCCCTAGTACTTGGGAAGCGACTGCGGCGCCTGCAGCCTCGCCGACTCCGACCCCGGACGCCATCAACGCGGCGGCGCCCGCACCGGCCTGGGTGGCCGTTCCCCCAGGACCGATGGGCAGCGCTGCGGCCGCGCTGCTCGCACAGAGGAACAGGAGCGCCAGCGCGATCGAGAAACCGAGTCCGAGCGCCGCGAAGAGGACGCAGAGCCCCAGGGCGCGCGTGAGCCAGCATGCAGAGACGAGCGCCCACGCCTCGAACGCCTCCCGCAAGCTCGCGGTGCGCGGGCGTACCCAGCGACCGAGCCGGAACCGGACGACCGGACTACTCGCGGTCAGCCGAGGCAGGGCGACGATGACTGCTCCCGCGGCAAGGCCGACGCCGACGACGAACACGAGGCCGAGACGGAGTGCGAGCGAGTCACCCGAAAGCGCGGCCGCGACGAGGGCTAGGGGAGCAAGGGCGACAGCGTCCACCAGTCCGAGCATGAACAGGGAGAGGCAGAGCGCCCTGACCCCCGCCGGGCAGTCACGAAAACGGCGGACGATCGCGATCCGGACGACATCGTCGAATCTCCCGGGAAGCGCAAGCGATGTGACGGACGCTCCGCCCAACGCGGCAGCGAGCGCAAGCGGCTGCGGCCGCTCATTGGCTGCGAACAGGCGTTTCCAGCCGTACGCCTTGAACGCATAACCGAGGAGCGAGAGTCCTCCGGCGGCGGCGACGAGACCGGGGCTGACGGGCAAACTCGGCCAAGGCGCAGGGGCGTATTGGCGAGCAGCAACAGCCGCAAGGACGAGTCCCAGAACTCCCGATCCGACGCTGAGCACGAAAGGCCCGCGACGAGAATCGAAGCTCGTCAGCCGAGGACGCAAGAGCGTTCTCCGAGCCACATCTCCACTGACTCGACGCCGGCGCGCTGGCGCCATCGCTCGACCGCGTTCAAGACACGAAGAACTCTCCAGTCCGACCCCTGCTCGACCCGAACATCGACCTCCGGACGGTCGCGCCGAATCGAGACTCGGTCGGAGCCGAGCGCGGCGCACAGCTGCTCGGCAAGCGAAGGCACAGTCGTCGCGTCCGGTACGACGACACGCATTTCCATCCGTTCCTCCTCAGCTCGAGTGCTAACAAGCCAGCTGGCTACGGCCTGAAGCCCTTCCACCCGTTTGCTGAGGGCGGAACTCCGCAGGGACGAATTCGTGGGACCCTCGCGAAGCTAGTCGCGGAGCAGATTGTGACGCTCCGCACGACGAGCCTAGCACGAAAACCGTGCCGGCAAGCCGCCGGCTTCCTGTGGCACGATCCGCTGCCGTGGACACGAGTCGGATCGCCGCATTTCTGGTCCTCGCCGATCTTCCTCCGGCGGAGCTCGACGAGCTCGCAGCCGCGATGAGAGAGGTCGAAGTCGGAGCCGGCGCACAGGTCATCACGCTCGACGACTACGGAACCGCGGTCTACTTCATCGAGGAGGGAGAGGCCGAGGTCTTGACGGACGGTGACGAGGCGACCCAGGCTCTCGGCGCAGGCGACTGGTTCGGCGAGATCGCACTCCTGCTTACGGGCCAGCGGACGGCGACCGTCGTGGCGCGAACGCCGATGAGGCTCCTCTCGCTCTCGGGTCAGGACTTCGAGCGCATCCGAGAGCGTGTTCCCGAGCTCGAACGCTCGCTGCGCCGCCTCGGCCTCGAGCGCGCCGATCGGTAGACGACTCGACCGACAGTCCGAAGCAAGGTCGCAAATTGCGGGAATGACCGCTGCCTGCCGGGTTACGGGAGCTGGCACACGGGTACGGACCGCGCAACGGGAGAAAGGAGGTCCACATGTCTCAGACTCTCCCGGAGCGCCGCTCCTCCACGACGCCAGAGCGCTGGGAGCCGCTGAGCGAGCTCGAGCAGATGACCGAGCGCATGCGCCGGATGCTCGAGCAGACGTTCGGCGGACTCGGCTGGTCGTCGCAGTTCACGGAGAAAGCGGGCTGGTCTCCGCTCGTCGACCTCGAGGAGACGGACGACGCGTACGTCCTCGAGGCCGAGCTGCCCGGCGTCAAGCGCGAGGACGTGAACATCGAGCTCGTCGGCAACGAGCTCTCGATCACGGGCGAGATCAAGGAGCCCGAGCGGAAGGGAACGGTTCGCCGGCAGTCCCGACGAACCGGCCGGTTCGCGTATCGCGTCAGCCTCCCGAGCCACCTGGATCCGGACAAGGTCGAGGCGAAGCTCGAAGGCGGCATCCTCAAGGTCAGCGTTCCGAAGTCGGAACGCGCGCAGCGACGCCGCATCGAGATCAAGGCGTAGCGCAGATATCGCGCTATAGGGGCCGGGCTTCCCGGCCCCTCGTCTTGCCCGCCGATGGCTACGCGGTCCGAGTGCGTGACAATGTCCATGCGAAGCCGACGATGAAGGTTCTCGATCGCACTCAGAGCCGGATACCCCAGCCCTGGCGGACACTTGTCGACTGGTCTGTGACCGTCGCGGTGGCCTTCGCCTTCGTCCTCGCGTTTCAGGCACAGGTCGCCAAGCCGTATCGCATCCCCTCGCCTTCGATGGAGCCGACACTCCACTGCGCGAAGCCCACCGCCTTCTGTGAGGGGCGATTCAGCGACCGAGTGATCGCCAACAGGCTCGCGTACAGGTTCACTGACCCTAAGCGGGGTCAGATCGTCGTCTTCAGATCTCCCGAGATGGCGCAGCGGTGTGGACTGGGTGACGGAGGCTCGACCTTCGTCAAGCGCATCGTCGGATTGCCCGGCGAAATCGTGTCCGAGCGCGACGGGTCCATCTACATCTCAGGCGACCGGCTCGCCGAGCCGTACGTCGATCCGTCACTGCGCGGACATGAGAACGGCAGGTGGCCGCGCGTTCCGGCGGGCCACTACTTCGTCCTCGGCGACAACCGCATCCACTCCTGCGACTCGCGCACATGGGGAACGGTGCCGCGCGGCAACCTGGTCGGCCCGGTAACGATCACCTACTGGCCGCCCGGGCGCTTGTCGTTCCGCTAGTTCCCGGCATGCCGGAGCGCGAACGATGGCAGCTTGCGGGCAGCGCCGCCGAGATCTACCAGCGTGAGTTGGTGCCAGCCGTGTTCGGGCCGTGGGGTCCGCGCGTTGTCGAGCTTGCCGCCCTGCAGCCAGGAACGAGTGTTCTCGATGTCGCCTGCGGTACCGGGCTCGTCGCACGGCTGGCGGCGCAGGCGGTCGGCGTGGATGGACACGTCGCGGCTCTGGACCTGAACCCGGGCATGCTCGCGGTCGCTTCCGAACTGCCGACCGTCCAAGGCGCTGCGATCGAGTGGGTCGAGGGGAATGCGCAGGCGTCGCCGTTCGCAGACGCGAGCTTCGACGTTGTCTGCTGCCAGCTCGGGCTTCAGTTCTTCCCTGATCGAGAGGCTGCCTTGCGCGAGATGACGCGCGTCCTGGTGCAGGGCGGGCGCGCGGTCGTGATGGTCTGGCGAGAGATCGATCGCGCGCCTGGCTTCGCTGTGCTGGCCGCGGCATTGGGTCGGACGATCGGGGCAGAGGCCGAGGCGCTCATGCGCGCACCGTTCGCGCTCAGCGACGCCGGCGAGCTATCACAGCTGCTGGAGGCGGCTGGCTTCGATGACGGTGAGATACACGCCGAGACCGGCGACGTCCGCTTCGCCTCGGCGGAGACGTTCGTACGGGGCTACGTCGGAGGGTCACCGCTCGCAGCGCTGGTTGCGGCGGCTCCGGCACCGGCCTACGAAGAGCTAGTGAACGAGGTCGAACGTGCCCTCGACCGGTTCGTCGGGCACGGCTCGCTCTCCTTCCCGATCGAGGCGCACCTCGCGCTCTGCAGCGTCGACAGAGGCTAAGCAAGGGCCGTACGCACCCGCGTGACGAGTCCCGCTCTCGACGGCTTCGCGTAGTCCTGCATCGCGACGATCTTGCCATCCTTCAGCTGGAGCACCTGCGCCCACTCGTGGCGCTTGCCGGTGCGCTCCGACCACGAGAAGGCGACCACGACGCGGTTGCCACACCGCTCCACCGAGTCGAGGCGCCCGTCACGATCGCCTGCCTTCCTCCGCCAATCCATTCCTGACAGGAGAACCTCACGGGCCTCGTCGGGCCCGCGTCAGGACGGCGGTCGCTGCCAGAACCGTGTGAGCCTGCGTCGTCCATACCACACCATGTCGGGGTGGATGAGCGAGAGGAGCGGATCGACGTCGCCGTTCATGAGCGCGTCGTACGCAGCGCGGGTGGGGTCAGCGCTCATGTCGAGGACGGTAGCTCCGAGTCGCCGTCCGGCGCAAGCAGCACATCTCCGAACAGGCTGCCGGAGGACCCGCTCTCATCTCGGTACAGACGGCAGGCAAAAACATAGTCGGTGCACTCCCAGCGCCAGGCTCGACGTCGTGCCCGTTCACTCGCACGGTTGGCGACCCCAAGCGATGTCGATCGCCTTGGCCCCGTCTCCCTAAGGGCGACACGGCAAGTGGTCGGCCGGATACAGAGGCGGCGGGAATCGAACCCGCGAAATGTTCCCGCCGCCTTTCGCCAACCTGAGCAACACCAGCTGACGAGACGAGCGGTCGCGGGCGAACGCCCGCGACCACTCCCCTAAGTGCCTCGTCCTACCGGAGGCGCACGACGAGATCGCGCTGACCCTGGGTCGCCTGCTGCCGCCACGCCTGCGCCAGAAGCGGGTTTGGGACGCCGGGGAACAGAGCGTCTCCGATCGTCGGGATGAACTGCGGCGGGACACGAACATGGGTCCCCTGCTCGTAGTCGTAAGCAAAGCCGATCAGCTTCGGCTCGGCCCAGCGGCCACCGATAAAGGTGATCCCGAGCGGCAGTCCCGCGTCGTAGCCGGCCGGCACCGTAATGTCGGCGTAGCCCGACACCGCGGCCGCCGTCGACGAGCCCACGAAGTACTCGAAGTGGCCGTCGAGGTCGCCCTCGTTCGGGTTGTCGTTCGTCGGCCATGCCGGACCGTTCGTCAGGGCGATGATCGCGTCGAGGTGGTTCGCGGCCATGAGCTGCGTGATTGCTGCCTGAACGGGCGGCGTCGTCGTCGCGCGGAGGGCGGCGCAAGCGGCGTCACGGCCGTTCGTCGCCTCGGCAGCCTCGAAGACCGCATCGTTCCACGGACCCTCGAGGTTCGGATGCGCCTTGTCGAACGCGATCAGCTCGGCGAGCGTTTGCGGATAGGCGGCGTGCGACACCGGGTTCGTACCGTGGACGTAGGTGTGCAGGTACGTGGCGATGTCCGTCTTGAACTCGCACAGGAGCGCTGGGAACTCGTTGGCTGTCGCCGACAGGTCGATGTCGGTCGGGTCAACGACGGTCGCACCTTGGGCCTTGAGCGCCGTGATCACGTTGGCGAGGATCGGCTCGACGACCGAGCCCACCAACCCTGGGTCGTACGTGCCGGCGCGCCAGACGCCGATCCGCTTGCCCTGAAGGGCGTGATCGTTGAGGAATTGCGTGTAGTCGGTGAAGGCGTTGCCGGGCAGGCCGGAGGCGGCGGTTGCGGGGTCGTTCGGGTCGACTCCGGTCGCTGCGCCGAGGAGCACGGCTGCGTCGGTCACGTTGCGGGCGATCGGGCCGGCGGTGTCCTGCTCGGCGCTGATCGGGACGACGCCTGCGCGACTCCACAACCCGAGTGTCGGCTTGATCCCGACGACGCCGTTGGCGCCGGACGGACAGACGATCGAGCCGTCAGTCTCCGTGCCGACGGCTGCGACCGCGAGATCAGCAGCTGCGACAACGCCGGAGCCTGAGCTCGAGCCGCACGGGTTGCGATCGAGGACGTACGGCATGTTCGTCTGGCCACCGATGCCGCTCCAGCCGCTCGACGACGGGCCGGACCGGAAGTTGGCCCATTCGGAAAGGTTGGCCTTGCCGATGATGATGGCGCCGGCGGCTTTCAGCCTTGCCGCGATGAACGCGTCGTCGGGCATGCTCCCGGCGAGTGCCCAGGACCCGGCTGTCGTCGGCATACCGGTGGTGTCGACGTTGTCCTTGACGATGATCGGAATCCCGAGCAGCGGACGGTGGTCGCCGTTGCGCCGCGCCTTGTCGGCCGCAACTGCGTCGGCGTGAGCCGTCGGGCTGACCGTGATCACTGCGTTGAGCACCGGGCCGAGCTTGCGGATGCGCTGGAGATAGAAGTTCATCAGGTTGACCGAGTTGATCCGGTTCGAGTCCATCAACGCCTCGAGCTGCGGGATCGTCGTGGCGTCGACGTCGATGCCGGCGACCTTGGTGTTGGTCGGGTTGCCTGCCGGGCCGTTCTGCGCCGCGACGCCTGATACGCCGAGCACGAGGGCCAGCAGGGTCGTCGGAACAAGGAAACGCCGAAGTCGAATACTCATCGCGTGACCTCCCCCCATGGATCGTCTGTTGGACGCTTGAATCGCAAGGCTGCCTCGGCGATCTGGACTGGATCCTATAACCGCGCCGCCTGAACCTCGACTACGCTGGTCTCCGGCGGGCGCCGACTTATCCGAGCCAAATCCGAGCGTTCTCCTCCAAGTCGCTCAACGATGCGCGTTATGGAGGCGACGGGTTCGGAAGGCGCGAAGATCCGCGCAACAGCGCCATCGTCAGAGCACCTTGCTTCCCTGCTGCGACCCAGACTCGTCGCCGAGAACCCAGCCGCACATGCTTCGAAGGAAGCTCTCGCAGACCGCGGTCGCGCGAGCGCCCAGCTCCAGGTCATCGCGGCCGGCCCAGCCGATCGCACCCTGAAGGAGAGGGGGCAGTGCGACCTCGAAGCTCGACGCGAGTTCCACGACCGATACGTGTCCGACTCCGAGCAGGCGTAGCTCCTCCGTATAGAGGGACAGGAGGGCGGTGACTCGATCCCGTCGAATTGGCTCAACGACCCCCTCGGTGAGGAAGCGAGCTAGATCGAGGACCGGCGGCCCGATCGCGGCGTTGCACCAGTCGAGCAATACAACCGTGCCGTCCGGTCGAAAGAGCGTGTTGTCGAGGTGCGCATCGACCTGGAGCCACGACGACTGACCTTCGCTAAGCACGCGCCCCGTGTCTACGACTCTGTCGGGCAGATCGAGCAGCGAAAGCACACTCGGTCCCAAGATCTCCGGGAACCGCTCGCTTGCTCGCCCAAGCCGATTGCGCCAGCGTTCCGACTCCATGGGGTCCGCCGTCCAACGAGGCAGATCAGCCTCTTCGGGCTCGCCGACGACGCTCCTGGAACAGCCGTGCAGCCGAGCTAAAACGCGAACGACAGCCTCGGACTGCTCCTCGTTGCACCCGTGGAGCACATCGCCCTGCTCAGCAGGGGCGATGTCTTCGAGCACGAGCACTCCGCGTTCGGCGTCGGGGTCGGTAAGACCGCAGAGGAGATCGGGAATGGAGCCGTGCACGAGTTCTCCGCAGTGACTACGAAAGAGCAACTCGCGATCCACCGCAGCCGCGGTCTCCTGCTTGACCACGATGGATCGTGGCCCACCCCGCTCCGTCTCGATCGCGACACGATGGATCTGTCCGCTCAGGCCATGCTCAGTACCGATCCGTCGTGTGCTGCGAACTCGCACTGAACCGTGCGGCCACTCGTGGGACTCCTCAAGCACGCTGCTGAGCCACGTCGACGAGAGCACACCGCCGCCGACTGGAATCGCCACGTCGTGAGTCTCACTGACATCGGCCGTGAATGTCGTGCTGTTGCGCGGACTTTGATGGAGGCGGCGGGAATCGAACCCGCGAAATGTTCCCCCCGGAGCGGCGGCCCCTAGGAAGTGAACGCCTTTCGAACCCTCGCGGCCGTCCATCGGCTGGTGCCGTGAATGGGTGGCACCTTCTTCGCGTTTAGTTCCTTGGCGATCTCCTCAAGCGACATCCGTTTCAGGCGCAGCTCGTTGATCTTCTTCCGCCACGTGTGATCACGTTGGTTGCAGACGCGATGCGCGAGTCGGACGTTGTCCAGGGCGAGGCGACTTACATGCATCTTGAGTTTCGGATAGTGGTCAGCCGTTGGCATCCACTTGGCACCCGACGATCTCGGCTCGAAGTACCTAGGACCCCGGGGAGCAGTAGCACTGGGGCATCTCGCAACGCACGTCGATGAGCTGGCCATACCGTGCAGCTCGCCAGAGGATGTCGCCCTTCGGAACCCCCAGGGCCTCGGGCTGCGCGAGTGGAGTCTCCACAGGCACGAGACCAGACTAAGGCGCGGTCCTGTCAGAACCGCCGAACGAGACACGGCGATTCTGGCCATCTTGCGCGGTGCGGCCCGAACAGCCATCGTGGGCACGGGCCGGGTAGCTCAGGAGAGATCCGGGGCGTCACGAAGTTCGAGGTCCTGCCCGGCCCATGCATCGCACGGCGACTCGGCGCCAAGCATCGCCCCCTGGATCGGCTCCGACCGAGGACGTGGGGCCTGACTAGCGGCACGCGCCGAGGGCGGGCGTGTGCGAGACGCTACGTCCCGTTGACCGCCGCCGAGAGAGCCGACAGCGTTGCCGGCCCGACGACGCCGTCGTCGGTGAGGCCTGAGGACGCCTGGAAGGACTTGACGGCCTGCGCGGTCGCCGGCCCGAACTTCCCGTCGATAGTTGTCGAGTACCCGAGCGCGACCAGCGCCTCCTGTACCTGCCTCACCTCCGCGCCCTTGGCCCCTCTGCGGAGGACCACGCCTTCCGGCAGCGTGGCCGGGGTGGTCGGCGTCGACGAGGTCGTGGTCGTAGGCGTGGTC
>DATAET010000028.1:0-3644 GCA_036257855.1 Gaiellaceae bacterium | reverse complement strand
CTCGAGCTCGGTCTGCGCGACTACGTGGAGAAGAACGGGTTCGCCGAGATCGTCGTGGGCGTCTCGGGCGGGA
This sequence comes from Gaiellaceae bacterium, assembly GCA_036257855.1. Classification (GTDB taxonomy): domain Bacteria; phylum Actinomycetota; class Thermoleophilia; order Gaiellales; family Gaiellaceae; genus GMQP-bins7. The sequence continues at coordinate 3,571 of DATAET010000028.1, read as the reverse complement.
TCGACTCGGCGCTGACGCTCGCACTGGCGGTCGAGGCGCTCGGCCCGGATCGCGTTCACGCCGTCTCGATGCCTTCCCGTTACTCGTCGGAGGAGACGCGTCGCGACGCGAAGGCGCTTGCGCAGAATCTCGGCACCAGCTTCCTCGAGATTCCGATCGACCCGATCTTCGAGGGCTTCGAGCAGGCGCTTGCCGGCACCTTCGAGGGCCGGGAGCGGGATATCACCGAGGAGAACCTCCAGGCTCGAATCCGTGGAGTGCTGTTGATGGCGCTCTCGAACAAATTCGGGTGGCTCGTGGTTGCGACGGGGAACAAGTCGGAGCTCTCGGTCGGTTACGCCACGCTCTACGGCGACATGGCCGGCGGGTTCGCGCTCCTGAAGGACGTGTTCAAGACGGACGTCTTCCGGCTGGCGAGGCACATGAACGAGCGGAAGGAGCTGATCCCCACGTCGATCATTGACCGGGCGCCGAGCGCCGAGCTTCGCGACAATCAGCTCGACGAGGACTCCCTGCCTCCGTACCCCGCGCTCGACCAGGTGCTCGAGGCCTACGTCGAAGACGATCGCTCACGCGACGACCTGACAGACGGGTTCGAGCCGGAGGTCGTGGAGCGAGCGATTGCGCTGATCGATCGAGCCGAGTACAAGCGCCGACAGGCTCCGCCGGGCGTGAAGCTGCGGCCAAAGGCCTTCGGCCGCGACCGGCGCACGCCGATCACGAACCGCTGGACCGGCTAGGGGAGTACCTCCCGAAGCGCCCGGAACCAGCCGAGCCGTTCGGCGTAGGGCACTGCAGCGTTCGCCGGCGACGTGGACGGAAGGACGAAGAGCCGGGAGTCGCCGAGCCGCCGCTCCTGCACGCCCAGCTCCGGCCGCTCGTTGAAGACACCGCGGTATGCCTCCTTCCCGACGAACGCGATCCATCCCGGCCTCAGCTCATGCGCGAGGGCGGTTAGCCGCTCCTCAGCGCCCGCGAAGTCCCCGCGACGCAGATCGCCGGAGCCGGACGTCGTGCGCAGAGCGGCGTTCGTAAGCCCGTAGCCGAACGAGGGCAGCTCGAGTTGCTCGTCGGGCGCGAGCAGCCGAGGAGTGAACTCGGCATCCCGCAACAGCCGCCAGAAGTCGTTCCTCGGGTTGGCGAAGTGCGCGTGCGCCGCCGCTGACCACCGGCCGGGATTGATCCCGCAGAAGATCGCCCGGAGATCGGGCGCAAGCACATCCGGGACCTCGCTAGGCGGCGGCTTCGAGCTCGGGCTCGGGCTCGCGGGCATCGAGGCGCAACTCAAACAGGCGCCTGATGTCCTCGCCACTCAGGGTGCTCTCGAACCGAGAACGACGAGGCACGAAGCGGACGATGCTGACGCTCTCTTCGTGGACGCCGTAGCACCGCGCGTAGCACTCTGCCTCGTTCAACGTACGCAACCGCACGAGCGGGACCGTAAATTGCGCACCGGACGGTGACGGTTCGGGCCAAACATTTCGACTACTGGGTCACCCTCGACGACGAAGGGCTCTCCGCGGACGGACAAGCATTCGAGCTCGAGGACGCGAAGGCCGAGCACCTGCTGCTCGCCGGACTCGCTCGCTGCTCGATCTCCAGTCTCCAGTACTTCGCGCGACAGCGGGGCGTCGACGTAGAGGCCACCGCCTACGTGTCCGGAACGGTCACTCGCCGCGAGCAGGACGACCGTTACGGATTCACCAACATCGAGTGCCGGATGGACGTCCAGCTCGAGAACGGGCTGTCGGACGAGGATCTTCGCGCGCTGCTCGAGAGCGCCGAGTGGGGCTGCTTCGTGAGCGCATCGCTCAACCCCGCCCCCCGCTACAGCTGGCGCGTCAACGGACGCGAGCTGTGAGCACCGCGGTTCTCGACGTCGAGGCCGTGCGGGCGCAGTTCTCCGCCCTTCAGCGTCCGTTCATCTTCCTGGACGGACCGGCGGGGACGCAGGTCCCCGACAGTGTCATCGATGCGATCGCCGGCTACCTGGGCGAGTCGAACGCCAACGTCGGCGGCGCCTTCGAGACGAGCCGGCGCACCGGTGAGCTGATCGACAACGCCCGCGCAGCCGCGGCTCGGTTCCTCGGCTGCTCGGAGGACGAAACGATCTTCGGCCCGAGCATGACCAACCTCAACTTCATGCTCACCCGAACCGTGGGGCGTGAGCTCAAGGAGGACGACGAGGTCGTCGTCACGAGACTCGACCACGATGCCAACGTCTCGCCCTGGCTCGAGCTCGCCCACGACCTCGGCGTCAGCGTGCGGTTCGCGGATCTCGACCTCTCCGACCTCGAGGAGCAACTCTCGGAGCTGACACGGGTGGTGGCATTCCCCTGGGCCTCCAACGCGCTGGGGACGCTCGTCGACGCCGAGAGAATCTGCGGGCTCGCGCACGACGCGGGGGCACTCGCGTGGGTGGACGCGGTGCATTACGCGCCACACGGTCCGATCGACGTGGCCTCGATCGGCGCCGACGTCCTCCTCTGCTCGCCGTACAAGTTCTACGGCCCGCATCTAGGGCTCGCTTTCGTCCGCCGGGAGCTCCTCGACCGCTGGCGCCCGTACAAGGTCCGCCCCGCACCTGGTTACGAGACCGGGACGATGCAGCACGAGCTCCTGGCCGGATTCGTCGCAGCCATCGAGTACGTCGAGTCGCTCGGCTGGGAGGCGATCACCGCGCATGAGCGCGAGCTCGGGCAACGCTTCCTGGACGGCCTGCCCCCCGACGTGTGGCTCTACGGACTGCCGACGATGGAGGGGCGGGTTCCGACCTTCGCCATCACGCTGCAGGACAAGACTCCCGCCGAGGTCGCTGAACACCTCGCTGACCGCGGGATCTTCATCTGGCACGGCGACTACTACGCAGTCGAGGTGATGAAGCGCCTGCGCCTGCCGGACGGCGCGGTGCGCGTGGGGATCGTCCACTACAACACGGCCGACGAGATCGACCGCCTGCTCGCCGAGCTTAGAGCGCCCTAGAGAGCGACGGCCACCACTCGTCACCGCGCCGTGTCGCCGGGTTCGCCCGCGAGTAGCTCCGCGCCGCGGACTCGTCGACGGCGAGCGTGACGGGCCCGTGCACGATCAGACCGGGCTCGGCAGTCTCCCGGAGAAGGTCGGCGAAGAATCCGTCCACGAGCCACTCACGTCCCGGGGCCACGGCGGCGCGCACGCTGAGGCGGTAGAGCGACTCGGAGATCTCGTCCACGCGGTCGATGTGCGGGCGACGGATGAACGTCGTCGGTCCCTGGGGCAGGATCGACGCGACCGAGTCGACCATCTCGACGCCCTTCTCCCCTTCGGTGACGAAGACCTCGAGCTGGAGCTCCTTTGCCCCGCTCGGCAGCACCCGCACCGAAGGGATCTGCGAGTTGTGAATGTGGATCATCTCGCCGTCGAGCGTCCGGAGGCGTGTGTGCCTGAGAGAGACGTCCTCGACGATCCCCTGCAGCTCGTGCATCGGGATGTGGATCGTGTCGCCGACCGAGTACCAGCGCTCGATGAACATCGCGATGCCGGCGATGATGTCCATCAGCACGCGCTGGATGGCGAAGCCGACGAGGATGAG